>CBHTTS010000013.1:0-36728 GCA_966095775.1 uncultured Variovorax sp. | reverse complement strand
GTGGAATTCGCGGCGCTAGAGGCTGCCGCCCGGCCGCTGCGCCCCGCGTCGGGCGCGCCCCAGCGGCGCGGCGATGCCGTCCCATTCAGGGCCGCGCAAGAGGCGCAGCGAATCGACGAGCTGGTTGCGCTCGGCCTCGGGCAGCGCCGAGAGGTAGGCGCGGCCGAGCGCCGAGTTGGGCAGCGGCGCGCGCGAGCCCACGTCGAGCCGCGCCGAGAGCATCGACGAGCGCGGCCGGCAGGCCTCGATCAGCACCATTTCCATGCCGTCGCGCACCGCGAGGTAGACCGAGGCGCCCACTTCCTCGGCCAGCACCTGCATGCTGGGCCGGGCCGCGGCGCGCACGTCGAGGCTGCCGAGGAACACGCGCGAGAGCGACACCACGCCGGGCCCGAGCATCAGCCGGTCGGCCGCGGGCGCGGCCTTGAGCATGCCGAGCGAGAGCAGCGTGGCGACCAGCCGGTTCACGGTCGCGCGCGGGATGCCGGTCATGCGCGCGATCTCGGCATGGCCGAGCACCGGGCGCTCCTCGCTGAAGCAGCGCAGCACGGAGATGCCGCGCTCGAGCGCGCTCACGGTGTCCGAGCGGTCGGCGCGCGCATCGGCGGCGGCGTCGGAGGCGGACAGGGGGTTGTCGTTTCTTTCAGTGGACATGGCAGAACCCGTGGACAAGGACCAGAACCATGCAATGTAGAGGTTCAGGCACCCGCTTCGGCCGCCGCCGCCGTCCGCGCGCCCTGCCCCGCGCCCGCGCGCAGGTACACGCCCTGCGCGACGAGCGCCGACTGCAGCGCGCCGACGTCGACCGCGCGCGGCGCGATGCCGCCCTGCGAGGCCAGCGCGGCCGCCACGCCCGCGGCCTGGCCGGTGATCCAGCACTGCGGGATCTCGCGCATGAAGCCGTGCGAGTTGCGGTCGCACGAGATGTGGCGGCCGCAGGCCACCAGGCCGTCGAGCTGCTGCGGCACCAGCGCGCCGTAGGGGATCGAGATGTTCGGGAACTTGGGCGAGACCGCGGGCGTGACGCCGATCTCGTCGGCCAGCGCGACGCCGTCGGGCCACTGGCTGCGCAGCACCGCGCCCACGCCCGTGAGGCGCCGCGCATGGCGCACGCCGATCTGCGGCGCGCTGAGCATCATGTAGGCGTTCTCGAAGCCCGGCGCATGGGCGCGGAAGTAGTCGAGGTGCGCGGCCATCGCGCGGTGCGAGCGCACCTCGACGGCCGTGAGGTCGTCCACGTCGAGCGCCGAGTAGCCCGACTGGCGCGGCCCCATGAACAGCGCCACGTCGTTGCGCCACGAGACGAAGGGCCGCTCGAACAGGCCGCACTGCGCGCGCCCCTCGGCCATGAAGGCCGAGAAGGCCTCGGGCTGGCCGGCCTTGAACTCGATCCAGCGGTTCATGTCCACGCCGCCGAACAGCCAGGAGGTGTTCATGCAGTGGTGCACGTCGGCCTCCTCGATGTCGTTCACGTAGGCGGCGCCGGCGCGCGCGAACAGGTCGCCGTCGCCGGTGGCGTCGACCACCACGTCGGCCATGATCGCCATGCGGCCTTCCTTGCTCTCGAACACCACGCCCTTGACCGCGCCGTCCTCGACGATCGGGATCGCGGCCCACGAGTGGTAGATCAGCTTGACCTTGCGCTCGAGCACGATCTCCTGCGACAGCAGCTTGAGCCGCTCGGGGTCGATGGTGGGCGACCAGGTGACCACGCCGTGATAGGCCGCGGTGCGCTGCGACCAGTGCGCGGCCTTGCCCGGGTCCTGCGAGCCCCAGTCCTCGCGCGCCGGGCCGGCGACCGCGTCGGCCGGCAGCCGGTCGAACAGCTCCTCGGCGAAGCCGCGGATCACGAGCTTGCCTTCCCAGTCCGTCATGCGGTCGATCCAGATCACCAGGCCGCCGGTCGAGAGGCCGCCCAGGTGGTTGTAGCGCTCGAGCAGCGCCACGTCGGCGCCGGCGCGCGCCGCCGCGGCGGCCGCTGCGGTGCCCGACGGGCCGCCGCCCACCACCAGCACGCCGCAGCGGTGGTAGACCGGGATGGTCTTGCCGGGCTCGGCCCACTGGCCGTGGTCGGGGCGCTTGACGCGGCTGTCGCGGTCGAAGATGTCGGAGGAGAGGATGCGCTCGTCGGTGCGGACGACTGTTTTCATGGAGGTGCTTTGCGGTTCGTGTTCGCTGTATTTTGGTTTCATCTTCCATTTTGTCAACGCAATAGCGCCTTGATTCAGGGTATTCCCTGGTCAATATGGATTTTTATGGTTTTCAAGATCAATATGCGAACCGCAATCCATCGGAGACATTGATGAAAAGACTCACAGGCACCCGCCGTGCCTTCGGCGCCGCGCTGGGCGCCGCGGCCTGGCTCGGGCTCGCGCCGGCGGCGCTCGCGCAGGAGGCGCCGGCGTTCCCGGCCAAGGGCAAGCCGATCCGCATCGTGGTCGGCTTCACGGCTGGCGGCGGCACCGACGCGCAGGCGCGGATCGTGGCGCAGAAGCTCGGCGAGGTGCTGGGCACGGGCGTGATCGTCGACAACCGCCCCGGCGCGAGCACCATGCTCGCGGCGAGCGAGGTGGCGCGCGCGCTGCCCGACGGCTACACGCTGCTGTATGCGCCCTCCTCCACGATGGCGCAGAACCCGCACACCTTCGCGCAGGTGCCCTACGACCCGTTCAAGGACTTCACCCCGGTCTCGCTGGGCGGGCGCGGGCCGCTGGTGCTGTCGGTCAGCACCGCGGTGCCGGCGTCGAACGTGAAGGAGCTCGTCGCCTACGTGAAGGGCCATCCGGGCCAGGTGAGCTACGCCTCGTTCGGCGCGGGCACCTCCTCGCACATCTACGGCGAGGCCTTCGTCAAGAAGACCGGCATCGACGCGGTGCACGTCCCCTACAAGGGCGGCTCCGACGCGGCCAAGGACCTGATCGCGGGGCGCGTGCAGTACATGTTCGACTCGGCCTCCTCGGCCGTGATCACCTCGGGCACCGGCAAGGTGAAGATCCTCGCGGTGGCCGCGGGCGCGCGCATCGCGGCGCTGCCGCAGGTGCCGACCTTCGCCGAGCAGGGCTATGCGGGCCTCGACCTGCCGAGCTGGCTCGGCTTCTACGGACCGGCGCGCATGCCCGCGCCGGTGGTCGCCACGCTCAACGGCGCGCTCGCCAAGGTGCTCGCGATGCCGCAGGTGCAGGAGTTCTACCGCAGCGGCGGCTACGAGGCCGGCGGCTCCACGCCCGAGGAATTCGCGGGGCTCACGCGCGCCACCTACGAGCGCTGGGGCGCGATGGTGCAGCAGGTCGGGCTGGCCAAGCAATGAACGGCAGCACCGACCCGCGCCGCCGCCGCCTCGCGGCCGCGCTCGCGCTCCTGCTGCCCTGCGCCGCCGCGGCGCCGATCGCCGCGCGCGCCGCCGATGCGCCCTTTCCCGACAAGGGCCGCACGGTCCGCATCGTGCTCGGCCTCGCGGCCGGCGGCGCCTCGGACGCGCAGGCGCGCTTCGTCGCCAACAAGCTCGCAGAGGTGCTGCGCACGCCCGTGATCGTCGAGAACCGGCCCGGCGCGAGCTTCATCCTCGCGACCGAGGAAGTGATCCGCTCCGCGCCCGACGGCTACACGCTGATGTACGCGCCCTCCTCGGTGGTAGCGCAGAACCCGCAGACGCTCGCGCAGGTGCGCTACGACCCGTTCAAGGACCTGACGCCGGTCTCGCTCGGCGCGCGCGGGCCGCTGGTGCTCACGGTGCACGCGAGCGTGCCGGCGCGCAGCGTGCAGGAGCTGGTGCTCTGGATCAAGGCCAACCCGGGCAAGGCGGCGTATGCCTCCTTCGGCACCGGCACCTCCTCGCACATCTACGGCGAGGCCTTCGCGCAGCAGGCCGGGCTCGACGTGGTGCACGTGCCCTACAAGGGCGGCGCCGACGCCGCGAAGGACTTCCTCGCGGGCCGCGTGCAGTTCTACTTCGACGCGGCGCCCAACGCGATCCAGAACAGCGCCACCGGCCGCGTGCGCATGCTCGCGGTGGCGGCGCCCGCGCGCAGCCCGCTGCTGCCGGGCGTGCCGACGATGGCCGAACAGGGCGTGAGCGGCGTCGACATGGCGAGCTGGCTCGGCTTCTACGGGCCGGCGCGCATGCCGCAGCCCGTGGTCGCGAAGCTCAACGCGGCGCTCGCGCAGGTGCTCGCGATGCCCGAGACGCGCGAGTTCTTCCGCCAGGGCGCCTACGAGGCCGAGTCGTCGACGCCGCAGCAGCTGGCCGAGCTCACGCGCAGCACCTACGACCAGTGGGGCGCGACGATCCGGCGGCTCGGGCTCGCGAAGCCATAGGGGCACCCGGCGACTTAAAGAGATATTAAAAACTCTGGGGCATCATCCGCACTGCATTCCGCGCCCACACTCCCTATCCCATGCACCTGCTCCTGGTCGAAGACGATGCCATGCTGGGAGAGGCGGTGTGCGACGGGGCGCGCCAGAGCGGCTGGACCATCGACCACGTGCGCGATGCGCCGTCGGCGCGGCTCGCGCTGATCGACCATGCCTATGCCGCGGTGCTGCTGGACATCGGGCTGCCCGGCGAGTCGGGGCTCTCGGTGCTGCGCGCGATGCGCGGCCGCTACGACCCGGCGCCCGTGCTGATGCTGACCGCGCGCGGCCAGCTCAGCGAGCGCATCCACGGGCTCGACGCGGGCGCCGACGACTACATCGTCAAGCCCTTCCAGTTCGACGAGCTCTGGGCGCGCGTGCGCTCGGTGATCCGGCGCAGCCAGGGCCGCGTGATCCCGGTGTTCTCGCACGGCGACATCGAGGTCGACCGCAGCCGCCGCGTGGTGTCGAAGGCCGGCGTCGAGGTGCCGCTGAGTGCGCACGAATACCGCACGCTGCTGGCGCTGCTCGAGCGGCCCGGCCACGTGGTCACGCGCGACCACCTGCAGGACGCCGTCTACGGCAACGCGAGCGCGGTCGAGAGCAACACCATCGCCGTCTTCATCCACCAGCTGCGCCGCAAGCTCGGCGACGACCTGATCCGGACGGTGCACGGGCACGGCTACGTGGTGGGTCCGCCGCGTCCATGAGGCTGAACTCGCTGCAGGCGCGGATGATCATGGTGATCGCCGCAACCATCGTGCTGTGCTGGGCGGTGGCGCTCGCGGTGCTGTTTCTCTACCTCACGCACAACAGGAACAGCATCTGGGACGACAAGCTCCAGACCATCGCCACGCGCATCCTGCTGACCATTCCGGGCGAAGACAAGCTCAAGGGACTGCGGCCGCGCCCCAACGGCCTTCAGCTGCGCGAGGAGGCGCTCCCCGAGAGCGAGGCGCTCGCGTTCCAGATCTGGCTCGACGGCGATCGCCTGCTCGTGCGCTCGCCCGGCGCGCCCGACACCCCGTTGCGGCCGGGTTTCGCCGGCGGCGCGGCCACCAGCGTGATCGGGGGCGCGCGATGGCGCGTCTACTCCGCCTCGGACAGGACGGGTCGCGTGCACGTGCAGGTGGGCAATCTGCACAGCGTGGTCGACGCCGAACTGCGCGGGGACGCCATGACCGCGCTGGTCATCAACACGCTGCTGCTGCTGCTCGTGGGCGCGCTGATGTGGTTCGTGGTGCGCCGTTCGCTGAAGCCGGTGCTGGCGCTGGGCGAGCAGATGCGCCAGCGGCGCAGCTTCGACCTCACGCCGCTCTCTCCGGCACCGCTGCCGCGGGAACTGCATCCGCTGGTCGCGTCGTTCAACCACGCGCTGCGCCAGCTCGACGAGGCGGTCGAGGGCGAGCGCCGCTTCATCGGCGATGCGGCGCACGAGTTGCGCACGCCGCTGTCGGCGCTGCAGGCGCAGGCCCAGGTCGCGCTGCGCGCGGCCACCGCGGCCGAGAAGGACGTCGCACTCGCCAAGCTGCTCGCCGTGGCCGAGCGCAGCACGCGGCTGTCGGAGCAGCTGCTCGACCTGGCGCGCCTGAATGCGGGCGCCAACGCACCGCAGCATGCGCCCGCCGACCTGGACGCGCTCGTGATGCACGTGGCGGACGAGTTCGAGGTGCATGCGCTGCAGCACGCGCGCACCATCCTGCTCGACGCGCGGCCGTGCACCATCCGCTGCGACATCGACGAGATCGGCATCCTGCTGCGCAACCTGGTCGACAACGCGCTGCGCTACACGCCCGAGGGCGGCCGCGTGCGCGTGAGCTGCGGCCACGCGGCGGGCACCGGAGCCGGCGAGGCCCGGCGCATCTACCTCGAAGTGGCCGACGACGGCCCGGGCGTGCCGGCCGCGGAGCGCGCCTCGATCTTCAAGCGCTTCCACCGCGTGGCGGGCACGCCGTCGCGCGGCAGCGGCATCGGGCTGTCGCTGGTGGCGGGCATCGCCGAGGTGCATCGCGCGGCGATCGAGACCGGCGCCGGGCTCGACGGCCGCGGCCTAGGCATCCGCGTGCTGTTTCCGCCCATGACGGTCGCGCTGCCGGATCAGAACCTGTAGAGGTACCCGATGCGCACGCCGGTGTGGCTCGACCGGTCGACCAGCGGGCTGTGTTTGATGCCGCTGCCGAGGCGGGTGGCGCTGACGTCGAGGTACACGGTCTGCTTCGGCGCCACCGCGTAGTCCACGCGCAGGCCGAGCTCGACGTTGGTCGTGGCCTCGCCCTCGTAGCGCGCGCGGCCCGCGCCGGCTTCCGATGCGCGCACGCCGTAGTAGTAGTCGACGTACTTGCGGTCGACCCAATGCACGCCGAGGCGCGGCGTGATGCCGAAGGCGCCCGCGCCGAAGCGGCGGTCGAGCTGCAGCTTGAAGCGCGTTCCCTTGCTGTGGCCCGAGGCATCGGCCAGCAGCTCGGCCGTGAGGTTCGCGACATCGCCGCGCCAGATCGCGGCGCCGCCGAGCCAGAAGCTCGGCTTGCGCTCTTCCATGCCGAGCAGGTAGGGCGAGTCCTCGGCCTCGTAGCCCTCCGCGGCGTAGCGCGCGCGCAGCCGGAACGACACCGGCCCGGCCGAGGGCAGCTTCAGGTCGAGGCTCGGCCCCGCCACGCTGACCCAGCGGTTCTCGTAGCCGATCATCGGAATGGCCATCGCCTTGTCGTCGAAGTCGCGGTAGGGCTTGCGCTCCATGCCCACGCCGATGCCGAGGCTCCATGGCGAGCCGCCGGCTTCGAATTTCCCTTCGTCGGGCTGCGCCCAGGCGGGTGCCGGGCACGTTGCGCAGGCGGCGCCCGCGGCAACGGCCGCGAAGGCCGCGCGGCCATCGAAACGGAGGCCTCGGGCGGCGAGGCGGATTGGCTTCTTCATCAGGATCCTCAGGGTGAAAAGTCGAAGGTTCGAAGCGGCATCGCCGCCTCGCCGCCGGATGCTGACCCCGAGGCTTTAATAACTCTTTAGGCTTTTTAAGATTCGATGAAGCGCCGCGGAACTCAGCCGAGGAAACGCAGCAGCAGCCGGTTGAATTCATCGGCGCGCTCGTACTGCGCCCAATGCCCTGCCCCGTCGATCACCACGCCTTCGCGCTGCGGATGCCCCGCCGTGAGCTGCGCCACCAGCGGCCGCGGATCGGCGGTCACGTCGTACGCGCCCCAGAGCAGCAGCTGCGGCCCGCCGAGCGCATCGAGCGCGGCCTGCAGCCCGCCCGCCTGCGAGACCTCCTTGCTGCGGAAGCGCGTGCCGTGGCAGGCGATGTCGTGGATCTCGAACGCGAGCGCGTCGATCGCGGCCGGATCGTGCAGCATCAGCGCGCCCAGGTTGTGCACGAGCGCCGCACGCTCGGCCGCGCGGTCGGGCGCGGCGCGCCAGTTGATCATCTGCACCGACATGCGCCGGAGCGTGCCGTGGCCACCGCTGCCCACGAGCAGCAGGCGCCGGATCGCGCCGCGCCGCGCCGCGAAGCGCGCCGCCGTGAGCCCGCCGAACGAGAAGCCGCCGAGGTCGATCGGCGTGCCCGAGCCGATCAGCCGGTCGAGCGAGCCGCCGAGCGCGTCGAGCAGCGGTCCGAGCGGATCGCCGCCCGGCGCCGCGGCCGGCGGCGCGTCGGAATCGTGGAAGCCCGGCATGTCGGGCAGCCACAGCGTGCGCCCGGCCGAGAGCGCCTCGACGTTGCGCAGCCAGTGCATCCAGCTGCCATGGCCGCCGTGCAGCAGCACCAGCGGCGGCGCGGAGCCCTCGCCGTCGGCGGGGCCGAAGCGGCGCCAGCAGACGCGCACGCCTTCGTGGGTGATGTCGTGGCGGGTGCCGAGGGCGGCGATGCGCTCGATGGCGGCGCGCGCCGCGGCCTCGGCGTTCGGATCGGAAATGGAGGAAGCCATCGGCCGATTCTGCCCGCGGGCGCGGGGGCCCGGGCCCGGGCTCAGGCGGCGGCCGCGCCGAAGCGGTAGCTCGAAACCACGAGCCCGCCCATGAAGGCCTCCTCGTGGTAGACGCGCTCGCCGGCCTCGGCCTCGGCCGCGCCCACGGCCACCATCAGCGGGATCAGGTGCTCCTCGCGCGGATGCGCCATGCGCGCCGAGGGCGCCGCGGCCCAGTCGACCAGCCGCTGCACGCGCTCGGCGGGCGCCGAGGCCACCGCCGTGCGGTCGAGCCAGTCGCCGAAATCCTTCGAGACGCCGTGCGCCTGCGGGCCGAAGTTGCGCAGGTTGTGGTAGCTCAGGCCGCTGCCGACGATCAGCACGTTCTCGTCGCGCAGCGGCGCGATTGCGCGGCCGAGCGCGAGGTGCTCGGCCGGATCGAGCCCGCGGCGCAGCGACAGCTGCACCACGGGCACGTTCGCCTCGGGGTAGATCGCCGCCATCGGCGAGAACATGCCGTGGTCGAAGCCGCGTTCGGGGTCGACCGCGGCCGGCAGGCCCGCGGCCTCGAGCAGCGCGGCCACGCGCGCGGCGAGCGCGGGCGCGCCCGGCGCGTCGTAGCGCACCTGGTAGGTATGGGCCGGGAAGCCGCCGTAGTCGTAGATCATGGGCGGGCGCGGATGGCCCTGCACCATGAAGACCGGCGCCTCCCAGTGGGCCGAGACCATGAGGATCGCCGCGGGCGTGCGGCCGATCTGGCGCGGCATGTCGGCGAGCGAGGCCGCGAGCCGGTCGTAGGCGCCGCCCATCTCCTTCCTCATCCAGGGCCAGGGGCCGCCGCCGTGCGAGATGAAGTAGGTCGGCAGGCGCGCAGTCGACGTCGGGGCGGAAGCGGGAGCGGGGTTCATGGGGATGTCCTCGGGGGTTGCCCCCACTGTAGACATTTCCCACCAGGAAATCGACAGGCTAGGATGCATCGGTTCATTTCTCCTGAGGAAAGCTTCGGATGGACCGTCTGAAAAGCCTGCGCGTGTTCCGCGAGGTCGTCGAGTCGGGCAGCTTCGCGGCCGCGGCCGAGCGGCTCTCGATGTCGGCGCCGATGGCGAGCAAGCACGTGGCGCAGCTCGAGAAGTCGCTCGGCGCGCGGCTGCTGCACCGCTCGAGCCGGCACCTGAGCCTGACCGAGGCCGGCAGCGCCTGGTACGCGCAGAGCCGGCGCGCGCTCGACCTGCTCGATGCCGCCGAGGCCGCGATCGGCGAGACCCGCGAGGCGCCGCGCGGCCAGCTCAAGGTGAGCGCGCCCGTGTGGTGCGCCACGCCGCGCTTCGCGCGCGTGCTGGCCGACTACCGCGAGCGCTTTCCCGAGGTGCTGGTCGACATCCACCTCGAGAACCGCAAGGTCGACCTCGCGGCCGACGGCTACGACCTGGCGCTGCGCGCGACCCAGGAGCCCTCGCCCGCGCTGATCGCGCGGCCGCTGTGCCGCGTGCCCTTCCACCTCGCGGGCACGCCGGCCTACCTGCGCCGCATGGGCGGCAGCCCGGCGCTGCCGGCCGACGTGGCGCGGCTCGGCGCGATCGTGCCGAGCTACGTCAACCTCGACAACCTCGCGCTCAAGGGCCCGGGCGGGCGCATGTTCCCGCTGCGGCTCGCGCCGGTGCTGCGCTCGGACGACACCACGCTCACGCTGCATGCCGTGCGCGCGGACATGGGCATCGCCTTCCTGCCCGAGTGGCTGGTCGACGAGGACCTCGCCGCGGGCCGGCTGCTGCGCCTGCTGCCCGACCATGCGCCGCCCCCGGTCACGCTGTTCGCGGTCTACACCAGCCGCCAGTACATGGCGCCGAAGCTGCGCAGCTTCATCGACTTCCTCGGCGAGCGGCTCGGCGCGGCGTCCGAACGCACCCTTTAGGTGCAAGGGGATGCGAGCCCGGCTAGAGTCCGAAGCTTCGCCTGGAGATCGCCCGCCTTGTTCCGCTTCTTCGAAAAACTGCTGCATCCCTATCCCGCCGCCGAGCCCACGCTGCCGCCGACGGGCTTCTTCGCCTTCCTCTGGGCCTGCACCCGCGGGCTGCGGCTCAAGATCGCGGTGATGGCCGTGCTCACGGCCGCGATCTCGGGCTTCGAGGCGCTGCTGTTCGCGATCCTCGGGCGCGTGGTCGACTGGCTCGGCGGCCAGGAGCCGTCGCGGCTGTGGGCCGACCGCGGCGGCGCGCTGGCCTGGCTGGCCGCGCTGCTCGCGATCAGCATCGGCGTGGTGGCGCTGCAGACCATCGTGAAGCACCAGACGCTCGCGATCAACCTGCCGATGCGGCTGCGCTGGAACTTCCACCGCCTGATGCTGGGCCAGAGCATGGCCTTCTACCAGGACGAGTTCGCGGGCCGCATCACGGCCAAGGTGATGCAGACCGCGCTGGCGGTGCGCGACACCATGTTCGTGCTGGCCGACGTGGTGGTGGCGATGGGCGTGTACATCGTGACCATCGTCGTGCTCGTGAGCGTGCTCGACGCGCAGCTGGTGCTGCCGTTCGTGGTCTGGCTGGTGCTCTACGCGGCCTCGCTCGCCTACTTCGTGCCGCGGCTGGGCAAGGTCGGCAAGGCGCAGGCCGATGCGCGCGCGCTCATGACCGGGCGCGTGACCGATGCCTACACCAACATCGCGACCGTCAAGCTGTTCTCGCACACCCAGCGCGAGGCCGGCTTCGCGCGCGAGGCGATGCGCGAGTTCATGCACACGGGCTACGGCCAGATGCGGCTGGTGAGCGCGTTCGAGATCGTCAACCACGCGCTCAGCATGGGCCTGACCGCGGGCATGGCGGGCACGGCGCTGTGGCTCTGGTCGCAGGGCACGGTGGGCGTGGGCGCGGTGGCGGCGGCCACCGCGATGGCGCTGCGGCTGCAGGGCATGTCGCACTGGATCATGTGGGAGATGACCAGCCTGTTCGAGAACATCGGCACCGTGCAGGACGGCATGAAGACCCTGTCGCGCCCGCGCACCGTGCTCGACGCGCCCGGCGCCCGCACGCTCACCGTGCCGCGCGGCGAGGTGCGCTTCGAGCACGTGAGCTTCCGCTATGCCGACGGCGGCCGGCGCGTGATCGACGACCTCACGCTGACCGTCGCGCCCGGCGAGAAGATCGGCCTGGTGGGGCGCTCCGGCGCCGGCAAGTCCACGCTGGTCAACCTGCTGCTGCGCTTCCATGACCTGGAGAGCGGCCGCATCCTGGTCGACGGGCAGGACATCGCCAAGGTCACGCAGGATTCGCTGCGCGCCCACATCGGCATGGTCACGCAGGACACCTCGCTGCTGCACCGCTCGGTGGCCGACAACATCGCCTACGGCCGGCCCGACGCCACGCGCGCGCAGATCGAGGCGGCCGCGCGGCGCGCCGAGGCGCACGAGTTCATCCAGACCCTGAGCGACGCCAGCGGCCGGCACGGCTACGACGCGCACGTGGGCGAGCGCGGCGTCAAGCTCTCGGGCGGCCAGCGCCAGCGCGTGGCGATCGCGCGCGTGATGCTCAAGGACGCGCCCATCCTGCTGCTCGACGAGGCCACGAGCGCGCTCGACTCCGAGGTCGAGGCCGCGATCCAGCAGAGCCTCTACCGGCTCATGGAAGGCAAGACCGTGATCGCGATCGCGCACCGGCTCTCGACCATCGCCGCCATGGACCGGCTGGTGGTGCTCGACGAGGGCCGCATCGTCGAGGAAGGCGACCACCGCACGCTGATGGCCAAGGGCGGCCTCTATGCGCGGCTCTGGGCGCACCAGAGCGGCGGCTTCCTCGGCGACGAGCTCAACGACGACGAGGCCGAGGCGCTGCGGGCCTGAGCCTCAGCCGGGCAGCGCGCCGGCCTCGTACATCCGGGCGAACTCGGCGCTCGGCGGGATCGGCTTGATCACGTCGATCAGCACGCCGTTCGGGTCGCGCGTGATGAAGTGGCGCTGGCCGAAGGCCTCGTCGCGCAGCGGCAGCAGGACCGGCAGGCCCGCCGCCGCGAGCCGCGCGTGCACCGCGTCGACGTCGTCGACCTCGAAGTTCAGCAGCAGCCCGCCCGCCACCTGCCCGCGCGCGGGCTCGGGAATCGTCTCGTGGCGGCCGTCGAGCACCGCGAGGCTGACCGCGGGCTCGCCCTCGCGCTGCAGATGCACGTACCAGTCGCTCGTGAACAGCGGCACGAAGCCGAAGTGCTGCTGGTAGAAGGCGGCTGTCGCCGCGACCTCGCGGGTCATGACGACCGGGTAGTAGCTCGTGACTTTCATGGCTGGGGGTCCTTTCAATTAACATACATGCTGCATGTAAGTTGCATCCTAATCTACAGACAGCCTGTATGTAAATGACCCGAGACGTCACCACGCCCCCCCGCACCAACCGCGAACGCACCGAGGCCACGCGCCTCGCGCTGCTCGACGCCGCGCGCGCCCTCTTCGTCGGCAAGGGCTACGCCGACACCTCCACGCCGGAGATCTGCGCCGCCGCGGGCATCACGCGCGGCGCGCTCTACCACCACTTCGCCGACAAGCGCGACCTGTTCCGCCAGGTGCTGGTGCGCGAGGCCGAGGCCGTGGCCGCGCGCATCGAGGCCGCCGCGCCCGCCCCGCTCGCGCCGCGCGAGGCGCTGCTCGCGGGCAGCGAGGCCTACCTCGACGCGATGACGGTGCCGGGCCGCACGCGGCTGATGCTCGTCGACGGGCCGGCGGTGCTGGGCCGCGAGGCGACCGACGCCATCGACGAGGCGACCTCGGCCGCCACGCTGCGCGAGGGGCTCGCGAAGGCGCTGCCGGGCGCGGCGGGCGTCCCGCTCGGTGCGCTCGCGAAGCTGCTCTCGGCCGCGTTCGACCGCGCGGCGCTCGAGATCGATGCGGGCGCCGATGCGGCCGAGGTGCGCGCGGCCATGCTGTGGCTGCTGGGGCAGGCGCTGGCCGCCGCGCGCTGAAGCGGCCGGCGCGCAGGCGCGCGTGCGGCTCTTCGCGAGTCCTACAGCACGGGCCGCCTCTTGCCGACACCCCCACCCCGTCGCGCGGGGCGATGCTGAAGCCGTCGTCAACAAACGAGGAGTCCTCGCGTGAATTCCATCATTTACATCGTCGGTCTGGTTGTCGTGGTCGTCGCCGTGCTTTCCTTCTTCGGCCTTCGCTAAAGACCGCACGCGCTCTCGACTCGCGCCACAAGACGGGGCTGCGTTCGCGCGCGGCCCCGTTTCACTTGGCGCGCGCAACGCGGCGGGCATAATTCGCGCGGTCCCGCCCACGGTGGGGCCTGAAGCGAAGGGACCCTGTTGATCAAGAACGCGCTGCGCGAATCCGCCCTTTCCGATGCGGTCGTCACCGAGGCGATCCGCTGGACCGAGGAACAAGGTCCGCTCGACGATGCGCAGGCAGTGCGCACCGCCCTCTCCCGCAGCACCGAAGCCCATGCACGGATCGTCGAACGCGCGCGCGTGCTCGGCGAACGCATCGGCCTGGCGGGCGAACTCGCCCGCGCGCGGCACTGGGCGCCGTGGGTGCTGCTCGGCCTGGTCGCGCTGATCGTCGCGGCCGGGCTCGGCCTCGCGGGCAACGTGGTCGGGGGCGGCGAGCGGCACATCAACGTGATCGTCGCGCTCGCGAGCCTGCTCGGACTGCATGCGGTCACGCTCCTGCTCTGGCTGGGCAGCCTGTGGCTGCCGGGCCGCTTCGGCACCGGCTCGCTGGGCTGGCTCTGGCTCGCGCTGACGGCGCGCGTCGCGGGCGGCCGGCGCGGCCAGGCGCCGCTGCTGGTGCGCGCGGCCACCGGGCTCTTGGCGCGCGCCCGGCTCGTGCCCTGGGCCTTCGGGCTCGCGAGCCACGGCATCTGGGCGCTGTCGTTCGCGGCGGTGCTCGCGGCGATGCTGTTCGCGCTCGCCTTCCGCAGCTACACGCTGAGCTGGGAGACCACGATCCTCGATCCGGCCTTCTTCGTGCGAGCGGTGCAGTGGCTGGGCTGGGCGCCCGCGCGGCTCGGCTTCCCGGTGCCCGATGCCGCCACCGTGCTGTCGGCCGCGCCGGGCGCCGCGGGCCAGCGCAGCTGGGCGCTGTGGCTCACGGGCTGCATCGTGGTCTACGGCCTGCTGCCGCGCCTGGCGCTCGCGCTGCTGAGCGCCTGGGTCTGGCGCCGCCGCCGCGCGCTGCTCGCGCCCGACTGGCAGGCGCCCTACTACCGCCGGCTCGCGGACCGCTTCGCGGCGCTCGCGCCGCCCGCGATCGTCGACGCCGACCCGGGCCGCGCGCGCGACGCGGTGCCCGCGGGCCTCGCGGCCTCCGAATGGCGCGAGGCGCTGTTCGTGGTCGGCTTCGAGCTGCCGCCCGACATCGCCTGGCCGCCCGCCGACCTGCCGGCCGAGGCCGAGCTGCACCGCGTCGACGGCAGCGCGCCGGCGCGCCGCGCGCTGCTCGACCTGCTGGCGCAGGCCCGGCCGCGCACCGTGCTGCTGGCCTGCCATGCGGCCTCGAGCCCCGACCGCGGCACCGAGCGCTTCGTGCGCGAGCTGCTCGCGCTCTGCGGCGAATGCCGGCTGCGGCTGCTCGGCGCCGGCGACGCCGCGCGCTGGACCGACTGGCTGCGCGACACCGGCCTCGCGCCGCGCGTCGCGGCCGAAGTGCCAGGCGCGGAGCCTGCCCCATGAGCACGCCGGCCACGCAGGCGCCGATCCGCATCGCGGTGGTCGGCCACACCAATGCCGGCAAGACCTCGCTGCTGCGCACGCTCACGCGGCGCGCGTCGTTCGGCGAGGTCTCGCAGCGCCCCGGCACCACGCGCCACGTCGAGTCGGTCGACCTGGAGGTGGACGGCCGCAGTGTCGTGCGCTTCCTCGACACCCCGGGTCTCGAGGACGCGGTCGCGCTGCGCGAGCATCTGGCGCGGCTCGACGCGGCCGCGGACACGCCGCCCGAGCGCATCCGCCGCTTCCTGCAGGGCCCCGAGGCGCACGGCGCGTTCGAGCAGGAGGCCAAGGTGCTGCGCGCGATGCTGGAGATCGACGCCGCCTTCCTCGTGATCGACGTGCGCGAACCTGTGCTGCCGAAGTTCCGCGACGAGATCGAGCTGCTCGCCGCCTGCGCGCGGCCCGTGCTGCCGGTGCTGAACTTCGTGCGCGACCCGGCGAGCCGCGAGGGCGCGTGGAAAGAGCTGCTCTCGGCCTACGGCCTGCATGCGCAGGTGCGCTTCGATGCGGCGGCCCCCTTCGTGGGCGCGGAGCGCGAGCTCTACAGCGACCTCGCCACGCTGCTGCGCGACCGCCGCGAGCTGCTGCGCGCCGTGGTGGATGCGCTCGCGGCCGAGGCCGCCGTCCGGCGCGCGGAGGCCTGCACGCGCATCGCGCAGCTGCTGGTCGATGCGGCCGCGCTGCGCCGCACGGTGCCGGCGCAGGAATTCGCCGATGCGAAGCGCCGCGAGGCGCTGGTCGCGGCGCTGCGCAAGGACGTGTTCGACAAGGCGCAGCGCTGCACCGACGACCTGCTCGCGCTGTTCGGCTTCCGGCAGCACGATGCGGGCGAGGCGCCGCTGCCGCTGGTCGAGGGCCGCTGGTCGCTGGACTTCTTCAGCCCCGAGGCCATGAAGGAAGCCGGGCTGCGGCTCGGCAAGGGCGCGGCCATCGGCGCGGCCGTGGGCGTGGTGGCCGACCTCGCGGTGGCGGGCATCTCGCTCGGCGCCGGCGCGGCGATGGGCGGCGCGATCGGCGGCGCGGTCTCGCAGGGCCTCGGGCCGCTCGGGCGCAAGCTCGCGAACCGGCTGCGCGACGTGCACGAGCTCACGGTCGAGGACCGCGTGCTGTTCGCGCTCGTGGCCTGGCAGCTCGCGCTCACGCGCGCGCTCGAACAGCGCGGCCATGCCGCGACCGGACGCATCGAGGCCGGCGCGGCGCAGGACGACGTCGGCGGCCACGAGGACGCGCCGGCGCGCGCCACCGCCGAGGCCGTGCGCGCGGCGCGGCCCGCGCGCAGCCATCCCGAATGGGAATCGGGCGGCCTCGCGACGCGCGGCTTCTGGCGCCCGGCGCCGCAGCGCGAGGCGCTCGTGGCCGCGCTCGCGCGCACGCTGCAGGGCGCCTTCGAGAAGACCTGAACCCGCGCCCCGCGGTTTCGCTTGCAGGCGAAGGCGACGCCTTCCTACGCGGCGCCGCCTTCCCGCGCGCCACGCTCTCGCGGCCCGGGCGGCGCTGTCGCGCCCCGCCCTCTTCTTCCTCCTTCTTTCCTTCTCACGCAAAAGGAGCAACACCCATGGCCGTCGAATGCAAACTGCTCGCCACGCCGCTGGTCGGACGCATCTGGCAGGGCCGCACGCCGATCGCGCGCGCCGACGAATACCTGCGCTACAGCTTCGAGCACGGCATCCAGGAGATCGCGCGCAAGCCGCAGTGCCTGGGCGTGCAGTACTTCCGCAAGCTGCGCGGCGACCATGCGGAGTTCAGGACCGTCTCGTACTGGCGCTCGATCGAGGACATGCAGGCGATGCACGCGCAGCGCGGCGATCCGCTGCGCGTGGCGCCGCTCGCGCGCGATCCCGAGTTCCTGCTCGAACTGCCCGAGTTCGTCGACATCGTCGAAGTGCACGTGAATTCCTTCGATCCGTCGCGCTAGCCGCAGTCACCGCGCGGTCATGCGGGCCGCCTAGCATGCGCGAGGCTTCCCCCACCGACCCCCAAGAGGACTGCGCGGCGCGATGTACCCCGGCGAACGGCTCAACGGATACAGCCATCTGCTGGGCCTGCTGCTCGCGCTGACGGCCACGGGCGTGCTGCTCGCGAGGGCGCTGCCCACGGGCGATGCGGCGCGCATCGCGGGCGCGCTGGTGTTCTCGCTCTCGGCGGTCGCGCTCTATGCGGCCTCCACGCTGTTCCACAGCACGCGCGGGCCGCGCAAGCGCTTCTGGGAGCGCGCCGACCATTGCGCCATCTACCTGCTGATCGCGGGCACCTACACGCCCTTCGCGCTGGTCATGCTGGGCGGCCTGTGGCGCTGGCTGCTGCTCGGCGCCGCCTGGGGGGCGGCGCTGTTCGGCATCGCGCGCGAGCTGCTGCAGCCCGCGGAGGCGGCCGCGCGACCGCCGCTGGCGCTCTACATCGGCATGGGCTGGCTCGGCCTGCTCGCGGCCGCGCCGCTGGCCGCGCGGCTCGACCCGGCGGGGCTCGCCTGGCTGCTCGCGGGCGGCGTGTTCTACAGCGCCGGCACGGTGTTCTATCGAAACCGGCGCGGCTTCCGCCATGCGCACGGCACCTGGCATCTGTTCGTGCTCGGCGGCACGACCAGCCACTTCGTGGCCGTGGGCTGGTTCGTGCTCTGATGCCGGACGCCGGGAACGCGCACGCATTTACCACATTCCGCGGAAATTAGGTCGATGCCGCAAATGTGCAAAATGCGCGCATGCCAAATATCGCCTCCATTTTGAAAGCAGAGATCTCCCGCGTGGCCCGCAAGGAAGTTCGCGCCGAGATCGAAACACTGAGAAAGGCATCCACGCTCCATCGCGCCTCGATCGCCGCGCTGCGCCGGCAGGTCGACAAGCTCGAAAAGGAGCTGCGCCGCGCCGCCAAGGGGGCCGTGCGCGCCGGCGCCGATGCGGGGGACGACGAGGGCGCCGACGCCGCGCCCGCGCGGCGCTTCAGCGCCACCCGGCTCGCCTCGCACCGCGAGAAGCTCGGCCTCTCGGCCGCGGCCTACGGCAAGCTCGTGGGCGTCACCGGACAAACTATTTACAAATGGGAACAAGGCAAGGCACGTCCGCGCAAGGCCCAGCTCGAAGGCCTGGCCTCGGTGCGCGGGCTGAGCCGGCGCGAGGCCGAGCAGCAGCTGGTCGACGCGGGCTGAAGCGATGTCGAACCTGATCGTGCACGGCGGCACGCCGCTCCGCGGCCGCATCATCCCTTCGGCCAACAAGAACGCGGTGCTGCCGGTGCTCTGCGCCACGCTGCTCACGCGCGAGCCGCTGCGCCTGCACGGCGTGCCCGACATCACGGACGTGCGCAAGATCCTCGACATCTTCCGCAGCCTCGGCAGCGAGGCGCGCATGGACCATGCGAGCGGCACGCTCGAGCTGCACCACCGCGACACCGTCTTCGATCCGGCGCGCGACCGGCTGCCCGAGGAGATGCGCTCGTCGATCATGCTGGTGCCGCCGCTCGTCGCGCGCTTCGGCGTCGCGCGGCTCGAGGACAACGTCAAGGGCTGCACGCTCGGGGTGCGCGAGATCGATCCGCACGTCGAGGTGTTCCGCCGCTTCGGCGGCGAGGTGGAGCGCGCGAGCGGCTCGCTGCTGGTGCACCGCGGTCCGCGGCTCACGCCGGTGGAGCACTGGCTCGACTACGCCTCGGTCACCACGACCGAGAACTTCGTGCTCTGCGCGGCCGCGGCCGACGGCGTCTCGACGCTCACCAACGCGGCCTCGGAGCCGCACGTGCAGGAGTTCTGCCGCTTCATGACGATGCTGGGCGTGCGCATCGAGGGCATCGGCACCTCGCGGCTCACGGTGCACGGCGGCGGCACGCTCGGCGGCGGCGAGTTCCGCTTCGACGAGGACTTCCACGAGATCACCACCTTCCTCGCGCTCGGCGCGATCACGGGCGGCGACGTGGTGGTGCGCAACAGCGCGCCGGCGAACTTTCCGCTGATCGACCGCACCTTCGCGAAGTTCGGCGTCACGGTCACGCACGAGGACGGCTGGTCGCGCGCGCGCTCGAGCGGACCGCTCAAGGTGCAGACGCCGTTCACGAGCAACGTGCTGACCAAGGTCGAGGCCGCGCCCTGGCCCTACTTCCCGGTCGACCTGCTGCCGATCTTCATCGCGCTGGGCGTGCGCGCCCAGGGCAACGCGATGTTCTGGAACAAGGTCTACGACGGCGCGCTGGGCTGGACCGGCGAGCTCTCCAAGTTCGGCGCCCACGTGTTCTCGTCGGACCCGCACCGGCTCATCACCTTCGGCGGCAGCCCGCTGTCGCCGGCCGTGGTCGAGAGCCCCTACATCATCCGCGTGGCGATCGCGCTGTTCATGGTGGCGGCCAGCATCGAGGGCCGCTCCGAGATCCGCAACGCCACGCCGATCCGCCGCGCGCACCCGCGCTTCGTCGAGAACCTGCGCAGCCTGGGCGTGCAGGTCGAATGGACCAGCGAGGAGTAAGGCAAGGGCGGCCCGGCCGAAGGCCGTTCAGCCCCTAAGCGCATCCGCCACGATGCGCACCGCCGAAGCCACCACGTCGTTGCGCATCGGCGCGTCCTTGGCCGGAAAGCCCAGGTAGACCGCGAGCACGATCGGCGCGCCCGTGGGCGGCCACAGCACGCCGACGTCGTTGTTGGTGCCGTAGTCGCCCGCGCCGGTCTTGTCGCCCACCTTCCAGTCGGAGGGCACGCCCGCGCGCATGCGCGTCGCGCTGGTGGTGTTGCCGAGCAGCCAGTCGTTGAGCTGGCGGCGCTCGGCCCCGCCGAGCGCATCGCCGAGCACCAGCCGCTGCACCGTCGCGGCCATCGCCTCGGGCGTGGAGGTGTCGCGCGGATCGCCGGGGATGGCGCTGTTGAGCTCGGTCTCCCAGCGGTCGAGCCTGAAGGTGGTGTCGCCGATCGAACGCGCATAGGCCGTGACCGCGGCGGGCCCGCCGAGGATCTTCATCAGCAGGTTGGCCGCCGCGTTGTCGCTGTACTGGATGGTGGCGGCGCAGAGCGCGGCCACGCTCATGCCCTCGTCGAGGTGCTTGGCGGTGATCGGCGAATTCGGCAGCAGGTCGCCGCGCGCGTAGCGCACCTGCCGCGCGAGCAGGCCGCCGTCTTGCGCGCTGCGCGCGAGGATGGCCGCGGCGAGGATGGTCTTGAAGGTGCTGCACACCGCGAAGCGCTCGGTGGCGCGGTGGCTGATGCGCGCGCCGCTGCCGGTGTCGATCGCGGCCACGCCGAGCCGCGCGCCGGCCGCGCTCTCGAGCGCCGCGAGCTCGGCCTCGGCGCTGCCGACGCGCGGCATCTTCGCCGACCAGGCGGTGCAGGCCGCCGCGAGCGGCAGGGCCGAGGCGGCGAACAGGATGGTGCGGCGTTGGGTGAGGAAGGAAGTCATTGGTTTGCTTTTCATTTCAAGCGAGTGGATGGGACGAGCGGCATCGTAGGAGCGTCCCCGCGCGCGCTCCAGCGCCCGAGGGCGCGGCTTCGTCCCGCCTGTATCGGGTGTAACGCGAACCGCCCGCGCGGCCCGCGGCCCGAGTCGGAAGGCGACTACAGGCGGGCGGCGCGGCTTGCGTTAAGGTTCGGCATTCGCCGACTCCGGAGCCCTCCATGACACCCCCTTCCGCCGCGCCGGTCCGCAGGCATTTCTCGATGATCCGCGGCTTCCACCTGGCCGACGTCTTCACCCTCGGCAACGCGGCATGCGGCGTGGGCGCGGTCTTCCTCGCGATGGCCTTCATGGCGAGCCGCTCGCTGTCGCAGTTCTACTGGGCCGCCGCGCTGGCGCCCGCGGCCTTCGCCTTCGACGTGTTCGACGGCCGCATCGCGCGCTGGCGGCAGACCCATTCGGCACTCGGGCGCGAGCTCGACTCGCTGGCCGACGTGATCTCCTTCGGCGTCGCGCCCGCGGCGCTCGGCTTCGCGGCCGGGCTCGACGGCGGCTGGGACTGCGCGATCCTGATCTATTTCGTCTGCTGCGGCGTGAGCCGGCTCGCGCGCTACAACGTGACGGCCGAGGCGCTCTCGGCGGGCGCCGACAAGGTGAAGTACTTCGAGGGCACGCCGATCCCCACCAGCGTGGTGCTGGTGGGCGTGCTCGCCTGGGCCGCCTCGCAGGGGCGGATCGGCGACGCGGTCTGGGGCGGCGCCTGGGTGCTCGGGCCGTGGCAGCTGCATCCGCTCTCGCTGCTGTTCGCGCTCTCGGGTACGCTGATGATCAGCAAGACCCTGCGCATCCCCAAACTCTGATTCCCGAGGACCCCACCCCATGACCCTGAAGCTCTACTTCGATCCCCAAAGCCGCGCGCAGGTCGCGAAATGGATGCTCGACGAAGCCGGCGTCGATTACGAGATCGTGCCCACGCTGATCCGAGAGAAGGCGCACAAGCGGCCCGAGTACCTCAAGATCAATCCCGCGGGCAAGCTGCCGGCGCTGGTCGACGGCCGTACGCGCGTGTTCGAGAACGCGGCGATCTGCATGTACGTGGCCGAGAAGTTCCCGGGAGCGCGGCTCGCGCCGCCGCCGGGCTCGCCCGAGCGCGGCCGCTACCTGTCGCTGATGGTCTATTCGACCGCGCAGCTCGAGCCCGCGATGGGCGACAGCCTGCTTCGCCTGCGCAGCAACAACAGCGCGCGCGGCTGGACCGACTTCGAGCACGCGAAGGACGCCGTCGAGCGCGAGCTCGGCTACGGCCCCTACCTGTTCGGCGCGCAGTTCACCGCGGCCGACGTGATGATCGGCTCGATGTTCATCTGGCACCGCGCCTTCGGCGGCCGTTCGAACCGGCCGAAGATCGACGCCTACATCGACCGGCTGCAGGCGCGTCCCAAGGGCATGCGGTTCGGTTGAGCGGCACGCCGATGGACACCACCGTGGCCTCCCCGCGTCCCGCCGCCGCGCATGCCGCGCCGGCCGGGCTCGACGAACTGATCCGCCTCGCCGCCGCCGAGCCGCTTTCGCCGGCCTGCGACCACTTCTACTTCCTGCGCCACGGCCAGACCGGGCGCAACGCCCAGCGCATCTTCCAGGCCGTGGACGAGCCGCTGAGCGAACTCGGCCTGCAGCAGGCCGCGCGCGCGGCGCAACTGCTCGCGGGCGAGCCGATCCGCACCATCGTCTGCAGCGACGCGCGCCGCGCGCACGACACCGCGCATGCGGTGGCGGCGGTGCTCCGGCTCGTGCCCACGCCGCAGGCGGCGCTGCGCGAGCGCCACTTCGGCGCGCTGATCGGCACCTCCTCGGTCCACATCGACTGGGCCTGCGAGCCCGAGGGCGGCGAGACGCTCGCGCAGTTCGTGGCGCGCAAGCGGCTCGGGCTCGCGGCCGCGCTCGCCGAGCCGGGCCCGGTGCTGGTGGTCGCGCACGGCGGCACGCTCTATGCGCTCGCGGCGCTGCTCGGGGTGCCGGTCGACCTCGGCCTGCTCGGCAACGCGCAGCCATTGCGTTTCTCGAAGCACGGCCCCACATGGACGGTGACGCCGCTGCTGCGGCACGCCGACGGGGATTCGGCGCTGGCCTGACCGGCCGGGCGAGCACCCCGCGGCATCGACCATTCGACACCGCCATGGAATTCAAGGACTACTACAGCGCCCTGGGCATCGCGCGCACCGCGTCGGAGGACGAGGTGCGCAAGGCCTATCGCAAGCTCGCGCGCAAGTACCACCCCGACGTCAGCAAGGAAGCCGACGCCGAGGTCCGCATGCGCGACATCAACGAAGCCTACGACGTGCTGCGCGACAAGGAGAAGCGCGCGGCCTACGACGCGCTGGCCGACCGCGTGGCGCGCGGCGGCCATTCCGAGCACGACTTCCAGCCGCCGCCGGGCTGGGACACGGGCTTCGAGTTCCACCGTGGCCCGAACCAGGGTCCGGCCGACCACGCGGACTTCAGCGAGTTCTTCTCCTCGCTGTTCGGCGAGGCCGAGCGCCGCGGCGCGGCCCGGCGCAACCACCGCGCGCGCGGCGAGGACCACCATGCCGCGATCGAGATCGCGCTCGAGGATGCGATCAACGGCGCCGAGCGCGAGATCACGCTGCGCGCGCAGAAGCTCGACGCGCAGGGCCGTCCGGGCTTCGAGACGCGCACGCTGAGCGTGAAGATCCCGCCCGGCGTGCACCCGGGGCAGTTCATCCGGCTCGCGGGCCAGGGCATGCCGGGCCACGGCGGCGAGCCCGCGGGCGACCTCTACCTCGAGGTGCGCATCGCGCCGCATCCGCTCTACCGCGTCGAGGACCGCGACGTCTACATGACGCTGCCGGTGACGCCCACCGAGGCCGCGCTCGGCGCGCAGGTCAGGGTGCCGGTGCCCGCGGGCGGCGCGGTCGAGGTGACGGTGCCGCGCAACGCGCGCGGCGGCCTCAAGCTGCGGCTCAAGGGCCGCGGCCTCGGCGGCAAGCAGCCCGGCGACCTGTACCTGCTGCTCGAGATCGCGCTGCCGCCGGCCGAAGGCGACGCCGCGCGGCGCGCCTACGAGCAGCTCGCGCAGGCCTCGGCTTCGTTCAACCCGCGCCAGCATCTGGGAGTCTGAGCATGGCGACAGTGACCATGACCACGGCCGTGGGCAGCGCGCATCCGCTCGCCGCGAGCGAGCTCGCGCATGCCTGCGGCGCCGATACCGAATGGGTGGTGCAGCTCGTCGAGGTGGGCATCGTGCAGATCGCCGCCAGCGAGCCGCCCGAGCAGTGGCGCTTCTCGAGCGCCGACCTGCAGTGCGCGCTCGAGGCGCGCCGGCTCGAGCGCGATTTCGGCGTCGGGCTCGATGCCGCCGCGCTGATCCTCGACCTGCAGCACGAGGTGCGGCGGCTCAAGTCGATGCTGCGCGCGCACGGGCTCGGCTAGCCGACCCGCGGCCGGCCTATTTCCTGCCGCGCTTCTTCGGCGGCGCGCCCTCGGCGCGCGGCGGGGTCGGCGCGGCCGCGGGCGCGCCCTCCCCCTGCAGCTGCTCGAGCCACAGCAGCCCGTCGACGTGCGACATGAAGCGGTGGAGGTACTCGGGCGACAGCTCGTGCATCAGCACCAGCGCGCGGTGCACGAGATGGTGCGAGTTCAGCGGGCCCGCGTTGTCCGGCACCTTGGCGAGCGACTGCGTGATCCGCCGGTCGGCGCTCAGGCGCAGCCAGGTGCGCTTGAAGAGGCGCACCGCCTTGAGCTCGGGCGCCGGAGCCAGCGCGCTGGCGCCGCCGGCGGACGCGGGCGGCGCGGGCAGGTCGCGTGCGACCTCGGCGAGCAGCTGCGCGAGCGGGCTTCCGTCCGCGGGGTCCGCCACTGGTGCGGCCGCGGGCGCCGCCGCGGCCTCGTCGACGCGGCGCCCGTAGGCCTCGATCAGCGCGGCCAGCCGCGCATCGAGCAGCCGGCGCGCCTCGCCGCCATGCGGCTGCGCGCGCCGCGCCATCGCCTCGATGAGGCGGAAGCGCACCGGGTCGAGACGGTGCTGGCCGCGCGCGCGCCAGGCCGCGAGCGCGGCCACCGCGTCGACGGCGGGGCTTCGACTATCCACGCGGCTTGGCGGCACTGGCATCGGCATTGGCCTGCCTCGGCGTCGGCGCCATCTCGACGCGCCGGTTGCGCGCGCGACCTTCGGGGTCGGCGTTCGAGGCCACGGGCTGCTCCGAGCCGAAGGCGGCCGCGAACACCGCGTTCGAGGGCACGCCCTCCTCGATCAGCGCGCGCGTGACCGTGAGCGCGCGCTGGGCCGAGAGCTCCCAGTTGTCGGCGAACGGCCGGTTGCCGTCGCGCGAGGGGCGCATCTGCCGGTCGTCGGTGAAGCCGCTGACCATCAGCACCTCGTCGCGCGCGCGCAGGTAGGCGGCCACGGGCCCGGCCAGGCTCTTGAGGACCTGCCGGCCCTCGGGCTGCAGCTCGGCGGAGTTGAAGGCGAACAGCACGCTGCCGCTGATGCCGATGCGGCCGTTGTGCAGCGTGACCCGGCCGGCGGCGAGCGGCCCGGCGAGCGCCTTCTCGAGCGCCTCGCGCCGCTGCGTCTCGGCCTGCCGCTGCTGCACCTCGGCCTGCAGCTTCGCCGCCAGGTCGAACTGCATGCCGAGCGCGCCGACCAGGATCAGCACGAAGGCGCCGACCAGTCCCGACATCAGGTCGCCGAACACCGCCCAGACCGGCACGCCGGGCTCGAGGCCGGCGTCGGCGTCGATCTCGTCGCTCATCATCGCCTCAGGCCTCGCCGGCGACGACGGCCGGTTCGCGGCCCGCGATGCGCTGCAGGTCCTCGACGATCTGCTTCTGCGACATGATGCTCAGGTCGATCACCTCGCGCGCCTGCGTCACGTAGTAGGCGAGCTGCTCGTCGCTGCGCGCGATGGACTTGCCGAGCGCGCCCTCGATGCGCTGCAGGTGCGCGACGAGCTTGTCGTTCGATTCGCCGAACAGCTGCACGGCATGGCCGAAGGCCTCGCCGAGGCTCGCCACCTCGACCGCGCTGCCGGTGATCTGCGCCGCCACCTCGGCCATGCGGCCGGTCTCGGCCTCGACCTTCTCGGTGAAGCGGCCGCCGACGCGCTCGAGCACCTCGGCCGAGGCGCCGACCAGCGCATCGACGGCCGCGCGCTGCTCAGTGGAGGCATGGTTCACCGCATCGAGCAGCGTGCCCAGCGTCTCCATGAGGCGGGTGCGCTCGTCGAGCATCGCGTTGTCGCGCGCCATGCTGTCGGACAGCTTCTGCCGCAGCTCGGCCACCACTTCGGCGGCGATGCGCGGCGCGTCCGACGCGGCCTGCAGCAGCCGCGCGACCTCGGCCACGGTGGCCTTGGCATGGTCGCCGGCCTGCGCCGAGAGGCCGCGCGCGGTCTCGGCCAGCGCCTCGAACAGCGCGCGCTGGCGCTGCTCGGCCTCGGCGCCGGCCTGCTGCCACTGCGCGCGCAGCGATTCGGCGGTCGCCGAGAGCGCACCGGTCCAGGCCGCGAGCCGCGCCTCGTCGCGCGACTCGATCCTGGCCTGCAGGCCCGCGTGCGCTTCCTCGACGCCGTGCAGCAGCGCGGTCGCGTGCCGGCTCGCATCGGCGGCCGCGGCCTCGATCGACTGCCGGGCCTCGGCCGCGAGCTGTTCGCCGGTGCGCTGGTGCGCGGCGAGCGCCTGCGCCCAGGCGCCGGAAACGGCCTCGGTCGTGCCTTCGAGCCGCGCCGAGACCTGCTCGACCAGCGCGGCCGAGCGCTCGGCGAAGGTGTCGGCGAAGCGCGCCTGCGCGCCGCGCAGGTCCGCGGCCAGCACCTCGGAGGTGCCGCGGTGCTCGGCGAGCGCGCCCTGCCAGGTCCGGGCCACCTCGGCGGTCGCGACCTCGAAGCGGCTCGACAGGCCCTCGAGCTGCTGCTGCACGGTGCGCGCGACGCTGTCGTGCAGCGAGGCGGTCTCGCGCGCGATGCCGGCCATGGTGGCCTCGACCACGGGCTGGATCGTCGCGGTCGCGATGCGCGCGCTCTCGGTCAGGCTCTGCTTGAGCGAGGCATCGACCGACGAGGCCAGCCCGGCATAGGCGGCCTCGGCCTGGCTGTGGAACTGCGACTGGCCCGCGGCGAGCCGTTCGCCGAGCGCCAGGCCCTGCCGCTCGAGCGTCGCCATCATGGCCTGCATCTGTTCGATCAGCTGCGGCATCAGCCGCGCCTGCTGCGCGAGCAGCTGGAACGAGGCTTCGCGCTGGTGCGCGCGCGAGTGCATGCGCAGCGTGGTCGCGATGCGGCTGTCGAGCGCCTGCCCGGCCTGGAGCCGCTCGCGGCGGCTGAGCGCCGAGGCCAGCCCCAGCATCGCCGAGGCGGCCACGCCCGCCACCGAGGTGCCGAACGCGAGGCCCAGGCCCTTGACCGGCGCCGACAGCGAGGCGCGGATCGCCGCCAGGTCGGCCGCGTGGTCGAGCGCGAGGCCGGTACCGTCGAGCGTGACCACCATGCCCATGAAGGTGCCGAGCATGCCCAACAGCACCAGCAGGCCCGCGAGGTACGGCGCCAGCGCCGGCGCAGGCAGGCCCACGCGCTCGCCCTCGATGCGCAGGCGCACCGCGTTGCGCAGCGACGCGGGCAGCCCGCCGAGCCAGGCGCCGAGGTCCGCGGGCGCGGCCGAGAGGCCGTCGACCGCACGCGCGAGCGTGGCGGTCGCCTGCCGGTAGCGGTGCCGCTCGAAGGCGCCGACCCGGTAGCAGGCGCCGACGATCAGCGTGACGGCGAAGGCCCGCGCGTGCGAACCGGCCTAGCCGGCGCCGACCCAGGCCACGACGGCCAGGCCGGCGGCGAAAACTGCGTAGTGGAGAAATCTATTCATGGCATTCGGGTTGCCCCGCGCGAAGGGCGTCGAGCAGCCCGTCGACGGGTTGGAATCGAAAGTCCAGTTCGGCCAGCAGCACGTTCCGGATGTCCTGGTGGAAGCGGTCGAGCCAGGCGCGGGGAAGCGCGGCCTCCGGCGCGTCGCCCCCGGTCTCGCCCGCCGGGTCGGCCTCGGCGGGCCGCAGGCGCTCGAAATGCCTTTCGAGCAGCCCCGGCACGGCCGCGAGCAGGCTGCGCTCGCGCGCCGCGAGCACCTGCTCCATGACCACGTCGACCGCCGCGAGCCGCGCCATCGCGGCCGAACCCCCGGCGAGCCGCGCGCGCAGGCGCCCGAGCTCCGCGTCGACGGCGGCCTCGAGCGCCTGCTGCTGCGCGAGATAGCGCCGGCGGTACTGCGCGAAGTCGGGCGCGGCGGCCGCACCCGCGCCGAGCGGCTGCCAGGTGGCGTCCTCGGTGATGGACCGGGCGAGCGCGGCGCGCAGCCGCGTGCATTCGCGCTCCTCGGCGCCGCCACGCGCGGCGCGTGCGGCCGAAGGCGCGCCTGCGGGCTGGCCGTCGAGCGCCGCCGAGAGCGAGATCGCGTCGGTCCAGCCGAACCAGTGGCTCAGCTGGTCCGCGGTCGCCTGCCGCGGTTCGCGCACCTCGTGGCCGGCGAGCCCGACGAGCAAGCGCACGAGTGCCGGGTCGCTGCCCAAGCCTGCGCGCTGCTGTGAAACTTGCCCCATTGACCGCCAGAGAACGAAAAACCTGGCAGTCTACACCGCGCCTCCCTGCCGGAGTCCCGGCCGGCGGGCCCCAAGGAAACCGCCAGTAACGCGGGTCTCCGCCTGGACGGAGTCGCTCGCGATCGGCGCCGCATGCGAAAAAGCCGGACGGCGCTTTCGCACCGTCCGGCTTCGCGGTCCGTCCCGGGTCGGGGCTTACAGGCCGGCCTGGCGGGTGACGCCGCGGGCCTGCTCGGGGATCACGCTGCCCGCGAAGGCTTCGCGGCGCAGGTTCTGGCCCGGGGCGTGGGCAGCGGCCACGGCTTCGTTGCGGACCGTCGCGCGGTCCACCGAGCTCGCGAGCACCGGGGCCACGTTGGCCGAAGCGGCTTCGCCGTAGGCATCGCCCTGGCGCGCGGCGGCGACGGCCTGGGGAGCGACGTCGGCGCGGCTGTAGCCCGAGGTCAGGGGCTGCACGCCCTCGTAGGTTTCGGCATGGGCGCCGGCGACGGCGAGCAGCGAGAGAGCGGCGGCGGCGAGGATGTTCGAGGTCTTCATTTCAGGTTCCTTCTTGGTTTCGACTTTGGATGCCTTGAAGTTTGCACCCAAAACCAAGGGAAAACCCTCAACGAATCGAACCGCAGTGTTCATGAAACTGAAACAATAACGAGGAACTTTCTGGCGAGCGCCTAAAAAGTCGCAGTTCGCTTAAGAATTTTGCCTCAATTCGCGCCCGCCTGCCCGCGGGTGTAACCCGGCCGGCCGACGCGGCTGGCGAGTATGGCGCATCCGCGCCGCGCATGTCGCGTGCGCGCCATTGCCCCCGCGCGCCGCAGCGGCATCAGGCGGCGTACAGGTCCACGTACGCGTGCACCGGCATCGCCTCGAGCCGCTTCGGATCGAGCGAGGCCTCGAGGATCGCCTGCTGCTGCTTCGGCGCGAAGCGGCGCGCGAGGTTGGTGCGGAACTTGGCCTCCAGCAGCGGCATGCCCTCCGCGCGGCGGCGCTTGTGGCCGATCGGGTACTCGACCGCGAGCTCCGCGAGCCGGCTGCCGTCCTTGAACTCGACGCCGAGCGCGTTGGCGATGCTGCGCTTGTCGGGGTCGTGGTAGTCGGCCGTGTAGCGCGGGTCCTCGACGCAGACGATGCGCGCGCGCAGGGCGTCGATACGCGGATCGCGCGCGACCTCGTCCTCGTAGTCGGCCGCGGTGAGCCGGCCGAAGATCAGCGGCACCGCGACCATGTACTGGATGCAGTGGTCGCGGTCGGCCGGATTGGCGAGCGGCCCCTTCTTGTCGATGATGCGGATGCAGGCCTCGTGCGTGCGGATGGTCACGCGCTCGATGTCCTCCACCGTCCGGCCTGCCGCGCGCAGTTGCGCATGCAGCGCCATCGCGGCCTCCACCGCGGTCTGGCTGTGGAACTCGGCCGGGAAGCTGATCTTGAACAGCACGTTCTCCATCACGTAGCTGCCCCATTCGGCGGCCGGCCGCTGGAAGCGCAGCGGCTTGCCGCCGAACAGCACGTCGTAGAAGCCCCAGGTCTTGGCCGTGAGCACGCTGGGGTAGCCCATCTCGCCGGTCTTCGCGATCAGCGCGAGCCGCACCGCGCGGCTCGTGGCGTCGCCCGCGGCCCAGCTCTTGCGGCTGCCGGTGTTGGGCGCATGGCGGTAGGTGCGCAGGCTCTGGCCGTCGACCCAGGCAAGCGAGACGGCGTTGATGATCTCGTCGCGCGAGAGCCCCATCAGCCGCGCCACCACCGCGGTGGACGCCACCTTCACGAGCACGACGTGGTCGAGCCCGACCTTGTTGAACGCGTTCTCGAGCGCGAGGCAGCCCTGGATCTCGTGCGCCTGGATCATCGCCATGAGCACGTCGCGCATCAGGAGCGGCGCGCGCCCGGCGGCGAGCGCGCAGCGGCTGAGCCAGTCGGCGGTGGCGAGGATGCCGCCGAGGTTGTCGCTCGGATGGCCCCACTCGGCCGCGAGCCAGGTGTCGTTGAAGTCGAGCCAGCGGATCATGGTGCCGATGTTGAACGCCGCCTGCACCGGGTCGAGCTGGTACGGCGTGCCCGGCACCCTGGCGCCGGGCGGCACCACCGTGGCGGGCACGGTCGGGCCGAGCAGCGTGGGGCAGGCCGGGATCGCGAGCCCCTCGAGGCCGCAGCCCAGGGTGTCGATCAGGCAGTGGCGGGCGGTCTCGTAGGCGAGCGCGCTCGTGATCTGCGGATGGCGCAGCACGTAGTCGGCGATGTCGACCAGCACCTGGTCGGGATCGGGGCGGACGTTGGAGATGGAAGCGGACATGGTTCTTCGGTGGCGGATGGTACGGGTTCAGCGGCGGTCGGAGAGCGGCACGAAGATCAGGTCCTCGGGCCCGGTGTAGTTGGCGCTCGGACGGATGATCTTGTTGTCCTGGCGCTGCTCGATGATGTGCGCGGCCCAGCCGCTGGTGCGCGCGATCACGAACAGCGGGGTGAACATCGCGGTCGGCACGCCGAGCATGTGGTAGCTCACGGCGCTGAACCAGTCGAGGTTCGGGAACATCCGCTTCGCGTCCCACATCACGCGCTCGAGCCGCTCGGCGATGTCGTACATGCGCATCGCGCCGGCCTCCTCCGAGAGCTGGCGCGCCACGCGCTTGATGACCGCGTTGCGCGGGTCCGAGACCGTGTAGACCGGATGCCCGAAGCCGATCACCACCTCGCCCGCGGCGACGCGGCGGCGGATGTCGGCCTCGGCCTCGTCGGGCGTCTGGTAGCGCTTCTGGATCTCGAAGGCCACCTCGTTGGCGCCGCCGTGCTTGGGCCCGCGCAGCGCGCCGATTGCGCCGGTGACCGCCGAGTACACGTCCGAGCCGGTGCCCGCGACCACGCGCGCGGTGAAGGTGGAGGCGTTGAACTCGTGCTCCGCATAGAGGTTGAGCGAGGTGTGCATCGCGCGCGCCCAGCTCGGCGACGGCGCGCGGCCGTGCAGCAGGTGCAGGAAGTGCGCGCCGATCGAGTCGTCGTCGGTTTCGACCTCGATGCGCCGGCCCTGGGCCGACCAGTGGTGCCAGTAGAGCAGCATCGAGCCCAGCGAGGCCATGAGCCGGTCGGCGATGTCGCGCGCGCCGGGCAGCGAATGGTCGTCCTTCTCGGGCAGCACGCAGCCCAGCGCCGAGACGCCGGTGCGCATCACGTCCATCGGATGCGCGCTCGCGGGCAGGCGCTCGAGCGCCTCCTTCACGCTCGCGGGCAGCCCGCGCAGCGCCTTCAGCCGCGCCTTGTACGCGCGCAGCTCGGCCGCGTTGGGCAGCTTGCCGTGCACCAGCAGGTGCGCGATCTCCTCGAACTCGCAGACGTCCGCGATGTCGAGGATGTCATAGCCGCGGTAGTGCAGGTCGTTGCCCGTGCGTCCCACGGTGCACAGCGCGGTGTTGCCGGCCGCCACGCCGGACAGCGCGACGGATTTCTTGGGGCGGAAGCCCGGTGCCTGGACGGTCTCTGTCATGCGTTCATCTCCTCGGTTGTCCTGGTTGGGTGGCACGGCCGCGACGCGCCCGCGAGCCGCACCGGGCGCCCCGCGGCATCGACCGCCACCATGTCGAATTCGGCGTCGAGCACGCGCGTGAGCGTGTGCGTGGCCACGTCCTGCACGCTGCCGGCCACGCGCACGGTGAGCGAGCTGCGGCCGATGCGCGCGACCCGGGTCTCGAGCACCAGCGTGCTGCCCAGGCGCACGGGCGCATGGAACAGCACCTCGCCGCAGCGCGCCATCACCACGTCGCCGCGCACGCAGTCGCGCGCGCCCAGGAAGGCCGCCTTCGACAGCAACTGCAGCGCCAGCCCGCCGAACAGCGTGCCGTAGTGGTTGGTGTGTTCGGGGAACACCACCTCGATGAGCCGGACCTGGCCTTGCGTGTCTTGCATGCTTCGCAATCTACGCAAGATCGTGCCCATAATGAAGGACTGAATTGGCGAATGATTGCGAAGAACGCGCCTTCGATTCTGCGAATCTTGCGAATCACACCGACCACGGAACGACGATGAAGAAGACCTTCATGGGCGTGCGGCTGCGCAGCCTGCGCGAGGCGCGCGGCCTGAGCCCGGCCGCGCACGCGCCGCCGCTCGGGCTGTCGCCGGGCTACCAGAACCAGATCGAGCCGTACCAGCGCCCGCGCCCGGTGCCGGTGCTGCTGCGGCTGCATGCGACGCTCGGCGTCGACATCCAGGCCTTCTCGGAGGACGAGGAGGCGCGGCTGGTCGCGGGCCTGCGCGAGGCGCTCGCCGACAACCCCGGCGGCGAGCCCGTGGCGCTGGCCGAGCTGCGCGAGGTCGCGACCCAGATGCCGGCCGTGGGCCGCGCGCTGGTGGCGCTGCACCAGCGGCACCGCGACGCGATGGAGCGGCTCGAGGCGCTCGCGGCCGAGCTCGGCGACGGCCGCGGCGACCTCGCGCGCATGCCGCAGGCCCGGCCCATGCCCTTCGAGGAGGTGCGCGACTTCTTCTTCGCGCACCAGAACCACATCGCGCCGCTCGACGACGCGGCCGAAGGCTTCGCCGCGCAATGGCGGCTGCGCGACGGCAGCCCCGGCGACCGGCTCGCGCAGCGGCTGCTCGACGCGCACGGCGTGCGCGTGATCCCGGCCGACGACGACGAGGGCGGCACCCAGCGGCGCTACGACCCCGCGGCGCGCGTGCTGCGGCTGTCGCGCCATCTCGAGCCGGGCCAGCACGCGTTCCAGCTCGCGACCCAGCTCGCCTTCCTCGAGCTCGGCGCGATGATCGACGGGCTCGTGGCCGCGGCGCCGCTGTCGAGCGACACCGCGCGCTCGCTCGCGCGCATCGGCCTGGCCAACTACTTCGCGGCCGCGCTGCTGCTGCCCTACGGTCCCTTCCTCGCGGCGGCGGAGGAGCTGCGCTACGACATCGACCAGCTCGCGCGCCGCTTCGGCGTCGGCTTCGAGACCATTTGCCACCGGCTGAGCTCGCTGCAGCGGCCCGAGGCGCGCGGCGTGCCCTTCTTCCTGATCCGCGTGGACCGCGCGGGCAACATCTCGAAGCGCCAGTCGGCGACCCACTTCCACTTCTCGAAGACCGGCGGCACCTGCCCGCTGTGGAACGTGTACGAGGCCTTCGCGCAGCCCGGGCGCGTGCTCACGCAGCTCGCGCGCATGCCCGACGGCCGCGCCTACCTCTGGATCGCGCGCACCGTCTCGCACGGCTGGGGCGGCTGGGGTTCGCCCAACAAGACCTTCTCGATCGGCCTGGGCTGCGACATCAGCCATGCGACGCGGCTGGTCTATTCGAAGGGACTCGACCTGCGCGATCCCGAGGTGCCCACGCCGATCGGCGCGGGCTGCAAGGTCTGCGAGCGCGAGGCCTGCCCGCAGCGCGCCTTTCCGTTCGTCGGCCGGCCGCTCGAGGTCGACGAGAACCGCAGTCGCTTCATGCCCTACGCGGCGGCGCCCGAGCGCCGCGCAGGCCCGCTCAGGGGCGCGGCCAGCCGCGCACCAGCGTCCGGATCGCCACGGCGCCGCTCGCCTTGACCTCGGCGCGGTAGGTGCCGACCAGCGCCTCGCGCTCGGCGGCGGCCTGCGGCTCGTTGCGCCACGCGAGCAGCGCCGCTGCATCGGCGTCGGGCAGCGCCGCGAGCAGCGCCTGCGTGACCTGCCGCTCGAACTCGCGCGCCACGATCAGCAGGTTGCGCGGGCGCGGCGAGGTGACGCCGCGCGACCACAGCGTGTCGAGCGCCGCCTCGAGCATCTGGTCGGGCAGCGAGGCGTACTGCGCCGCGTTGCCGCGCGCGAGCTGCTTGACCACGGCGCTCATCAGCAGCTGGCTCGAGAAGTCCACCTCGCGCAGGTCGGCCACCGCCATCCGTTCGAGCAGCTCGGCGCGCACCGGGTCGGCGGGCTTGGCGCGCTCGCGGTTGAAGAAGGCGACCTTGGCCGCGTCGTCCATCGCGGCATAGTCGGCGCGCAGTTTCGCGAGCCGCGCGACCGCGGCCTGCACCTGCGGGCCGGGCGCCGCGCCGCCCCTGCCGGCCGCGGCCACCTCCCGGCGGATCGCATCGACCGAGGCCGCGGGCTCGAAGGCGCGCGCGGCCGCGCCGTCGAGCGCTTCGAGCGCCTTGTCGGCGATCGCGAGGTCGGGCGCCTCCAGCAGCTGGCGCGCGTCGCGCGCGACCGCGCCCGGCGCGTAGGCCGCCTGGTAGCGCGCCTGCACGCCCTCGAACAGCAGCAGCGCCTGCGCGCGGTCCTGGGCGCGCGCGAGGCCGGGCAGCAGCACGAGCCCGGCGAGCAGGAAAGGAAGGAGTCGGAAACGAAGCATGGCGCCATTATTGGCGCGCGCCGCGGCCGCCCTCTTCCGCGCCTCAGGCGGGCGCGAGTTCGCCGCGCAGCTGCCGCGCGGCCGCGACCATGTTCGCGAGCGCGGCCTCGGTCTCGGGCCAGCCGCGGGTCTTGAGGCCGCAGTCCGGGTTGATCCAGAGGTTGCCGTGCGGCACCACGTCCGCGGCCTTGCGCATCAGGCGCACGATCTCCTCGACCGAGGGCACGCGCGGCGAATGGATGTCGTAGACGCCCGGGCCGATCTCGTTCGGATAGCGGAAGCCCTGCGCGCCGCCGAAGCCGCGCAGCAGCTCCATGTCGGAGCGGCTGGTCTCGATGGTGATCACGTCGGCGTCCATCGCGGCGATCTCGGGCAGGATGTCGTTGAACTCCGAATAGCACATGTGGGTGTGGATCTGCGTCTCGTCGCGCACGCCCGAAGCGCTGACGCGGAACGCGCGCGTGGCCCAGGCCAGGTAGGCCGGCCAGCCGGCGCGGCGCAGCGGCAGGCCCTCGCGGATCGCGGGCTCGTCGATCTGGATGATGCCGATGCCCGCGGCCTCCAGGTCCACCACCTCGTCGCGGATCGCCCAGGCGATCTGCTCGCAGGTGGTGCTGCGCGGCTGGTCGTCGCGCACGAAGGACCACTGCAGGATGGTCACCGGCCCGGTCAGCATGCCCTTCATCGGCCGCTTCGTGAGGCTCTGCGCATAGGCGGTCCATTCGACCGTCATCGGCGCGGGGCGCGCCACGTCGCCGAAGATCACCGGCGGCTTGACGCAGCGTGAGCCGTAGGACTGCACCCAGCCGTTGGCGGTGAAGGCGAAGCCGTCGAGCCGCTCGCCGAAGTACTCGACCATGTCGTTGCGTTCGGCCGCGCCGTGCACCAGCACGTCGAGGCCGAGCGCCTCCTGCGTGCGTACCGCGAGCGCGATCTCGGCGCGCCTCGTCTCCTGGTAGCCCGCCGCGTCGAGCTCGCCGCGCTTGAAGGCCGCGCGCGCGGCGCGGATCTGCGCCGTCTGCGGGAACGAGCCGATGGTGGTGGTCGGCAGCGCCGGCAGTGCGAAGCGCGCGCGCTGCAGCTGCTGGCGCAGCGCGAAGTCCGACGCGCGCCGGTCGTCGCCCGCCACGCCGCGTGCGAGCCGCAGCGCCACGTCGGCGCGGTGCACGCGCGGGCTCGCGCGGCGCGCGGCCACGGCGGCGCGCGCGCTGCCGAGCGCCTCGGCCACGCCGTCCGCGCGGCCGGCGAGCACTTCGCGCAGCATGCGCAGCTCGCCGAGCTTCTCGACCGCGAAGGCGAGCCAGGACCGGAGCTCGGCATCGAGCCGGGACTCGGCCGCGAGGCTGAACGGCACGTGCAGCAGCGAGCACGAAGGCGCGATCCAGAGCTCGCCGCGCGGCTTGTCGACCGTGGGGCGCAGGGCCGCGAGTGCGGCATCGGGGTCGGCGCGCCAGATGTTGCGGCCGTCGACGATGCCGACCGACAGCACCTTGTGCGCCGGCAGCCAGTCGGCCACGCCCGTGAGCTCCTGCGGCGCGCGCACCGCGTCGACGTGCAGCCCCGCCACCGGCAGCTGGCAGGCGAGCCGCAGGTTCTCGCCGAGCGGCGAGAAGTAGGTCGCGAGCAGCAGCTTGGGCGCGCTGCGCGCGAGCTGCCAGTAGCTGCGCTCGAAGGCATTGCGCCAGGCGTCGGGCAGATCGAGGCCGAGGATCGGCTCGTCGATCTGCACCCATTCCACGCCTTGCTGCTTGAGGCGGTTCAGCACCTGCTCGTACACCGGCAGCAGCGCGTCGAGCAGCGAGAAGCGATCGAAGCCGGCCTCCTTCTCCTTGCCGAGGTAGAGGAAGCTCAGCGGCCCGAGCAGCACGGCCTTGACCGCGTGCCCGGCCTGCTGCGCCTGCGCCACCTCGTCGAACAGGCGGGTCGAGCCGAGCCGGAAGGCGGTGGCCGGGCCGAACTCGGGCACGAGGTAGTGGTAGTTGGTGTCGAACCACTTGGTCATCTCGAGCGCGTAGGTGCCGCCGCCGTGGCCGCAGCCCTCGCCGCAATCGTGACCGGCCTCGCGCTCGACGCCGCGCGCCATCCTGAAGTAGCGCGACAGTTCGGGCTCGCCGCCCTGGAAGCCGAAGCGCGCGGGCTCGCAGCCGAGCAGCTGGATGTGGTTGGCCACGTGGTCGTAGAAGGCGAAGTCGCCCACGGTGACGAAGTCGAGCCCGGCCTCGCGCTGCAGCTGCCAGTGGCGCTCGCGCAGCTGCTCGCCGACGGCCTCGAGCGCGGCGAGGTCGATCTCGCCGCGCCAGTGCTGCTCGAGCGCGAACTTGAGCTCGCGCTGGGCGCCCATGCGCGGGAAGCCGAGGGTGTGGGTACGGAAGGTCATGGTGGTCTGTGCGGTCGCGGAATCTTGAAAGTCCGCCATGGTCGGGCTTCCGCGTCTATGATTCAAACGAAACCTTTTGCCGCTTCGCTTGAATTTCATTCATGTTGCAGTCCATCCTCGAGATCCGCCACCTGCGCACCCTGGTCGCGCTGCGCGACACCGGC
>CBHTTS010000012.1:0-36804 GCA_966095775.1 uncultured Variovorax sp. | reverse complement strand
GGCAGAACGGCGCCGGGTTGAGCTGGAAGATCGCGAACACCAGCGCGATCGCCGTGAGCGCCTTCTCGCCGCCCGAGAGCAGGTGGATGGTCTGGTTCTTCTTGCCGGGCGGCTGGGCCATGACCTGCACGCCCGAGTCGAGGATCTCGTCGCCCGTCATCATGAGCTTGGCGTTGCCGCCGCCGAAGAGCTCGGGGAACATGCGGCTGAAGTGCTCGTTGACGATCTTGAAGGTCCCGCCGAGCAGGTCGCGCGTCTCGGCGTCGATCTTGCGGATCGCGTCCTCGAGTGTGCCGATGGCCTCGTTGAGGTCGGTCGACTGGGCGTCGAGGAAGGTCTTGCGCTCGCGCGCGATGGCGAGCTCGTCGAGCGCCGCGAGGTTGACCGCGCCCAGCGCCACCACCTCGCGGTTCAGCCGATCGATCTCGCCCTGCAGGCCCGTGAGGCGGACCTTGTCGGCCTCGATCGAGTGCGCGACGGCCTCGAGGTCGGCGCCGGCGTCGTCGAGCAGCTGCTGGTACTGCTCCACGCCGAGCCGCGCGGCCTGCTCCTTGAGCTGGAACTCGGTGATGCGCTGGCGCAGCGGATCGAGCTCGCGCTCGAGCTGCAGCCGGCGCTCGTCGCTCGCGCGCAGCTTGAGCGTGAGGTCGTCGTACTGGCTGCGCGCCGCGCCGAGCGCGCCTTCGCGCTCGAGCTTGAGCGCGAGCGCATCCTGCAGCCCGGCCTGGGCCGCGGCGTCGGAGAGGCGGCCGAGTTCGGCGCGGGCGCGCTCGTCCTCGTCGGTCAGCGCGACGATCTGCTGCGCCGCGGTCTCGATCGCGCGGTTCAGTTCGGCGCGGCGCGCTTCGAGCGTGCGCTGCGAGAAGGTGGCCTCCTGCGCCTGGCGTTCGAGGCTGCGGTGCTGCTCGCGGCTGGCGGCCAGTGCGCGGCCGGCCTCGATCACGCGTTCGTCGAGCTGGGCATGGCGCTCCTGGCTGTCGGCGAGCTGCATGTCGAGCTCTTCGAAGCGGCCTTCGGCGGCCATGCGCTTTTCCTGCAGTTCCTCGAGCTGCGCATCGACCTCGGCGAGGTCGGCGGCGAGCTGCTCGCTGCGCGCGCGCGTCTGTTCGGCCAGCTGCGTCATGCGCAGCGTCTCGACCTGCAGCTCGTGCGCGCGCGAGCGCGTGTCGGCCGCCTCGCGGCGCGCCGTGACGAGGCGCTGCGCGGCATCGGCGTACGCGGCTTCGGCGCGGACCAGCGCGGTGCGCGCCTCCTCGCTGATCAGCGTCTGCGCGCGCAGCTGGCGCTCGAGGTTCTCCATTTCCTGCTGGCGCGCGAGCAGGCCGGCCTGCTCCGAATCGGGCGCGTAGAAGTTCACGCTGTGCGAGAACACCGCATGGCCGCTCTGCACGTAGATGACCTCGCCGGGCTGCAGCGTGCCGCGCTGCGCGAGCGCCTCCTCGAAGCTCGCGGCCGTGTAGCAGCCGCGCAGCCAGTCGGTCATGAGGGCCTGCAGGCCGGCGTCGTTCAGCCGCAGCAGGCTGGACAGCCGGGGCAGCGCCCCGCCCGTCTCCGGCGATGCGCCGGCCGCGGGCGGGCTGTAGAACGCGAGCTTGGCCGGCGGTGCGTCGCCGCCGAAGGCGCGCACCATGTCGAGCCGGCTGACCTCGAGCGCGCCGAGGCGCTCGCGCAGCGCGGCTTCGAGCGCGTTCTCCCAGCCCTGCTCGACGTGGATGCGGCTCCAGAGGCCCTGCAGGCCTTCGAGGCCGTGCTTGGCGAGCCAGGGCGCGAGCTTGCCGTCGGTCTTGACGCGCTCTTGCAGCGCGCGCAGCGCCTCGAGCCGCGCGGAGAGCTCCGCATGGCGCGCGCCCTCGGTGTTGACGGCCTGCTGCTTGGCGCGGCGGTCCTCGTCGAGCTGGGGCACCGACTCCTGCAGTTCATGCAGGCGCGCCTCGGCCTCGCTCGCGGCCTCCTCGGCGGCCGCGTGCTCCTCCTGCATCGCCTGCAGGCGGGCTTCGTCGGGCGCGGCCAGCGCGTTCTGGTCGGCGCGCAGGCGCTCGCCGCGCTGCGTGAGCTGGCGCGTCTGGTCCTCGATGTTGCGCTGGTCGGCGGCCAGCACCTGGATCTGCTGCTGCACCTGCGCCACGGCGGCGCGCTGCGCATTGGCTTCGTCCTGCGCGCGCTGCTGCGCCTCCTCGAGCTCGGGCATGCGCGCGTCGTGCTCCTCGAGCTGGGCCGCGAGCAGCACGGCCTGTTCCTCCGCGTCGATGCCCTGTCCGGCCAGCGTCTCGATCTCGGCCTCGGCGTCGCTGCGCCGGGTGTCCCACTGGCCGATCTGCTCGCGTAGCTGGACCAGCCGCTGCTCCACGCGCTGGCGGCCCTCGACCACGAAGCGGATCTCGCCCTCGAGCCGGCCGACCTCGGCGCTGGCCTCGTAGAGCTTGCCCTGCGCCTGGTTGACCTGGTCGCCGGCCGCGTAGTGGGCCTGGCGCACGGTCTCGAGCTCGGACTCGACGCGGCGCAGGTCGGCCGTGCGCGATTCGAGGTCGTTGATCGCGCGCTCGGACTCGGTCTTGATGCGGGCCTGGTCGGACTCGCTCTCGCTGCGCTTGAGGAACCACAGCTGGTGCTGCTTCTTCGTGGCCTCGCCCTGCAGCGTGTTGTAGCGCGCTGCCACCTCGGCCTGCTTCTCGAGCTTCTCGAGGTTGGCGTTGAGTTCGCGCAGGATGTCTTCCACCCGCGTGAGGTTCTCGCGCGTGTCGCCGAGGCGGTTCTCGGTCTCGCGCCGGCGCTCCTTGTACTTCGAGACGCCGGCCGCCTCCTCGAGGAACAGGCGCAGCTCCTCGGGCTTCGATTCGATGATCCGGCTGATCGTGCCCTGGCCGATGATGGCGTAGGCGCGCGGCCCGAGGCCGGTGCCGAGGAACACGTCCTGCACGTCGCGGCGCCGCACCGGCTGGTTATTGATGAAGTAGCTGCTGGTGCCGTCGCGCGTGAGCACGCGCCGCACCGCGATCTCGGCGAACTGGTTCCACTGGCCGCCGGCGCGGTGGTCGGCGTTGTCGAACACCAGCTCCACGCTCGCGCGGCTGGCCTGCTTGCGCGAGGTCGTGCCGTTGAAGATCACGTCCTGCATCGACTCGCCGCGCAGTTCCGAGGCGCGGGACTCGCCCAGCACCCAGCGCACCGCGTCCATGATGTTCGACTTGCCGCAACCGTTGGGTCCGACCACGCCGACCAGTTGGCCCGGCAGCAGGAAGTTGGTGGGTTCGGCGAACGACTTGAAGCCCGAGAGCTTGATGGAATTGAGACGCACGACTTGTCGGCCTGCCCTGACGCAGCGCCAAGGTGTTGATTTGTAAGGAAAATTGCACGGACCCGCCGCTCCAGGCAGGCCGCCGCCCCAGCCGTGGATGATAACGTCAGGGCCATGAGCGATTCCCCGTTTTCCTCCCTTGCGGCAAGGCGTGCCTGCCTGCTCGCCGGCGCCGCCTCCCTGCTGGGTCTGGGCGGCTGCGCCGCCATGCGTTCCACCGAGCGCGCCGAGCCCTACAGCAACCAGGAATGGCTGCAGTCGAGCGCCAACCGGATCGCCAATCTGTCGCTGCGCGACAACCTGCAGTCGATCCGGCGCGTGCAGACCACGCTCTACCGCCGCAATCCGCGCGAGTGGCGCAAGGCGGCCCCGAGCATGGAGGCGGCGGCGCAGCGCGCCTGGGACGCAGTGATGACCACCGACGCGGCGCTGCCCGAGCTGCGCGGCGCCACCGGCATCGAGGCGATCCGGCTCGCCTTCGACACCGGACCGCAGGGCTACCAGGGCGACCGGGTCGCGGCGCTGGTGGTCGGCTGGGCCACGATGCTCAAGCAGGCCAACGGCGACACCTGGGACCAGACCATGCTCGACGGCATCAACGCCGAGAACAGCTACCGGGCGGCGCGCAACTTCGAGATCTCGCTCTGGCTCATCGCCTCGAAGACCGGGCCCGACGGCCAGCCGCTGCTGCTGGCGACCGAGATCAGCGAGCGCGGGCGCAACCTCGTGGCCGACCGCGAGCTGTCGAAGGTGGTCGCGCGGCTCGACCTGCTCGCCGCCCAGGCCGACGAGAAGTACCGGCGCGCGGCACTCGACTTCGGACAGAACTGGGTCATGGGCGTGGTCATGCCCTTCTTCACGCTGGTGCCCCGGTAGGCCTGCCGCCGTCTCGGAAATATATTTCCAAAACTTCGGTTTCCGGTAATATCTTTCCGTGACCAAGCAGGAACTCATCGCCGCCCTGGCGGCCCGCCGCGACGCCACCGGGCAGAGCCACGCGGAGATCGCGCAGCGCTCGGGCCTGACCGAGCGCTCGGTGCGCAATGCGCTGAGCCTCCGGGGCAACCCGCAGCTGTCGTCGCTGCTCGCGCTGGTCGACGCGCTGGGGCTCGAACTGCAGCTCGCGCCCAAGGGCTTCGGCGAGCGCGCCGAAGCCGACACCGGCTACCGGCCCGTGCCCACGCGCGTCGGCAGCGCGGTCGGGCGTGCGCTCGCGCCCTCTTCCTCGCCTCCCCCGTCTTCCGCGCCCGCCGGCGCCGCCGGCCCCTCGCCGGCCCGGCGCTCGCCATGAACGTCAAGATCCTCGAGATCTCGCTCGGCGGGCGCCGCTTCGGCAAGCTGTTCCAGTACGCCGACCTGTGCCGCTTCGTGGCCGAGCCCGAGCTCGTCGCCGACCCGCCGCCCGAGGTGCTGTCGCTCTCGATGGTGGCCAGCGACCCCGCGGCGCAGGCAGCGCTCTGGGGCGACGTCAAGAATCCGCTGTTCAACGCCCAGGGCGGGCAGCTGCCGGCCTTCTTCCAGAACCTGCTGCCCGAAGGCGTGCTGCGCAGCCACATCGCCCAGCTGCGCGGCTGCCGCGAGAACGACCATTTCGAGCTGCTCGCGGCCTGCGGCGGCGACCTGCCCGGCGCGGTCAGCGCCCGCCCCGTCTCGGTCGACCGCGGCACGCTGCAGCGGCTCGTCACCCAGGACCAGGATGCGCTCGAGATGTCGGTCGTCGAGCTGCCGATGCCGCAGGGCATCTCGGTCTCGGGCGTTCAGCCCAAGCTCGGCCTGCGGCGCCAGGGCGGGCGCTACGTGGCGCGCACGCGCGCCGGCGCCAGCACGCGCGTGATCGCCAAGCTGCCGATGGCCGGCCGCCCGCACATGCCGCAGCTGGAAATGCTCTCGCTCCAGCTGGCCGGCGCGGCCGGCGTGACCGTCTGCCATGCCGAACTCGCGCCCCTGTCCGCCATCGCCGCCGAGCACAGCTATGCCCTGCCCGACGAGCCCGAGTTCCTCGCCGTGACCCGCTTCGACCGCGAGGGCGCGCGCCGCATCCACTTCGAGGATTTCGCGCAGATCCTCGCCATCGACCCGATGCACAAGTACGGCGCCAGCTACCTCGACATGGCGCTTGCGATGCAGGCCTTCCCGTCCCTCGGCGAGGAAGCGGTGCTCGAACTGCTGCGCCGCCTCGCGGTGAACGACCTGCTCGGCAATCCCGACGCCCATCTGAAGAACTTCGGCGTGCTCTACCCCGACGGCCTCGCGCCGCGCCTCGCGCCGGCCTACGACATCGTGGCCTACGCGGCGCTCCAGGGCGTCGAAGGCCATGCGCTGCCGCTGCTGCCCGACGCGAAGGCGCCGAAGCGCACGGCGCTGTTCACGCCGGCGAACATGCGCGCGTTCTGCTTTTCCGCCGGCCTGCACGAGCCGCTCGCGCGCCGCGTGGTGGCCGAGACCGCCCGCCGCGCACGCGAGGCCTGGCCGGCGATGATCGATGCGTCGGGGCTGCCTGCGGCGTGGAAGAAGAGGCTGCGGCAGCGGCTGGAGGGGCATCCGCTGGTGGTGGGGATGGCGAAGCGGGGGAAATCAGCAAAGCCCTAGATGTTGCGCAGCGTGGGTTTGGGCGCCCGAGGCAGGATCCGCTTGCGCGGCGGACCGGCCGGTGGCAGCTCGGGCGGCAAGGCGTCGATTTCCTCGTCGGTGAGTTCGCGCTCCGGCGGCGCCTCGGGCTCGGCAACCGGCGGCGGGTGCACGATCGGCGTGAGCAGCAGTTCCGGAGGCCGTGCGGACACCGAAGGCGCCGCGCTGAAAGCGGTTGGCTCGGGCGGCCTCGGGCGCGGCGCGGGCGAGCGGGACGGCCCGGGGGCCGACACCGCCGCGATCGCGTTCAACACCCGCGTCAGATCGGCCGCATGGCGCTCCTCGCGGCCGGCCATCAGCGCGGCCTGCTCGGCGAGCCAGCGCGCCTGCTGTTCCGAGCGCACCTGGTCCTGCACCACCTGCTGCGTCGCGAGGAATTCGAGCTCCTCCTGGATCTGCTGCCGCAACACCTGCGGCGTGCGCTGCAGTGCCTGATGCAGCGCCATTCCGGCCTGCAGCCCGTCCTCGAGGCATTGCCGAAGCTGGGCCATTTCTTCGGCGGGCCACTGGGCCACGATGCGCCGGCTTCCTGCGCGCCACGCCACCACAGCTCCGGCCAGCGCGCCCGCCAGGCCGGCCATGAAAGCGACGACGCCGAGCGTCCATCCGTACTCGTTCATGTCGTGCCACCTCCTGTTCCTTCTTCGTCTTCCCATTTCCGCAGCAGATCCAGCGGAATCGCATCGGCGACCTGCGAGAAGCGCTTGCCGACCATCCGTTCGGCCTGCTTCAGCAGGACCGCGACCGGACTGCTGGGCTCGTGCGATTCGAACCATTCGCGCGCGGCGCGGATCTTCAGGAGCGCCTCGCCGCGATCGCCGGTCCGGCCCACGAACGGCGCCTCGGATGCCTCGCCGGGCGTGCGCACGGGCCGCTGCGGCACCTGAGGACTCGGCATCTCCGGCGCCGCGAAAAGTTCCAGCACGCGCAGCAGCGGCAACATCGAGGGCGCGTGCTCGCCCAACTGGCTGCGAGCCCAGTCCTCGATCGCACGAAGATGCGCCCCTGCTTCGGCCAGGCAATGGATGGGCGCGAGCGGGTCGCCGCGCGCAGCCGTGCGCAGGGCCTTCAACTGTTGCGTCACCCCCTGCGGATCGAGTGCGTCCGCGGGGCGCGGCACGGTGAACGCCCGATCCACCTCGCGCACGGTGAGCCGCAACGCGGTGCTCGCCGACAGGACGATCTCGCTCACGTCGCCGAGCAGGCCTTCGGGGTCGACCAGGCCGGCGATCGCATTGGCCCGCACCGCCGGGTCCCGCTCGCCTTCGATCACGAGCTGCGGATGCACCTGCTCGGGCCAGGCCTGCAGCACGGCGCTCAGCACAGCCAGCGACTGCACGAGCCCCGCCGCCTCGCTCTGCCGCACCCTGGCGCGGCAGAGCCAGACCAGCAGGTTGATGTCCTTGGTGCGCAGCAGCAGCCGGAGGCAATCGCGTTCGACCTCGGCCCAGTTGATCGCCTCCGGTTTCCCGACGAAGCTGCCGTACTGGGCATCGGAGCGCGGGACCATGCATGCGAACAGCATCGCAAACTCGTGGTCGTACTCGAGGCTCGGCCCGCAGGGTTCACGTTCGCTGACCGGGGACAGGATGGCGCTTCGGTTCATGGAGAAAACGGCACGGGACAAGAATGGATTCAGAGCGGGGCGGCCGATGCAGGGACGTCCGCGCCCTCGCGCAGGTACTGCTCGGGCTCGAAGACCATGCCGACCGCATAGCTCGAGGTGGCGGCGGCCTCGCGGCCCGGCATGGACGCGGGCTCGGAAGAGCCGCCGAGCCAGCTCGACCAGCCGAGCTTCGCGACCTCGTCGAGGCGTGCGGGCGGTGCGTCGTCGGTGCGCACCCGCAGTTCGACCTCCCAGACGAATTCGTAGCCCACGAAGCCGCGCACCCATTCGACGAGCAGCGGCAGGTCCCGGCCCTGCGGCGTGAAGCGCAGGTACTGTTCGAGCGTCAACGGGCCCAGCACGAGGCGGAACCTGTTCTGGCGGTCGGGCACGACCTCGCCGGCGATGGCGCCGACGCCGAGCACGCTCGACGCACGGGGTTGGTCGAGATGCGTGTGGTCCTCGGGATCGATGCGGATCCAATGCATCACGAACTCCTGCATCGCCACGGGCACGGCGAAATACCGGGCGAGCGTCTGGACCAGCCCGTCGGGGTTGCGCGCCTCCCGGCTCAGGTGCGTCGACGCTGCCAGCCGGGCGTGCGCGGGCAGCACCGAGTCGCGGATCTCGGCCGGATCATGGCCCGTCAGTCGCGCGACATAGCGGCTGAAGGTCTCGTCCTCGGGCCGGTCGAGGCCGGCCGCCGCCTGCGCCTGGGCCCAGGCCCGGTACAGGTGCGTGAAGTAGCGGTGATGGAAGATGTCCAGAAAATCCGCGAGCGTGCCGTCGTTGAAGTTCTCGGCGCGTTCGCGGACGAGTTCGGTGTAGTGCAGCGGCAGCGGCCCGTTGGGACCGAGCAGGCCCAGGCCGTAGAGGCGCAGGGTCGGCAGGGCGGGATTGTTGCCGGGCCTGGCAGACGCCGGAGCGGCCGCGGCGCGCCCGCCTTCCTCCCCCGGCATCGCGAGTTCGGCGATCTCGCGAGGCGCGAAGCTCAACGCCGCCGTCTGCCCAAGCCGGAAAGGCTCCTGCTGCGGCCGACGCGCGAGCCCGATGCGCGGTTGATCGGGGTAGGCCGCGCCGAAGCGCCGCATCAGCGCGATGAAGCCGAAATCCCAGGGCGCGGCGCGAAGCTGCGCCAGCACCTCCGTCAGGCGCAACGTGGCCGATCCGGCGTCGTTGCGCCGCATCAGACGGCGCCCCGCCCGCCCATGCGCACCGGCCATTTCGCCACGGTGCCACGCTGCATCGACTCGAGCGTGGTCTGGGTGAAGACGTTGATGCTCACGTGCCGGGCGAGATAGTGTTCGAGCACCAGGCCGAACAGGTAGGGACTGATGCCCGAGAAGCCCTCCTCGTCCACGCTCAAGGTGCACAACACACCGCGGCCGTAGATCAGCGGGCCGCCGCCGGGCAGACGGCGCGTCACCGGCTCGATGCGCGAACCCACGAGGCTTTCGATCTGGCGGTGCTGCACTTCGCTGTCGACCGAAACGAACAGCCGCAGCATGTCGCGCAGCGCCTGGGCGCCTTCACGGTGCGGAAGGTCGGCGAGCGGCAGGTGGTTGAACCCGAGCTGGCGGATCAGGCGCCACGCGATCTCGCGCTGGGCGAACGGCGACTTCGGCACGCTCGGCGCGCGAACCAGGCCCACCCCGGCCACGGGAATCGAATCGGCCACCGCCAGGTCCGACCTGCCGTCGCGCGGCGCCAGACACGGCAGATCGCGATTGGTCAGCAACGCCTTGACCGATAGATACCGGATCGCATCGGCATACGGCGCTTCGTTCTGGTCGACCAGCGAGAGGAACACCTCGGTGCCGACGTAAGGGGTCCGGGTGCCGTACTTGCGCGAAGTATCCGAAGGAAGGCGCAGCTCCCGGCGTACGGAGAAGTAGCGGCCGTGGTTGCCCTCGTCCTCGTTGAGTGTCTGGTAGAGCGGACGGAACGACATCGCCGCTGTGGTCTGCGCCTGCTGACCAGTGATCTCTCTCACGGCGTAAACCTCGAAGTCGAGCGGGCGCGAGCGGTCGGGCACGAGGTGGAATTCGGGCTCGGCCGTGTTGAGCTCGATGCGGTCGGTGCGACGCTCGAACAGATTGACCACCGGCGTGCAGAACAGCGCGAATTGCCCGGCGTGGACCAGGCCGCCGAGCGCGCCCGGGGGGCGCGTCAGAAGAATCACGATCTCGGCTTCGGCCGCATCGAGGCGCGACAGCCCGGCGCCGAGTCCGGTGAGCGTGAAGAAATAGAAGCGCTCGGGACACGCGAAGTATTCGTGCAGCAGGTTGTGGCCGTGGAAGGTGTTCCATTCGAGCGGCAGCAAGCCCTGTCCCGGGGCCAGGCCCTCGTGCGCGAGCGCGCCCTCGGTCACCACATGCGGCTGGCGCGTCAGCTGTCCCGGCGCGGCCGTGAAGCTGGCGACCGCGGAGGTGTGGAGCAGTTCGAACAGGTGGGAGGCGATCTGCTCGTCGCCGCAGAGATAGACCGGAAGCCGTTCGAGCCCGGCGAGCGCGCTGAACTTGCGCCCGTCGACCATCCTCAGGCGCAGCCGCAGCGCACCGGCGACTTGCACCTGCGGCGGCAGGTAGCGCTCGAAGCCGGGAATGTCGGGCGGTGCACCGGTCAGCTTGGCGTCGCAGATCTCGATCGGCCAAAGCGTCACGTCCTGGCCGGAGCGGAACTCGCAAGGGGTCTCCTCGCCGGGAGGTACCTTGGCATGGAAGGCGGTGCCGCGCGGCACGACGAAACCACGCGAGAAGTCGCCTTCCTTCACGCTCGGATGCAGTTGCGCCACCGCCATCGAAGGCGTCGGACTCAGGTAGTTCGGATAGAGCACCTCGAGCAGGCGCTGCGTGAACCGCGGGAACTCCGCGTCGAGCTTGATCTGCATGCGCGCCGAGAGGAAGCTGAAGGACTCGATCAGGCGCTCCACGTAGGGGTCGTCGATCTCGGTGCCATGCATGCCGAGCCGGCGCGCGATCTTCGGATGCGAGGCGGCGAACTCGCCCGCCGCTTCCCGCATGTAGATCAGTTCCTTGTTGTAGTACTCGAGCAGTCGGGGATCCATGGCTTGCCTTCTGGAAACGGGCGCTCAGCGCAGGCCGCGCGGCATGGCGCGCGAGCCGTCGAGCAGGGTCATTCGACTGGTTTCGAGGTCGACGGCGCTCTGCACGGTGAGCTCGAGCGGGTACGGCTTGATCGCCACCATCGCGCGGATCTCGAACACCAGCACGTTGTAGGCTTCGGCCGCGCCCTCCTTCATCAGGGGCACGACCGAAACCGTCTCGGGAATCAGCCGCGGTTCGTAGTCGGCGATGGCGCGCCGGATGATCTTTTCGATGTCGGCCCACTTGCGCTCCGACAGGTAGCTGCCGGCCAGCGGCGGCATGCCGAAATTGACGCTCGACGACGCCGGCGCGGGAAAGCGCCGCCGGTCGATCAGGTCCTCGGCATTGGTGGTGTTGAGCAGGAAGGCCAGGTCGCGCCGGATCATGTCGCGCACCTGCGACGGGCTCAACACGTACGCGGAAGGCGCCTCGGCCGTCTGGCTCGGTGCCTCGTCGCACAGGCGATCGAACAATGTCGGCATCAGTTGCGCATGCGCGCGCGCCGGTACCGCCTCGGGGTTGCGCAGCCGGCGCACGCCCGGGTGAACGGGGTGGAATCCTTCGGAGCGGGTGGCATCCGCCGCAACCGTGCCTCGTGTCGCGTCCTCAGGGGGCATGGCGTTCTCCGGGGTCCGGCGGCGGCGCGGCCTCCCCGCCGGCGTGCGATGCCCCGATCCGAACGTGGCTGTCCGGCGAGAGATCGTGGTGCTCGCGCCGCGTGAGGCTGGGCAGCACCGGCTTGGCGGCGCTCGCCAGCCCGGGTGCGAAGAGGCGTAGCACGTCTTCGGCCGCGCCCTCCTCGAGCAGCAGCGAAGGCCCCAGCGGATCGACGCCGTCAATGATCTGATCGATGCCTTCGCGCGCCTGCAGGATGTCGCGCAACAAGTGGTACTTGCCGGCCTCGTCGCTCAGTTCTTCGAGCGACGGCGCCCGCTCGCCGCCGGGCGCCGGTCCGGTGTCCCAGTCGAGGCGGCCGGTCAACTGCGTCGGATCACGCACCACATGCTCGAATTCGCGGTTCAATGCATCGAACAGGGCCGATTCGCCCGTCGGCAGGTTCGCGGGCGGCGCGAGCCGGGGCGCGTCGCGCACATCGGCATCGGTCCCGCGCGCGTCGGCACCCGTGGCGGACGCCGGCGATCGAGACGGCGCCGGAGGGGCCGCCGGGTACGAGGACGGTTCCCCGAGCAGTTCCGCGAACACGTCGTCCACCGGCCGGTCCTCGGCACCCGCGACGCCAGGCACACCGAACAGACCGTCCACCGCGGACATGCCACTGTCGCGCTGCGACGGCACTAGGTCCGCGAGGTCGCGCAGCTGGAAATTTCCCTCGACCAGCGATTCGGCTTCGGCACCGTCGCCTTCCACCACGAAGCGCAGCAAGCCCACTTCGACGGCATCACCGACGGCCACCGCCACCTGCTCGTGCGGCCATACACGCTCGCCGTTGAGGGCGCAGACGAGCGCCGAACTGCCGTTGAGAAGCTGCCATGAACCCTGCCACCCGATCCGACACAGGTTGGCCGCGCGCCATTGCGGGTCCGAGCCATGCCCGCCGCCGAGTCGCAGCGCGTCCGCCAGCCCTGCCCCTTCCGGTGGAAAGACCAGCAGACCCTCGGCCGCGCGGCCGCGGCAGTGCATCAGCCGCATGCGAAGCGGCGGCAGGTCGTCGACGCGACCGCCCGCGCTCATGCCGGCTCGCTCCAGAGCGCAGGCAGCCAGCCAGCCGCATTCACATAGCCGCCATGCGCATCCTGTTGCCAGAAGGCTCCCTCGCCGCGCTCACGGTAAAGGCATTCGGGCCAGTCCGCCCAGGGGAAATGGCGCACGCCGCGCAGACGTGATGCGAGCTCGGTCGGCGGCGCGGGACCGCAGGATTCGTCGAGCAGACGCTGCGACTGTCTGCGGCGCTCCTCGCCGTTGTCCGCTGCGACATCGAGCCCACCCAGCCCCAGCGTCAGGCGGGGCGCATGCAGTCGCCAGAGCCGGTGGACGCCATGCGCGAGGGATTCCAGGCTGGCGGGGCCTTGCGCATCCACGTGGCGGCCCACCACGCGTGAAAGCCAGAAGAGCCAGTCCTGCGCCTGCAGCGCGCCACGGGCGTAGTGCAGCCGGAGCCAGCGCAGCCGTGCAAACTGGTAAACGAGCAGCGCGTACGGCCGACCCAGGCTGTCCTTCGACGGCGCGATCGCACCGATCACGAAGCGGGTACCGGCCAGGCCGAGCGCTCCGGGCGGCAGAACGAAGGCTGCCGGAAGCGCCACCGTGGCGCCTTCCCTGTCCGCCGGCCGCTGCCGCCCGAGCCAGGACTCCCAGGCGTCGCTCTCGCCGTGGCGCACCCCGCTGCGAACGAAGTCCGCATGCCCCGGCAGCTTGCCCCAGATCGCGGGCCGGGTGATCAGGCGCGAGGCAACGAACCGGTGCAGCATCGGGTCGACCTTCGCTCAGACGGAGGCGCTCGGACAGCGAAAGCCCCGAAGCATGTCGCTGTTGAGGGGATTGGGCTGGCTGCCGGCACCCACGTCCAGCAGTGCCCTGCGACCGTCGAAGACAAATTCGACGTTCACCCGTCCGGAGGTGGCGGTGCTCAGGATGCGGCCCCGCTCGAGCAGACGGAACAGCGCCCAGGGGCCGGTCGTTCGCAGGGTCGAGGTCGTGCCGGACAATCTCGGATTCGCGATGAGTTCGGCCGTGGAGCCGCCGCGCTGGCCAGGCCAGCTGACCGAGAAGCTCTGGACCGGACCGTGGATGTAGCGCTGGCCCTGACCGTCGATGTCGATGATCAGGTCGGTGATCGTCGGATCGAGTTCCAGTACTTTCATCTCGAGCGTCCACGCCGGCTTCTTGCCTCCCGCATCACGGAAGAACAACTCGCGGATCTTTTGCGCCCGATAGAACCTGTCGAGGTCCGGCCCGCCCTGCGCAAGCAGCTTGAGCAGCTCGCCGAGCAGGGTCGGTCCGTTGGTGGCAGGCGCCGGGGCGGCAACGGAGCCTGCGTTCTCGGCGCCCACCATGGCGTTGGCGGTGCCGGGATTCCTGTAGCGCCAGGGCCGGACGCTCGTGTCGACGAAGGGCGCCAGGTACTTGCTGAAGTACTCGTCGATCGAGCCGCCGACGGCGAATACCTGGGTGAAGTCTTCGATGGCCACATCCTGCGCGGCCTGGGCGAACGGATAGCGCCCTTCGATGCCGCGCTTGCAGCCCTCGGCCACCTGCGCCGACATCAGTCCCATGAGCCGGTCGAACTGGAGACGCGCCTGCTTGCGGAGAATCTCGGTCGTCCCCTGCGTCACCTTGTCGCTGCCGCTCTCGGCCAACGCGGTCAATACCTCGCGGAATGGCGCCGGCAGCTTGCCCGCTTCGAGCTTCAACCGCGCGCCGATCTCCGCGCCACCCGGCGGAAGGCTGTTCGAGCCCAGCGCAGTGTCCGCCACAACGAGCAGCGTATAGAACTCATTGATGAGCCCCGTGATTGCCTCCAGTCCAGGCTTGGCGCCATCGGCTGCGCCTGCGACGGTGCCGACGTCGGGCTGGCCGCTCACGACTTCGCGCAGCGCGGCGAAACGATCGTCGACGAGTTGCTTCTCCAGGCGCTCTTCCCTGCGGATCCCGAGGTTCCTGCCGATGTCCTTGGTCTTGTTTGCGATCTCTTCCGTGGCCTTGCCGAACAGGCTCTTTTCCTCCTGCACCCGTGTGACGAGCGGGCGCGACAGCGTGGTTTCGCGCGCCGCCGAACGTGCCAGCCGGGTCAGCGGGGAGTCGGGCGCGGCAAGTTGGCGAAGCACCGCGAGATCGAAGCCGAGGCTGCTGCCTGGCGCCGGCTCGAGACCCGGATTGCCGACGGTATTGCCGCCCGCGCGAACCGCCTCGCCGCCGGTGCCGACCGTCCGGATCGAGCCGAGGAAGTCTTCCCAGCGTTGCGCGTATTCGTTCAGGTACTGACGGCGGATGTCCTCGATCAACGGATCTTCGCGTACGCCGGCAGCCGCCTCCTCGATCGCGGTCTTGGTACGAGCGCCGACCGCCGCCTCGGCCGGGCCGCGTCCCATGACCCAGGCATCGTCCCCGAGCGCCCGGCCGACGAACTCCGGCAGGCGCTTGTTGAACAACTCGTGGTAGCCGTCGTAGGTGAAAAGCCCGGGAACGCCTTTTTCGAGCGGCAGCCCCTCCGCGCGCGAGAAGACGGTGCCGGCCTGGGGACCGACCGCACGGATCAGCGTGTATTCCTGCGGCGCCTGGCTCAGCATCGCGGCCTTGGCGCGTTCGTAGACGCGCTGCGTCGACGTGTTGCTGTTCAGGAAGGCCTGCACCTCGCGCACCAAGCCTTCATTCGGCAGCGAGGCCGACTGCACGACCCGGGCACCCGAGAACAGGGCCTCCACATGCCCGACCATCGAAGCCCTCCCGCCGAAAGCGGCCGCGCTGCCATGGAGCTCCCAATCCTTGAGCACCCACTTCTTGACGTCGAGCGCACCGCCGTCCTGCGCATAGCGCGCGGCATCGTGGAGCAGCTTGTAGACGCGCAGGGTCTCGTAGGCGGACTTGGCGTCGCGGTCCTTGACGCTTTGTGCCAGCACGGTCTCCATCCGCTGCAGGATCGCCGGCAGCAGCATGCGGTCCTGCAGGCGCGCGTAGGTGTCGGCAGAGGCATCGAGCACGGGCGGGACGGTGTACAGGCCGTAGCCGAAGCTCGCCGGCGGGTCGTCGAGGTCCAGGCCCGGGTAGGCGGGCAGCTCGCGTGCGCTGCCGAGCACATCCGGTACGGACGCAGGCTTGAACTCGGCAAAAATGCGGCGCACGTTGTCGGCCAACGCACTGGCGCGTCCGCCGACGACTTCGAGGTACTTCGAGTTGTTGCCGAAGCTCAGCGCCAAGCCGCTCGCGAGCCACAGGAAAAGAACCAGGGCGAGCGTGTGCCCCAGAAGGCGCAAGAGACGGAAGCGGAACTCCCAGCGCAGGTTGGGCCGCACCAGGTGGGCCTCCGGAATGACGATCTTCGACAGCACGTCCTGGAGGAAGAAGCCTTGGCGACCACGAGTCGGGACTGTCGCGACGACGGGCTGCGAAGGCTTGTCGGACACGGCGGGTGCCGGTGCCGGCGCCGACGCTGGCGCGGCGGCATCTTCCGGCGGCGGCTGCGATGACGGCTCCGAGCCTGTCGATGCGGCAGCCTCGTGGGCCGCGGCCGGCATCTCGGCCGGCTCGGGCTTTCCGAAACGCGACCAGCCGAGACTGCGCCACAGCCGCTGCGCCAGCGTGCCGGGATCGGCCGGCAGCTCGACTTCGGCCTGCGCGCCGCTCGTGAAGTAGACCCCTCGCAGCGTGTGATGCAGCTGGGTACTGTCGAAGCGCGAGTCGAGGAACACCTCGTCGATCATCTGGGTGAGCGGCTCCGCCAGCCCGAGCAGTTCCTGCGGCAAGGCGAACAGGCGGCGACGGCGATCGACGTCGAACTCTTCGTTCAGTCGCGAGCGCAAGCCGGCCGCGAGCCTGTCCTTGAGCAGGACCAGCTCCGCCGTGATCTGCTCGCGCAGCGCCTGCCGCTGCCCCGCGATCCCGGCCGCTCCGAGTCGGACGCTGCTCTTCAAGCCCTGGTACGGCAGCGTGAAGCCCCAGACCTGCATGCGGCCTTCGCTGGTGAGCGACTGGAAATATTCGCAGAAACCGCGCAGCAGATCGAGCTTGGTGACGATGACGTACACGGGAAAACGGATGCCGAGCTCGGTCCTGAGCTCGGCGAGACGATCGCGAATCCGGCCTGCCTGCGCCACCCGATCGGACTCGTCGAGGGTCAGAAGATCGGCCGCGTTCAGTGCGACGATCGCCCCGTTGATCGGCGCGCGTGTACGGTGCTTGCGCAGCAGGCGCAGAAAACCGCGCCATTCGGCCGCGTCGGCGACAGCATCGCTGTCATGGGCGGTGTAGCGTCCGGCCGTATCGATCAGCACGGCCTCGTTGGTGAACCACCAATCGCATTGGACGGTTCCGCTCGGCGACTGCAGCGCCATGCTTCGGGGCGCCTTGCCCAACTGATGGGCCACCGGGAACTGCAGGCCCGAATTCAAAAGCGCCGTTGTCTTGCCCGCGCCGGAACTGCCGACGATCATGTACCAGGGCAGCTCGTACAGGTACCGCTTGCCCTCGAGAAGCCGCAGCAGCCCGCCGCCGCGCAGACGTTTGAGCTGGTTGACCGCGCCCTGGACGATTCTGCCCACGGTCTTGAGTTCTTCCTTGGCCGCTTGGTTCTCGGGCCGCGGCTTGCCGAAGCTCAGGAATTTCTCGAGGAAGGCTTCGTCCTGCAGCCTGCGCCGCAGCCAGTAGAGCCCGTACAGCACGCACAGCAGAAGAATCACACCGATGATCAGCATGCGAACGCCCACCGGCGCCAGCGGCTTGGCCTGGCCCAGGGACAGCATCGGTCCGGCATGCCACACCAGCAGGCACAGCGCCGCCAGGCCGACCAGGCTGACAGGCCCCCCCAGAAGCCACATGATGCCCGCGGCAAGCAGCAGAAGGATGATCGCGACGCGCACCCCGGGTGCCTCCATCGGCCGCAGTCCGTCGAAGGCGAGCAGCGGTCCGATGAACCAGACCACGAGCGCCATCAGCACGATGGCGACGAACGCCAGCATCTGGCGCGAGAAGATGAAGCCGAGGAATTGGCGGAGGTATTGCATGGTCTGGATGCCTGCTCAGCGCTGCGCCTCCGCGGCCGGCGTCGAGGAGGCCTGGGTGGCCGCCTTGGTACCTGCCGCCGCACCGGCGATGCTGGAGACGCTGGTCGCACCGTCCTGCGTCACGATGATTTCGACACGGCGGTTGCGCGACCGCCCGACCGCTGTGCGGTTGTCGCCGATCGGCACGGTGTCGCCGCGGCCTTCGACCTTCAGTCGCGCCGGCGCCACCCCTTGGGCCTTGAGCACGTCGGCGACCGCTTCCGCGCGCCTTTCGCTGAGCGCCTGGTTGTCGGGGAATTCGCGCGTCCGGATGGGCTGGCTGTCCGAATGCCCGATGACCTGCACCGTGCCCGCCACTTCGTTGACCTCGTTGGCCACCTTCGCGATGACGGGCAGGATCTTCGGGTTGAGGCGCGCCTGGCCGGGCACGAACATGTCGTCCCCCTTGAAGCTGACCGCGCTGCGGCTGTCGTCTTCCTCGACGCTGACGGTGCCGCGAGCGATCTCGGCACTCAGCAGTTCCTTGAGTCGCAGCGACTTGCGCGGCGGCGCTGGCGGAGGCTGCATGGCGCCGATCGCCTGGATGCGCTCGATCACCGCGATCCCCTGCTGGTTCAGCCGGTACTTGTACCAGGCGAAGAGCCCCAGCACGCCCAACGCCAGCAGCGATGCCGTGAGCCAGACCGGAACGTTGCGCAGCAGCTTCAGCTTGCCGGGACCGACGCCCTTCCAGTGCGGCGAAAGATCGCGCGGCACGTCGCCACGGGCGGAGGTCAGCAGCGTGAGCAGGCGATGACGGATGGTCTCGAGCTGCCGGCGCGCGTTGGCGCCGCCGCCGCTGCTGAAGCGGCCTTCGAATCCGAGCCCGAGGATGACGTACATGAGTTCGAGCAGGTCGATATGTTCCTCCGGACTGGCGGCCAGCCGGCCCACCAGCAGGAAGAACTTGTCCCCGCCCTTGATGTCGCCGTGGAACCGAGCCGCGAGCTGTCGGCCGGCCCAGGTCCCCGCCCTCTCCTCGCCCTGCGCACCGCCCCAAGGCGTGCTGTTGGCGGCTTCGTCGAGCGCCGTGCAGAGCGAGTAGCTCGCAGCCACGACGTGCTCTTGCCTGATCTGCGCATGGCTGCAGAGCGTCTGAAAGGTCACGACTTCGCGCTCGAGCAGACGGCTCATCACCTTGATGCTGTCGATGCCCTCCAGCTCCATCGGCATGTCGGCCAGGGCACGCAGCAGCGGCTGCGCGGCCTCGAGCAGCGGGTTCTGCGCGGCCCTGATGCCGGCCAGCCGGTGCTGCAGTGACGGCTCGGCCGCCAGCTTCACACCCGGCGGCAGCTCGTCGCTCACGGGCGGCGGCCGCGTGTGAGAGGTCTGGGCGCCAGGATGGTCTTCCTCGCCGAAATTTTCTGACTCATGCATCGCTGTGCGCATCGGAGGATTTCAAGGAACGTGGTGGGACCTGGTACGGTGCAACAATGAACTCATCGCTCCCGCACGCCCCAGAGCTCCATGCGCAGCCCGGGGAAGTCGCCTGCCAGATGGAGCGCGAGTCCGCCATGCTTGACCATGTGCTCCCACAGCGGTCCGCGCTGTTCGAGCTGGAAATAGACGAAGCCGGCGTTGAACGGAATCTGCCGCGGCGGCACCGGCAGGCTCTGCAGTGGAATGCCGGGCAGATGCGAGCGGATGAGTTCGGGCAGACGGTCGCTCGGTCCGACCTTGCAGCGCGCAGGGAACTGGCTCGCAAGCTGATCGGGCGGTGCATGCGCCGTGACGGCGAAGACGAGACTCGCGAAGCTCTTGAGTTCCGAGGGATCGACGCTCGCCACGCGCACGCCGTTGGCGCGGCCGGCGAGCGGAATGCTCTGCGCGCTGCGCACCAGCACGTCGTTGAGCAGTGCCTGCACGTCCGCGACCAGTTCCTTGAACGACAGGTATGGATCGAGGTGCTGGTAGGCGGCGTGCTGGGCGGATCGGCGCGTGCTGGCACGCACGAAGGTCGCGAGCTCGCTGCTCAATGTGCGCAGCAGCGCATAGAGATGCTCGGGCGGGGTCTCGGGAACCCGCAACCAGTGCTCGAGCAAAGGCTCGCAGCGATTGAGAATCTGCAGCAGCAGGAAGTCCGACACTTCGGCCGCCTCGCTCGATTTGCCGTCGTTGCCGCTGAGGCGGCCGGCGAGCGACTCCGCGCGGAGACGACACAACCCGTGCAGGTTGTTGAGCCAGTCGGTCAGCGTGGCGCTGGCGCCATAGCCGCTGACCGGCGGAATCAGGCGCGCGTCGAGGGCGATGCTGCCGTCGGAACGCAGCGTCGTGACCCTGGCCAGCGGCAGGCCGATCCATGCGTCGGTCAGCTCGCGTTCGGGCAGCAGGCGAAGCCGAAGGCGCGAAAGCTGGACCAGCTTCGGGCCCTGGCCGACGGAGTTGGCATCGCGCAACTCGGCATCGAAGACGCAGAATCGCGCGAGCGAAGAACTGGACGCGCCAGCCTCGTCGAAGGTCGTCTCCTCGCCGTTCGGGGTCCGGATCGGCACGGCGAGATGGATCACCTGCTCCAGATGCTCGGGACGAACGGTGAGTGGTGCCGGAGGTGGCGCCTGCCCCGGCACATCGAAAGGGGTCCCATCGGCGAAGATGCCGGCCGCGCTGGCCAGCACGAGCTTGCCGAGCGACAACGACTCGGCATCGACCGTGTAGTGGCTGAAGCCCCAGAAGAAGGGATTCAGGGCAGCGGCGCGCTTGTGTGCGAGGTGCTCCAGGTAGCGCTCCTGCTGCTGAAACAGCTGCGGGCGCAGAAAGAGGCCCTCGCTCCACGCGACCTTGTTGTACCAACTCATTCTAGAAAAATTCCAATTTCCTTCGATCGCTTGCACGACGGGGCCACCTTGCCCGAACAGCGGTCATGCGAAGGCACGCCGGCGGCCGGCGCCGGAGCGCGCGCGCACCGGCGGCGAAAGCTCAGGACTCCTTGTTGCCCTTGATGTCGTAGCCAGCGGTGACTGCACCGCCGCTGCCGCCCTGGGCGTTCTGCACGGCGTATTCCTGCTTGATCTTCGAGAACGAAAGACGCACACGCTCCTTCACGCGCAGTTCGTCGGAGTTCGCGCCGAAGGGCTGGACGTAGGTGATGATGACGTCGGTGAACGTGAACTTCAGGTATTCGAGCGGACTGCCACCCGCCTTGCGCACGGTCAGCTTCGCCTCCGCCACGTGCTTGCCGGTGAGGCAGTACTTCATCAGGTTGGGACTCGCGCGGTCGACGTAGTGTTCGAACTCGAGGTCTTCAACCGTGGCCTTGCCCGCGCCGCCGCCCGAACCGGCATGCATCGTCGACTCCTGCAGCGCCTTCCAGTTGAAAGCCAGGACCTCGATCTCGTTCTTGTGCGCCGAATCGAGCGACTCGCCCTCGATACCTGCGATCTTCAGAAAAATATCTTGAGACATGAAAACTCCCCGAATGCTGGTTTCGATTGAAATACACGGAGGCGCGCGCACGACGTGCCCGGCCCCTCAGGCAGCGTCTGTGCGCTGCTTCCTCAATGGCGTGGAAGAACTCCTGCGCTCAGGCGGCTTCCTTGAGTGAAGGCAGTTTGGCAACGAGGCGCAAAGAGACCGTCAGCCCTTCGAGCTGGAAGTGCGGACGCAGGAAGAACTTCGCGTTGTAGTAGCCGGGGTTGCCCTCTACGTCTTCGACCACCACTTCCGCTGCGGCAAGAGGTCGCTTGGCCTTGGTCTCCTGCGAGGAGTTGGAGGGGTCGGCGTCCACGTAGTGCATGATCCATTCGTTGAGCCAGCGCTGCATGTCGTCGCGCTCCTTGAAGGAACCGATCTTGTCGCGCACGATGCACTTGAGGTAGTGCGCGAAACGGGTGCTCGCGAACAGGTACGGCAGGCGGGCCGAAAGATTGGCGTTGGCCGTCGCGTCCGGGTCCATGTACTCCTGCGGCTTCTGCAGCGACTGGGCACCGATGAACGCGGCATGGTCCGTGTTCTTGCGATGGACGAGCGGGATCAGTCCGGCCTTGGCGAGCTCGGCCTCGCGGCGATCGGAGATCGCGATCTCGGTGGGGCATTTCATGTCGAAGCCGCCGTCGTCCGTCGGGAAGGTGTGGCACGGCAGGTTTTCGACCGTGCCGCCGGATTCCACGCCACGGATCATCGTGCACCAGCCATGGAGCTTGAAGCTGCGGTTGATGTTCACGGCCATCGCGTACGCCGCGTTGTTCCAGACGTACTTCCTGTGGTCGGCGCCATCGGTTTCCTCTTCGAAATCGAACTCGTCCACCGGATTCGTCTTCGCGCCATATGGCAGGCGTGCGAGAAAGCGCGGCATCGCCAGCCCGACGTAGCGCGAGTCCTCGATGCCGCGCAGCGAATTCCACGGCGCATGCTCCAGGTTGGACGTGATCTTCGCAAGATCGCGCGGGTTCGCAAGCTCCTGCCACGACTCCATGCCCATCAGCGAAGGTGCTGCGGCCGCGATGAAGGGCGCGTGCGAGGCTGCGGCAACCTTGGCGACCGCGCCGAGCAGCTCGACGTCGGCCGGCGTGTGATCGAAGAAGTAGTCGGCCACGAGACAGCCGTAGGGTTCCCCGCCGAGCTGGCCGTATTCCTCTTCGTAGATGCGCTTGAAGATCGGGCTCTGGTCCCAGGCAATGCCCTTGTGGCGGCGCATGGTCCGCCGCATCTCGTCCTTCGAGATGTCCATGAACCGGATCTTCAGCTTCTCGTCGGTTTCGGTGTTGTAGACCAGGTGGTGCATGCCGCGCCAGGCGGACTCGACCTTCTGGAACTCTTCCTTGTGGAGGACGAGATTGATCTGCTCGGACAGCTTGCGGTCGATTTCGGCGATGATCGCTTCGATGCTGCTGTAGGCGTCGTCGGTCATCGTCGCGGCATTGACGAGCGCCTGTTCGGCCAGCGTCCGCACGGCGGATTCGACCGCGCTGCGGGCCTCGTCGGTCTTGGGCTTGAACTCCCTGTCGAGCAGTGAGGAGAACTCGTTCGCATCGATGTAGTGCGTCGAGGTGGAATCGACCGATGTGCTTTGAACTGTCATTTGCATTCCTTTGATCGCGTGCGTGGCTGGCGTCAGGCGGCAGCCGCGTCTGCGGCGGTCTCGGCCCGCGGCTTGGGAGTGGATGCCAGCGACTTCATCAGAGCCGGGTCCTGCAGCAGCTTGTTGACGAGACTTTCGGCACCCGCCTTGCCGTCCATGTACGTCTGGAGGTTGGCGAGCTGCGTGCGCGCTTCGAGCAGGCGCGCGAGCGGTTCGACCTTGCGCGCAATGGCAGCGGGCGAGAAGTCGTCGATGCTCTCGAAGCGGATGTCGACCATGAGCTGGCCCTCGCCGGTCAGCGTGTTCGGCACCGAGAAGGCCACGCGGGGCTGGATGGCCTTCATCCGCTCGTCGAAGTTATCGATGTCGATGTCGAGGAACTTGCGTTCGCTCAACGGCGGCAGGGGATCGACGGGCTTGCCCGAGAGATCGGCGAGAACGCCCATCACGAAGGGCAGCTCGATCTTCTTCTCGGAGCCGTAGATCTCGACGTCGTACTCGATCTGCACGCGCGGCGCCCGGTTGCGCGCAATGAACTTCTGACTGCTGCTGTTGTTGGCCATGAAAACTCCGTACTAGACAACGACTTGAAAGGCCGAGGCCGAAGCCCCGGAGGGACGGGATCAGCGGTATTCCGTGTGGCAGACGATGGCGCCTTTCTCGGCATCGATATCGACCGCGACGCGCACGACCGGGCGCTCCATGCGCACCGACTCGAGCCAGATCCGCGAGAGCGGCGGCAACAGCTGCTGCTCGATGAAGCCGATCAATCGACGTGCTCCCGTCTCCTGCGCTGCGCAATGCGCGATCACATGCGCCACCAACGCGGGCGAGCAGTCCATGGCGATGCCGTGCTGCGCCTGCATCCGGGCTGCCACGCGATCGAGCTGCAGAGACACGATGCGGCCGAGCGAAGCATCGTCGAGCGGCAGGTATGGGATCACGGTCAGACGGCCGAGGAAAGCGGCCGGGAAGACCCGGCCGAGCGCGGGCTGCAAGGCCTCGCGCAGCACCGGGAGTTCCGGCGCCGCCGGTCCGCCGCACAACGCGGCAACCGTCTCGGCACCCGTGTTGCTGGTCAGGAGGACGATGGTGTTCCGGAAGTCGATGCGGCGCCCTTCGCCGTCTTCCATCCAGCCCTTGTCGAACACCTGATAGAAGATCTCGTGCACGTCCGGATGCGCCTTCTCGATCTCGTCGAGCAGAAGCACGCTGTATGGCCTGCGTCGGACCGCCTCGGTCAGCACGCCGCCTTCGCCGTAGCCCACGTAGCCGGGCGGCGAGCCCTTGAGCGTCGACACGGTATGTGCCTCCTGGAACTCGCTCATGTTGATGGTGATCAGGTTCTGTTCGCCGCCGTACATCGCCTCGGCAAGCGCGAGGGCGGTCTCCGTCTTGCCCACGCCCGAGGGCCCGACCAGCAGGAACACGCCGACGGGCTTGTGCGGGTCGGTCAGCCGCGCACGCGCGGTCTGCACCCGCTCGCTGATCGCCGCAAGCGCATCGCGTTGGCCGATCACGCGACGCGACAGGGTGGCGTGAAGTTCGAAGACGGCGGTCACCTCGTCGCGCACCATGCGCCCCACAGGTATGCCGGTCCAGTCCGCCACCACGGCCGCGACCACCGATTCGTCCACGTGCGGAAGAATCAAGGGCGCATCCTGCTGAAGCGCCGCGAGCGCCTGCTCGAGTTCCTCCAGCGCGAGGGATGGCGAGACGTGCGCCGAGGGAGCCGCCGCCACGGCCTGCTCTGCCCGCAGCGCCAGGATGCGCTGGACCAGCGTCAGTTCTTCCTGCCAGCGATGCTCGCGATCCGCCAGCGCCTGCAGAGCCGTGTCGAGCTCGGACCGCGTGGCCGTCAGTCGTGCGGGCCGCGCGGCGCGGCCCTGGGCCACCATGCCCTCCTGCTCGAGCAGGTCCAGTTCCATCTCCAGCGCTGCGATGCGCTGCCGGGCTTGCGCCACCGGCGGCGGCGGCGCGTGAAGCGACATCGCTACACGCGCGCAGGCGGTGTCGAGCAGGCTGATGGCCTTGTCGGGCAACTGGCGCGCCGGTATGTAGCGGTGGGACAGCACCACGGCCGCACGGACCGCCTCGTCGAGCACCGTCACGCCATGATGCGCCCTGAAGGTGGGCACCAGTCCGCGCACCATCTCGACCGCCGAAGGCTCTTGAGGCTCGGGCACCTGCAGCACCTGGAAGCGCCGCGTCAACGCGGGGTCCTTCTCGATGTGCTTCTTGTATTCGCTCCAGGTCGTGGCGCCGATCGTGCGCAGATCGCCTCGCGCCAACGCAGGCTTGAGCAGGTTCGCAGCATCGCCCGTCCCGGCCTGGCCGCCCGCGCCGACGAGCGTGTGGATCTCGTCGATGAACAGGATGATCGGCTGCGCCGATGCGCGGGCCTCCTCGAGCAAGGCCTTGAGCCGTGACTCGAACTCGCCCCGCATGCTGGCACCGGCCAGCAGCGCGCCGAGGTCGAGGTTCAGAAGACGTGCTTCGCGCAGGGCGGGCGGGACCTCGCCAGCAGCAATCGCGAATGCCAGGCCTTCGACCACAGCCGTCTTGCCCACCCCCGCTTCGCCCGTCAGCAGCGGGTTGTTCTGGCGCCGCCGCAGCAGGATGTCCACCATCGTGCGAATCTCATGGCCGCGGCCGATCACCGGATCGATCTCGTTCGCACGCGCACGCGCCGTGAGATCAGCACAGTACCGCGCGATCGCGGACTTCGGGTCTTCGTTTGCGGCAATCGCGCCGCTGGTCTCGCCGGGAATGGCGGCCGCGAGGCCCGAGGCGTCGTGCGCACCTTCGCGTTCCTCGACCGAACCTGCGACGGCGTGCGGCAGGATCGCGTCGAGCCCGTCCGGAGAGATCTTGTGGAACTCCATCGAGATGCCGACGAGGATGCGGCGCAGCTCGGTGTGGCCGACGATCGCAGCCACGAGCCAGGCGCCGCGCACGCAACGCCCGCCGAAGCCGATCGTTCCGAGCAGCCATGCCCGCTCGATGGCGAGTTCGATGTGATGCGAAAAATCGCTGATGGAGGTCGCCCCCGCGGGCAGGCCGCCGAGGGAAGCCGCGAAATCGCGCTCGAGCCGGTCGGGCTCGATGGCGAAGTGGCGGCAGACGCGATGCAGGTCGCTGTCGCCAAGCTGCCAGATCTGATGCAGCCAGTGCAGGAGTTCCACGTACGGATTGCTGCGCAGCTTCGCGAATGCGGTCGCGGACTCCAGCGCGCGAAACAGTGTCGGATTGAGCTTTCCGAACAGGGCGCGACGCGTCACGTTCATGCTGCCCCGCGGCACGCGGTCTCCTGTACGGAGAACAACCCGATGAGTTTTGCAGGAATTAACATTTCCTCCTCGCCTGATATTCTTTTTTTCGCACTGCTGCGATGGCCCGTATTCTGAAACGAGCCTCAGAAATACCACGCCAACTAGTTCTCAGACCGTCGATTAATTTGTCGCGAGAACCAAGCACAGTGCGTTTCGCTCGACCTGCTCATTCAAGGCGCAAAGCCATAATCGCCGAAAGAAGATTCACCGCGGGGGAATTTCAATGTCAGAACCACTTGCCGGACGATGCCAGGCAATTCGCGGCCGGCGCGACCGCTGTCGCATGGGTCGCGCCCTGGCGGCCTTGCTGCTCCCGGCTCTTCTTGGCGCGTGCGGCGTATTCAGCGACGGCAGCGAGGCCCCGCCGCAGAAGGAGCCGGCCAAGCTCGACATCGCGATCCGGGCAGATGCCGACCTGAACCTCGACGTCAAGGGCCGCGGTGCCCCGATGCTGCTGCGGGTCTATGAACTCAAGTCGGAGGTTGCGTTCCAGGAGGCGGACTTCTTCGCGCTGCAGAAGACCGACAAGGCGGCGCTCGGCAGCGACCTGCTGGCGGTCGACCAGTTCATCATCCGGCCGGGCGAGACCCGCAAGATCGTGAGAAGAAGCCACCCCGCGACCACCGCCATCGGATTCTTCGCGGGTTACCGCGATCTACCGAACGCTGTGTGGCGCGTGGTCCATGCGCTTCCGCCGGCACGGGAAAAGCGCTGGTACGGCATGCTGATCCCCGCCAACAAGGCCAGGCTCGAGGTGGACTTGCAGAAGAACGCGATCGTGCTCACCGATCTGGAAACCGGCCAGCGGCCGGTGCGGTATGCCAATGAATCGATCAAGGAACTCGAGGCCGCCCCATCGATTGAAGTGGAACTGCCGTCTGGCAATCCGGTGTCCGGCGGCAGTGCGCCGCAAGCCGGCGTGAAAATGCCGACGGCACCGTCGGCGGAGATACTCAAGGCGTTGCCCAAACCTTGAAATATCGGAGAAAAGGGTTCGTGGCGTGGCGGATTTTTCCGCCATCGAATTCAATATTCAGAAAAGATGAGAAATCGGCGGACGCCATTGCAAACCGAATTTTTAATTGGCAACTCGGAATACACAATTTAGGCGGCCAGGCAGCCCGCCGAAAATCGTTCAGGCAAACAGCCCCTTGTACTCCCCCCGCAGCAGCGCCTTCTGCACCTTCCCCATCGCATTGCGCGGCAATTCCGCCACGACGAAGCAGCGCTTCGGGATCTTGAAGTTCGCGAGCTTCGACTTGAGCTCCGCGACGATCGCGTCCGCATCGAGCGTCGCGCCGGGCTTGGGAATGACGATCGCGACGCCGACCTCGCCGAAGTCGGGGTGCGGCACGCCGACGACCGCGCTCTCGGCGACGCCGGGCATCTCGTTGATGTAGCCCTCGATCTCGGCCGGGTACACGTTGTAGCCGCCGCTGATGATCAGGTCCTTGCTGCGGCCGACGATCGTGATGTAGCCGCGGCCGTCGATCTTGCCGACGTCGCCGGTCTTGAAGAAGCCGTCGGCGGTGAACTCCTCCTTCGTCTTCTCGGGCATGCGCCAGTAGCCCGCGAACACGTTCGGGCCGCTGACCTCGATGTTGCCGATCTCGTCGGTGAGACAGTCGCGGCCCGCGTCGTCGCGGATGCGCAGCTGCACGCCCGGCAGCGCGAAGCCCACGGTGCCGCCGCGGCGCTCGCCCTGGGCGGGGCTGTAGGGGTTCGACGTGAGCATGACGGTCTCGCTCATGCCGTAGCGCTCGAGGATGGTATGGCCGGTGCGTTCGCGCCACTCGTCGAAGGTCTCGATCAGGAGCGGCGCCGAGCCCGCGACGAACAGGCGCATGTTGCGCACGGCCTCGCGCGTGAGCCCGGGCTCGGCGAGCAGGCGCACGTAGAGCGTGGGCACGCCCATGAACACGGTGGCTTCGGGCAGCTTCTCGACCACGCGCTTCGGGTCGAACTTGGCGAGCCAGATGATCTTGCTGCCGTTGAGCAGCGCACCGTGCAGCGCGACGAAGAGGCCGTGCACGTGGAAGATCGGCAGCGCGTGGATCAGCACGTCGCCCGGGGTCCAGCCCCAGTAGTCCTTGAGCACCTCGGCGTTCGACAGCAGGTTGCCGTGCGTGAGCATCGCGCCCTTGCTGCGGCCCGTGGTGCCGCTGGTGTAGAGGATCGCGGCCAGGTCGTCGGCCTTGCGGTGCGCGACCGCGTGCTGGTCGCTGCACTGGGCGGCGACCTCGAGCAGCGTACCGGTGCGGTCGTCGTCGAGCGTGAACACGTGGCGCGTGCCCGCGGCGTTGGCGATCGGCCCGACCCAGCCGGCGTTGCGGCTGGTGCAGACCACCACGGCCGGCTCGGCGTTGCCGATGAAGTATTCGATCTCGGCGCTCTGGTAGGCGGTGTTGAGCGGCAGGAAGACGTAGCCGGCGCGCAGCGTGGCGAGGTACAGGATCATCGCCTCGACCGACTTCTCGACCTGCACCGCGATGCGGGCGCCCTCCTCCAGGCCCAGCGCGTCGAGCAGGTTCGCGATCATCGCGCTGGCGCGGTCGATGTCGCGCCACGAATAGAACAGGCCGCTGTCGGTCTCGACGGCGATGCTGTCGAGGTCGGCGGGAACGGCCGCGCGCAGGGCGGCGAAGAGGTTGGGATTGGCTTGCGTCTTCATTGGACAGTCTTCAGAAATTCGGGGTGCGCTTCGCGAGAAAGGCGGCGATGCCCTCGCGGTGTTCGGCGGAATCGGCGTAGTCGTAGGCGGTGGCCAGCAGCTGCTCGATCGCGGGCGCGCCGGCCCGGAGCATCGCGAAGGTGCGCTTGTGCAGGCGCGCGGTGTTCGGCGCGAGCGCGGCGATGCGCGCCGCGTGGGCGAGCGCGGCGGCCGCCACCTCGTCGTCGGGAAGCACCTGCAGCAGAAAGCCGGCGTGGTAGAGCCGCTCGGCGCCATGCACGCCCGCGGCCAGCAGCATGTCGCGCGCCAGCACGTCGCCGACGGCGCCGTGGACCAGCGCGGCCTCGCGCGGCGCCATCGGGAAGCCGAGCTTCGCGATCGGCGCGCCGAACCTGGCCGAGCGCGCCGCGAGCCGGATGTCGCAGCAGCTCGCGATCTCCAGCCCCGCGCCCATGCAGGCGCCTTCGATCTGGGCGACCACGGGCAGCGGGCAGTCGAGCATGGCCTGCAGCGCGGCCCAGACCTCGTTCTCGTGGAATTCGCGCAGGCTGGCTTGCTCGAAGCGGAACGACGGGTACTCCGAGATGTCGCCGCCGGCGCAGAACGCCCCGCCCTTCCCGCGCACGAGCACGCAGCGCAGACCGGCGTCGGCGGTCCGGCCGATCTCCTCGAACACCTCGCGCAGCGTGCGCCACATGGCGCGGGTCATCGCGTTCAGGCGCGCGGCGTTCGACAGCGTGACGAACGCGACGGCGCCCTCGCGGCGCAAGCCGACCGTGCGCTCGCCCATCACTCGAGCTTGGCGCCCGAGGCCTTGACGACCGAGGCCCAGCGCTTGATCTCCGAGTTCACGAAGCCGCCGTACGAGGCCAGCGTGAGGTTCGGGATCTCGGAGCCGTTCTGCGCCCAGATGGCCTTGAGCTCGTCGGTCGCGAGCGCCTTCTTCATGTCCTCGACGATGCGCGCCTGCAGGTCGGCCGCGGTGCCCTTGGGCGCCCAGAGGCCGTACCAGGTGGTCACGGTGTAGTCCGGCAGGCCGACCTCGGCGGCGCACGGCACGTCGGGGAACGCGGGGTTGCGCTTGCTGCCGGCGACCATCAGCGCCTTGATGCGGCCGCCCTTGATGTGCTGGGCCGATGAGCCGAGGCCGTCGAACATCAGGTCGACGTTGCCCGCGATCAGGTCCGACAGCGCCGGGCCCGCGCCGCGGTACGGAATGTGGGTGATGAAGGTGCCGGTCTGCAACTTGAACAGCTCGCCCGCGAGATGGTGCGAGGTGCCCGCGCCGGCCGAACCGTAGTTGAGCTTGCCGGGATTGCGCTTCGCCGCGGCCACCAATTCCTGCAGCGTGTTGGCCGTCACGCGGCGCGGATTGACCACCACCACCTGCGGCACGTTGGCCAGCAGCATCAGCGGGACGAAGTCCTTCTCGAGGTCGTAGTCGAGCTTGGGGTAGATCGAGGGCGCGATCGCATGGTGCACCGCGCCCATGAAGAGCGTGTAGCCGTCGCCCTGGGCCTTGGACGCGATGCTCGCGCCCACCGTGCCGCCGGCGCCGCCGCGGTTGTCGATGACGAGCGTCTGGCCCGCGATCTTGGCGAACTGAGCCGACAGCGGCCGTGCGAACGCGTCGGTGCCGCCGCCGGCCGGAAACGGCACGACCATGTTCACCGGCCGGGTCGGCCAGCCACCTCCCTGCGCCCGCACGCCGCCGCACAGGGCCGCGGCACCGGCCGCGGCGAAGCGCAGCACATCGCGTCGTTGAAAACTCTGAGTCATCTGTCATCTCCTGTCGTTGTGGATTGCCGCGCCCTCGGGTGCGGCCGCCGGCGCCTCGCGCGCCGGACTTCTTTTCAGAACTCAGCCTTTTTTGAAGAACAGGCTTTCGACGTCTCCCGAAACTGCCACCTTGCCTTCGGCCAGCCAAGCGCGGTGCTTGTCGAGCCGCTTGAGATCGTAGAGGTAGTTGACCATGAGTCCGTAGGACTGCTTCACGCCCTTGGGCGACGGATCGCCGCCCCAGTTGAGCCGCTCGACGCGCGCGCCGTTGCCGAGATGGAAGCGCGCCACCGGGTCCACCGGCGTGCCGCCGACCAGCGTGCGGCCCAGGTATTCGGCCGCGGCCTGCAGCAGCCATTGGCGCAGCGGCGACTTGGCCTCGAGGTGCGGCGCCGCGTCGACCGCCGCGAGCAGGCGCTCGGCGGTCGGCGGCAGCGAGCCGATCAGGCGGCCGAGCTCGGCCTCGCGCTTCTCGTCGAGGCGCGGCAGCAGTTCCCCCGCGTTCTTCGCGAGCCAGCTGCGGAAGCCCGGAATCGGCGACAGCGTGGCGAAGGTCTTGAGCCGCGGCAGCTCTTCCTGCAGCGTCTCGACCACGCGCTTGATCAGCGAATCGCCGAAGCTCACGCCGCGCAGCCCGTTCTGCGTGTTGCTGATCGAATAGAAGATCGCGGTCGTGGCCTTGGCGGGCAGGATCGGCACCGCGGTCTCGTCGAGCAGCGGCGTGATGCCGTCGCTGATGCGGTCGACCAGCGCGACCTCGACGAAGATCAGCGGCTCGTTCGGCAGCCGCGGATGGAAGAAGCCGTAGCAGCGGCGGTCGCTGTCGTCGAGCCGGTTCTTCACGTCGGTCCAGCTCTTGATGTCGTGCACGGCCTCGTAGCGGATCAGCTTCTCGATCAGCGAGGCCGGCGAGTTCCAGTCGATGCGGCGCAGCTCGAGGAAGGCCACGTCGAACCAGGTCGAGAACAGGTGCTCGAGTTCGGCGTCGAGCGCGAGCAGCCGCTTGTCCGACTTGAGGAAAGGCAGCAGCTCGGCGCGCAGGTCGACCAGGAAGCGCATGCCCTCGGGCTCGACGGCGAAGCGCTGCAGCAGGCGCATGCGCGGCGACACCAGCGCGCGCCGCAGGCGCAGCTCGGCCTGGCCCTCGTCGGGCGTGCCCACGGCGGCCTGGTGCTGGTCGCGCGCGGTCTTGAGCTTCTGCGGGTCGGCGGCGAAATGCTCGCTCATCAGCGCCCAGTAGTCGCGCCGCTCCTCGGGCGTGGCCGCGGCGTACTCGAGCGCGATCGCATGCGCGCGCCGGCCGCCCTCGACCTCGCTCACGCGCGGGTCGATGACCGCCTGCAGGGCCGACAGCACGCGCCGCAGCGTGCGCGGCGACAGCGCCTCGTCGGCCTTGCGCAGCGTCGCCTGCAGGCGTTCGGCCGTGCTGCGCTCGCTCGGCCTGGCGGCTGCCTTCGGCGCGCTGCGCGCGGCCCCGTCGGAGGCCACGGGCACCTTGCTGCCCGCCTTCTCGCCAGAGCGCAGCCGCGCCTGGAACCATTCGGTCGCACTCATCGACAAACTCCAATGCTGCAGGGGGTTGCGGGGACGGCTCCGGCCTTGTTGTTGTTCATGACATCACCCGGGATTTCTGTTGCCGCGCCACCTCGCGCAGCGCCTCGCGCTGGCGCGTCAGGTGCGTGCGCATCGCCGCGTCCGCGCCCTCGCTGTCGCGCGCCTTGAGCGCCGCGAACACCGCCAGGTGCTCCGACAGGCTCTGCTCGAGCCGGCCCGGCGCATGCAGTTGCTGCAGCCGCGCGAGCTTGAGGATCTTGCGCAGGTCGCCGATCACCTGCGCCAGCCACCGGTTGTCGGCCAGCTGGATGATCGCCTCGTGGATCAGGTGGTTGGTGGCGTAGTAGTCGTTGATACGCTTGGCCTTGGCATGGCGCACCAGCCGCTCGTGCAGCGCATCGAGCGCGTCGAGCTCGGCGTCGCTGGCGTTGCGCGCGGCCTCGTAGGCGCAGCGCCCCTCGAGCAGCGCGATCACCGGAAAGATCTCGTCGAGGTCGCGCTCGGTCACCTCGCGCACGAAGCAGCCGCGGCGCGGCTCGTGGCGCAGCAGTCCTTCGGCCGTCAGCACCTTGAGCGCCTCGCGCAGCGGCGTGCGCGAGATCGAGAGCGTCTCGCACAGCGCCGCCTCGTCGAGGAAGCTGCCCGGCACCAGCGCACCCGAGAAGATCTGCTCGCGCAGCGTCGCGGCCACTTCGTCGTGCAGGGAGTTGGGAACGAGGCGCATGAAGGGGGCTGCCGGTGGAGGTCGTGCTCGCGTAATTTTCCGTAATTACGCGTAATTGTGGACCTTCCCTCGGGGTGCCACAAGGCCGCAGGCCCTTTTTCGACGCCCGGGCTTACCCTCGGTGCCGGGCGGCGCGGCGGCTCAGGCGAGCGCCGGCTGGCGCCGCTTCGCGGCCCAGAGCCAGAGGCCGATGCCGAAGATCACCATCGGGATGCTGAGCCATTGGCCCTGGCTCAGGTCGAACGCGCGCAGGCCGAGGAAGTCGTCGGGCTCGCGGAAGAATTCCGCCACGAAGCGCAGCACGCCGTAGCCGATCAGGAACACGGCGGCCACCTGCCCCTCCCGGCGCGGCTTGCGCGCATAGAGCCACATGATGACGAACAGCAGCAGGCCCTCGAGCAGGAACTGGTAGACCTGGGAAGGATGCCGCGGCAGCATCGAGCCGCTCTGCGGGAACACCATGCCCCACGGCAGGTCGGGGCTGCTGAACCGGCCCCAGAGCTCGCCGTTGATGAAGTTGCCCACGCGCCCCGCCGCCAGGCCCGTCGGCACGCAGGGCGAGACGAAGTCCATCACCTGCCAGAACGGCCGCTTGCGCGAGTGGGCGTACCAGAGCATCGCGCCGATCACCCCCAGCAGGCCGCCGTGGAAGCTCATGCCGCCCTGCCACACGTAGAGGATCTCGAGCGGATGCGAGAGATAGAACCCCGGCTTGTAGAACAGGCAGTAGCCGAGGCGTCCGCCCACGATGACGCCCATCACGCCGAGGAACAGGATGTCCTCCACGTCCTTGCGCTGCCAGGCGCTGTCGCCGGCCAGCGATCGGTAGGGCTCGTGCCGCAGCCGGCGCGTGCCGAGGAAATAGAACAGCGCGAAGGCCGCGAGGTAGGTCAGTCCGTACCAGTGGATGGCGATCGGCCCGATTTGCAGGGCGATGGGGTTGATCTGCGGATACATGAGCATGCGCGGATTGTGCCCGGCCCGCGTGACACGGCCGGCGCCCGCGCCGGGCCGCCGCCGCGGGGCCGATCAGCGCGTGGTGTAGCCGCCGTTCGCGAAGATCGTCTGGCCGGTGATCCACCAGCCCTCGGTGAAGAGGAAGCGCACGATGGGCGCGATGTCCTCGATGTCGGTCAGCCCCTTCTTCGAATACCGGCTGAGCGCGGCGGCGCTGCTGTGGTATTCCACCGCCTCCTTGCTCTCCTGGCCGTAGAAGAACGGCGTGTCCATGGGACCGGGGCCGATCGCGTTGACCGAGATGCCGCGCTCGCCGAACTCCTTCGAGGCGGCGCGCGTGTAGTGCTCCACCGCGGCCTTCGAGGCCGGATAGATCGCGTAGTACGGCGTGTAGGCCGCCAGCAGCGAGCTCACGATCGTGACGATGCCGCCGCCCTCGGCGAGGGTGCGGCCGGCCTGCTGGATGAAGAAGAAGGCGGCTTTCGCGTTGGCGTCGAAGCTCCGGTCGTAGTCGGCCTCGGTGATGTCGAGGATGGGTTTCTTGATGACCACGCCCGCGGTGTTGACGGCGAGGTCGACGCGGCCGAAGCGCGCCACTGCCTGGTCGAAGAGCCGGACGTTGTGCTCGACCACCGAGAGATCGCCCTGCACGAGCAGGGTGGCCGCGCCCTTGGCCTCGAGCAGCGCGGCGGTCTTTTCGGCCTCGGCGCGCGAGCCGTCGCTGTTGTAGTGGATCGCGACGCCGCGGACGCCGCCGTCCACCAGCTGCTCGGCCACAAGCGCGCCGAGGTTCTTGCCGCCGCCGGCGATGACGGCGACCTTGTTGTCGAGAGTGCGTGCGGACATGGAAGCTCCTGTGCGTTGAGGGAAGCGCCAGTCTATTGATCGTCGATCCGCCGATAAATCAAGCAAAGGAAGCTAGACTGTTCGCGATTTCACGAACAAACCGGCACCCGGCCGGACACCCCCGACATGGACCGCATCGACCTCCTCCAGGTGTTCCTGCGCGTGGCGGACACCGGCAGCTTCACGCGCGCCGCCGACGGGCTCGGGCTGCCGCGCGCGAGCATCACCACCGCGATCCAGCAGCTCGAAGCCCGCCTGGGCTCGCGGCTCTTGCATCGCACCACGCGCCGCGTGGGCCTCACGCCCGACGGCGAGGTGCTGCTCGACCGGGCGCGCGCGCTGGTCGCGGACATGGACGATCTCGAGCAGCAGTTCCTGCCCGCGCACGGCAGCGTCAAGGGGCGGCTCAAGATCGACGTGCCGAGCCGCATCGCGCGGCGGCTGATCGCGCCCGCCCTGCCCGGCTTCTTCCAGCGCCATCCGGCGATCGAGCTCGAGCTCGGATCGAGCGACCGGGCCATCGACCTCGTGCACGAAGGCGTGGACTGCGCGCTGCGCGTCGGGCCGCTGACCAGCAGCAGCCTGGTGGCGCGCCCGCTCGGACACTTCACGCTGATCAACTGCGCCAGCCCGGCGTACCTCGCGCAGCACGGCACGCCGCGCAGCCCGGCCGAACTGCCGCAGCACCTGGCGGTGCACTACGCCTCCCCCGCCAGCGGGCGCGTCATGCCCTGGGAATGGCAGCGCGACGGCGAGACCTCGCGGCTGCGCATGCGCGGCCAGGTGGCGGCGAACAACGCCGAGACCTACATCGCCTGCGCGCTTGCCGGGCTCGGGCTGATCCAGATTCCGCTGTTCGACGTGCGCGAGCACCTCGCGGCCGGCGAGCTGGTCGAGGTGCTCGCCGACGCGCGCGCCGAGCCGCTGCCGGTGCACCTCGTGTACCCGCACCGGCGCAACCTGTCGCGGCGGATGCAGGTGTTCGCGGCCTGGCTCGACGGCGTGCTGGCCGACGCGCTCGACGCGCAGGCACCGCCCGCGACGGCCCGGCCCCGCAGGCGCGGCTGAGCCGCGCCGCTCAGCGCTGCGCCGCGCCGCCGGCCGCGACCTGCTCGCGCACGAAGGCGACGAAGCGCGCGAGCGCCGGACTGGCGGTCTCCTGCGGCCACACCAGGCTGGTCTCGCCGATCGGCAGCGCGGGCGCGCCGCGCCGCCGCGCGGCCGGCGCGAACTCGGCGGCCCGACGGTAGACCACGCCCGCGCGGCGGAACTGCGTGACGCTCTCGGGCACCCAGGCCACGCCGATCCCGCCCGAGACGAGGTTGACGATGGTCTGCATCTGGATCGCCTCCTGCCCGAGCCGCGGCACGCGGCCGGCGGCGTGGTAGAGGCCGAAGATCGCGTCGTGCAGCGAGGGCACGATGCGGCGCGGAAAGATCACGAGCGGCTCCTCGAGCACCTGCGCGAGCTGCAGCTCCGCCGCCCGCGCGAGCGGATGGCGCGCGGGCAGCGCGAGCACGAGCGGCTCCTGCGACACCGCGAGCCGCGCGAGCCCGGGCGGCGCCGCGCCCGGCGAGTGCAGCATCAGCCCGGCGTCGATCTCGCCGCGTGCGAAGGCCTCGAGCTGCACGTCGCCGGTGGCCTCGACCAGCTCGAGCGCCACCTCGGGGCTGCGCAGCCTGAACTCGCGCACCCAGGCCGGCAGCTGTTCGAAGCCGACCGTCGAGACGAAGCCGATGCGCACCCGCCCCACCTCCCCCGCCGCCGCCGCGCGCGCCCGCGCGGGCAGCGCCTGCGCCCGCGCCAGCAGCTCGCGCACCTCGGGCAGCAGCGCCTCGCCGGCCGGCGTGAGGGCCACGCGGCGCCGGGTGCGGTCGAACAGCGCCACGCCGAGTGCCCTTTCGAGCTGGGCGATCGCCTGCGTGACCGGCGGCTGGGTCATGTGCAGGCGCTGCGCCGCGCGGCCGAAATGCAGCTCCTCGGCGACGGCCACGAACTGGCGCCAGCTGCGCAGGTCGATCTGGGAGTCCTTCATACGCGCAGCATATCAATCCAGGCATGAAAATGGATTGGAATGAATCAGTGAGAAGTCCGATACTTGGCGCTTTACCCCCACGCTCTCCCCACGACAGAAGAGACACCCCATGGACACCAAACCGATCCAGATCAACCGCCGCAGCGCCAACATCGTCGAAGGCAAGAGCCGGGCGCCGAACCGCTCGATGTTCTATGCCATGGGCTACGAGGAAGGCGACTTCAAGAAGCCGATGGTCGGCGTGGCCAACGGCCACAGCACCATCACGCCCTGCAACTCGGGCCTGCAGAAACTGGCCGACGCCGCGATCGCCGGCATCGAGGAAGCAGGCGGCAACGCGCAGGTGTTCGGCACGCCCACCATCTCCGACGGCATGGCCATGGGCACCGAGGGCATGAAGTACTCGCTGGTCAGCCGCGAGGTCATCGCCGACTGCATCGAGACCTGCGTGCAGGGCCAGTGGATGGACGGCGTGGTCGTGGTCGGCGGCTGCGACAAGAACATGCCCGGCGGCATGATGGGCATGCTGCGCGCCAA
>CBHTTS010000011.1:0-38891 GCA_966095775.1 uncultured Variovorax sp. | reverse complement strand
CCCGGCATCGCCTGCCACACCGGCCGCCACAGCTGCTTCTTCAGCAAGTACGAGAACGGCCGCTGGACGGTCACCGAGCCGGTCTTGAAGGACCCGGAATCGATCTACAAATGACGGTCACTGTGAACACCTCCGACGCCCTCGCACGCCTGGCCGCGGTCATCGAAAGCCGCCTGCCGGCGCGCGGCGGCGATCCCGAGAAGAGCTACGTCGCGCGCCTGCTCCACAAGGGCCCCGACGCCTTCCTCAAGAAGATCGGCGAGGAGGCGACCGAGGTGGTGATGGCCGCCAAGGACGCCGACCACGGCGGCGACCGCGCAAAAATAGTGAACGAAGTGGCCGATCTGTGGTTCCACACCATGGTGGCGCTCGCGCACTACGGCAGCTCGCCTGCCGAGGTGATCGCGGAGCTCGAGCGCCGCGAAGGCACCAGCGGCATCGAGGAGAAGGCGCTGCGCAAGGCGCAGGCGCGCGAGGCCTCCAACGATTGAAAGGACACCCGATGGCCAACGAGATCGTGAACGTGGAACCCGACGACTCCCTCAAGACCTGGGGCTGGGTCAGCTACATCCTGCACCTGATCGTGGCCATCGGCGCCGTGCTGCCGGGCGCCCAGGCCTCGGTGGCCCTGCTGCTGGTGGCGCTCCTGATCGACTTCATCAAGCGCGACGACGCGGCCGGCACCTGGCAGGCCACCCACTTCAGCTGGCGCATCCGCTCGGTGCTCTGGGCGGGCCTGCTCTATATCGTCACCTCGTGGCTCTGGCTGCTGCTGCTCGTGCCGGGCTGGATCGCCTGGAGCCTGATTTCGCTGTGGTTCCTGTACCGGATCGTGAAAGGCATGATCCGCATGAACAACGGCCGTCCCATGGAACCCAAAGATGTCATCTGATCCGAACTGCGTCTTCTGCAAGATCATCGAAGGCAAGATCCCCTCGCGCAAGGTCTACGAGGACGACGAGCTGTTCGGCTTCCACGACATCGCGCCCTGGGCGCCGGTGCATTTCATGCTGGTGCCGAAGAAGCACATCGCCTCGATGGCCCAGCTCACGCCGGAGGATTCGGCGCTGATGGGCCGGATCATGACGCTGGCGCCCAAGCTCGCGCTGGAGCAGGGCTGCAGGCCGTATCCCGAGGGCGGATTCCGGGTCGTGGTCAACACCGGCGCGGAGGGCGGGCAGGAGGTGCACCATCTCCATGTCCATGTCATGGGCGGTCCCCGGCCCTGGGCCCGGGGCTGAGTCCCGATAAGCCAAACTGTCACATTCCGCCCGACTAAAATCGGGCACATTCTTAGGAGTCTTCCATGGGTTCTTTTTCCATCTGGCACTGGCTGATCGTGCTGCTCGTCGTGGTCATGATCTTCGGCACCAAGAAGCTGCGCAACATGGGGTCCGACCTCGGCGGTGCCGTCAAGGGCTTCAAGGACGGCATGAAGGACGGCAGCGCCGCCGACGCGCCCGCGGCTTCGCCCGCACCGGCCGCGCAGGTGACCGGCCAGCCGGCCAACAGCGACAAGTCGGCGATCGACGTCGAAGCGCGTCAGAAGTCCTGAGCGCAGACCGCAAGTGATCGACCTCGGCATCGAGAAGCTGGCGCTGATCGGCGTCGTGGCGCTGATCGTCATCGGACCCGAGAAGCTGCCGCGCGTGGCGCGCACCGTCGGCACGCTGCTCGGCAAGGCGCAGCGCTACGTGAACGACGTCAAGGCCGAGGTCAACCGCTCGATGGAGCTCGACGAGCTCCGCAAGATGAAGAGCACGGTCGAGGACGCGGCGCGCGACGTCGAGCAGAGCATCCACGCCGGCGCGAGCGACCTCGAAAAGCAGCTCTCCGGCTCCGGCGAGACGCTCTCGGCGCTGGCCGAGCCCGAACCGCCGGTGCCCGAATACAAGCACCCGCGCAAGAACTGGCGCCTCAAGCAGGGCGCCACCCCGCAGTGGTACAAGGCCCGCAACGGCGTGCGCACCAAGGCGCTGTCGGGGGCGGCGCGCGTGGCCCGTTTCCGTCCCCACAAGATCAACTAGCGGCTTTCCAACCCTCGCGGCGTTGCCCGTTCGCCGGACGCCGGCCGGGCCGAAGCTTTCCCTGCTCCTTCCTCCTCCCCCATGGCCGATTCCGACAACAAGAACAAAGACGCAGAAGACGAGTTGGCAGGCACCGAACAGCCGTTCGTGCAGCACCTCGTCGAGCTGCGCGACCGGCTGCTCTACTGCGTCTACGGCCTCGCGGTGGCGGGCGTGCTGCTGGCCATCTGGCCCGGCCCGGGCGGGCTGATCGACCTGATCGCGATGCCGATCCGCGCCCACATGCCGGCCGACGCCAAGCTGATCGCGATCGGCGTGTTCTCGCCGTTCTTCGTGCCGCTCAAGGTGCTGATGATGTCGGCGGTGCTGCTCGCGCTGCCCTGGCTCATGTACCAGGCCTGGATGTTCGTCGCGCCGGGCCTCTACAGCCATGAGAAGCGCTTCGCGCTGCCGCTGATCGTCTTCGGCAGCCTGCTGGCCTATGCGGGCATCGGCTTCGTGCAGTTCTTCGTGCTCGACAAGATGTTCAGCTTCATCCAGAAGTTCACGCCGGCCGCGGTGGCGGCCACGCCGGACATCTCCTCGTACGTCGAGGCCATCCTCTCGCTCTACATCGCCTTCGGCGTGGCTTTCCAGGTGCCGATCGTGGTGATGCTGCTCGTGCGCTTCGAGATGGTCACGATCGAGAAGCTGCGCTCGTTCCGCGGCTACTTCATCGTGATGGCCTTCGTGATCGCCGCGGTGCTCACGCCGCCCGACGTGGTGTCGCAGCTCGCGCTCGCGGTGCCGATGTGCCTGCTCTACGAAGTGGGCATCATCGGCGCGCGCTACTTCGCGCAGGGCACCAAGAAACCCGAGGAAGAAAGCGCCGATTCCTCGGCTTGAGCGGGGCTTCGCCGGCGAAGCCCCGGCGCGCCGTCACTCGGGCTGGTTCGGCGCCTGCCGGATCGGCGCCCGCGGCCGCAGGCCCGGCGTCACGTCCAGTTCCATCTTGTCGGTGCCGCGCTGCAGCGCGAAGCGCGCGGTGCTGCCGGGCTTGAGGCCGGCGACCGCGGTCAGCAGCGCCTGCACGCTGTCGGTGCGCTTGTCGCCGACCGAGGTGATCACGTCGCCCGGGCGGATGCCGGCCTTGGCCGCGGGGCCGTTCTGCAGCACGCCGGTGATGATGACGCCCGAGTCGGCCTTCACGCCGAAGGTCTCGGCGAGCTCGGGCGAGAGCTCGTTCGGCTCCACGCCGATCCAGCCGCGGCGCACCTGGCCTTCCTTGACGATGCCCTCGAGCACGATCTTCGCCATCGAGACCGGGATCGCGAAGCCGATGCCCATGCTGCCGCCCGAGCGCGAATAGATCGCGGTGTTGACGCCCTGCAGGTTGCCGTTGACGTCGATCAGCGCGCCGCCCGAGTTGCCCGGGTTGATCGCCGCGTCGGTCTGGATGAAGTTCTCGAAGTTGTTGATGCCGAGCTGGTTGCGCCCGAGCGCCGACACGATGCCGCTGGTGACGGTCTGGCCCACGCCGAAGGGGTTGCCGATCGCGAGCACCTGGTCGCCGACCTGCAGCTCGTCGGAATTGCCCAGGACGATCGCGGGCAGCTTGTCGAGCTCGATCTTGAGCACCGCGAGGTCGGTGTCCGGGTCGGTGCCGATCACCTTGCCGCGCGCATGGCGGCTGTCGTTGAGCGTGATCTCGATCTCGTCGGCGCCCTCGACCACGTGGTTGTTGGTCAGGATGTAGCCGTCGGAACTCACGATCACGCCGCTGCCCAGGCCCACCTGGGGCTGGTCGCCCTGGTCGCCGAAGAAGAAGCGGAACCACGGGTCGTTGCTGCGCGGATGGCGCGGCGCGGCCTTGCTGGTGTTGATGCTGACGACCGCGGGCGAGGCCTTCTTCGCCGCCGCGCTGAGGCTGCCCGGCGCCGGCGCCACGGCGGCGCCGGCCGGCGCCTCGACGATCGACACCACGCCGCCCAGCGAGGTCGTGCGCCGGTTCACCCATTCCGGCTTGAGGGTGGCGACGACGAAATAGGCCGCCAGCAGGACGGTCACGGCTTGGGCAAAGAGCAGCCAGGTGCGTTTCATGAAAGATTCGATGGAAAGACGGGTGGATCCGCGCCGTTCATTGGGCGGCGGCGCGGGCTCCATTGTCCCTCAACCCCGACCCGGCCAGAGACCGCGCGGCCCGGTCGAGATTCGCCGGCGCCCCAGCGCCAATAAGGGATAACCCTTAGGATCGGCGGGCCAGCCCACACGGCTCGCGACTCCGGCCTCCGCGCCTCGCCCACCCGGCGAAGGCGGCCAGGTGTTCCGCCGGCGCGCCTTCCTGCTCCCATCCTCCTGCGGCCCGGCGCGCGGCACGCCCCTCTCGTCTGCCTGCCTGCCATGACCTCTCAAGCCATTTCCCCGGACCGCGTCCCGCCGGTGCCGGCGCGCACGCTCGGTGCGAGCGACTACAAGACCCTGGGTCTTTCCGCCCTCGGCGGCACCCTGGAGTTCTACGACTTCGTCATCTACGTCTTCTTCGCCACCGTGCTCGGCGGCCTGTTCTTCCCGGCCGACATGCCCGACTGGCTGCGGCAGCTGCAGACCTTCGGCATCTTCGCGGCCGGCTACCTCGCCCGGCCGCTCGGCGGCATCGTGATCGCGCATTTCGGCGACCTGCTCGGGCGCAAGCGCATGTTCACGCTCTCGATCTTCCTGATGGCGGCGCCCACGCTGGTGATCGGCCTGCTGCCGACCTACGCGAGCATCGGCGTGGCGGCGCCGCTGCTGCTGCTGGCGATGCGCGTCCTGCAGGGCGCCGCGATCGGCGGCGAGATGCCCGGCGCCTGGGTATTCGTCGGCGAGCACGTGCCGGCGCGGCGCTACGGCTTCGGCGTGGGCGCGCTGACCTCGGGCATCACCGGCGGCATCCTGCTCGGATCGCTGGTGGCGGTGGCCATCAACCGGCACTACACGCCCGCCGAAGTGAGCGGCTTCGCCTGGCGCATTCCGTTCGTGCTCGGCGGCGTGTTCGGCCTGGTCTCGGTCTACCTGCGGCGTTTCCTGCACGAGACGCCCGTCTTCCGGGAGCTCGCCGACCGCAAGAGCGTGGCGCGCGAGCTGCCGCTTCGCACCGTGCTGCGCGAGCACCGTCTCGCGAGCGTCTACGTGGCGCTGCTGACCTGGGTGCTCTCGGCCGCGATCGTGGTGGTGGTGCTGTACACCCCGACCTACCTGCAGAAGGTGCACCACGTGCCCGCCGCGCTCGCGCTCGAGGCCAACGCGCTCGCCACGCTGACGCTCACCATCGGCTGCGTGCTCGTCGGATGGGCCTGCGACCGCATCGGCACGCGCGCCGTCATGCTGATCGGCTGGAGCGGCCTGCTCGCCACCGCGTACCTGTTCTACACCGGCCTGCCGGGCACGCCGGCCACGCTGTTCTGGCACTACGGCCTGGTGGGCCTGTTCGTCGGCACCATCGCGACCGTGCCGATCGCGGGCGTGCGCGCCTTTCCCGCGCTCGTGCGCTTCACGGGGCTTTCGTTCGCCTACAACATGTCGTACGCGGTGTTCGGCGGACTCACGCCCGTGATCCTGACGCTCTGGCTGCAGCGCGACCCGATGGCGCCCGCGCACTACGTGGCCGTGCTCGCGGGCCTCGGTCTGCTGCTCGCGCTGTGGCCACTGGCCGCACGCGGCCATGCGATGCGCGAGGCCGGCGGGGGCGCGACAATGGCGCGATGAGCACCACACGCCACGAACTGCTGCACGCCTTCGACCTGCTGCTCGCGCCCTCGCGCTTCAAGGACTACGGACCCAACGGCCTGCAGGTCGAGGGCCGCACCGTGGTGCGCAAGATCGTCTCGGGCGTGACCGCGAGCCGCGCCCTCATCGAAGCCGCGATCCATGCCGAGGCGGACGCGATCTTCGTCCACCACGGCCTGTTCTGGCGCGGCCAGGACGGCCGCGTGACGGGCTGGATGAAGCAGCGCCTGGGCCTGCTGCTGGGCGACGACGTCAACCTGTTCGCCTACCACCTGCCGCTCGACGCCCACCCGGAGCTCGGCAACAACGCGCAGCTCGGGCTCAAGCTCGGGCTGCTGGCCCATCCGGGGTTGGAAGGCCGCTTCGGCGACCAGGAGCTCGGCTTCCTGGGCGCGCCCGAGAGCGGCGAGGCCTTCGCCGACGCCAGGACGCTCGCCGCCCACGCCGAGAAGGTGCTCGGGCGGCCGGTCACGCTGGTCGACACGGCGCACCGCCCGATCCGGAACGTCGCCTGGTGCACCGGCGGCGCGCAGGGTTACTTCGAGGCCGCGATCGCCGCCGGCGCGGACGCCTTCATCACGGGCGAGATCTCCGAACCCCAGGCCCACTACGCGCGCGAGAGCGGCGTGGCCTTCCTCGCCTGCGGCCACCACGCGACCGAGCGCTACGGCGCGCAGGCCGTCGCGGGCCACGTGGCCGCGCAGCTCGGACTCAAGCACGAGTTCATCGACATCGACAACCCCGCATGACGGTCCCGGCTTCCCGCGCGCCGATCGCGATCACGCTGGGCGACCCTGCGGGCATCGGTCCCGAGATCATCGTCAAGGCCTTCCAGTCCGCGCCCGAGGCGACGCGCGGCGCCTTCGTGGCGGGCGACGTCGGCACCGTGCGCGGGGCCGCGCAGGCGCTCGCGGCGGCGGGCCGGCCGGCCTGGCCCGTGGCGGAGCTGCATGCCCCCGGCGACGTCGCGCAGGTGCCGCCCGGCTGCATTCCGGTGATGCAGGTGGTCGCGCCGCCCGCCCGGCCCATCGCCCTGGGCCGCATCGACGCCGAAGCCGGGCGCATCGCGGGCGAGTGCGTGGTCTGGGCGGCGCGCGGCGCGCTCGCCGGCGAGCTGGCGGCCATCGTCACGGCGCCGCTGCACAAGGAGGCGCTGGCCGCGGCCGGCTTCCCGTATCCGGGCCACACCGAGCTGCTGCAGGCCGAGGCCGCCGCGCACGCGGGCCTCGCGGTCGAGGGCATGCCGGTGCGCATGATGCTCGCCAACGACGAGCTGCGTACCGTGCTCGTGAGCATCCACGTGTCGCTGCGCGACGCGATCACGGCGGTGAGCTTCGGCGGCGTGCTCGAGACGCTGCGCATCACCCACGGCGCGCTGCGGCGCACGCTCGGGCGGGCGCCGCGCATAGGCGTGGCCGGGCTCAATCCGCATGCCGGGGAGGGCGGGCTGTTCGGCTCCGAGGAGCGCGACATCATCGCGCCCGCGATCGCCGCCGCGCGGGCCGAGGGCATCGACGCCGATGGGCCCCATGCGCCCGACACCGTGTTCATGCGCGCGCGCGCGAAGGGCGGCGTGCCCGACAGCGGCGAGTTCGACGTGGTGGTCGCGATGTACCACGACCAGGGGCTGATCCCGGTCAAGTACCTCGGGGTGGAGAAGGGCGTGAACGTGACGCTGGGGCTGCCGCTGGTGCGCACCAGCCCCGATCACGGCACCGCCTTCGACATCGCTGGCACCGGGCGCGCCGATGCGTCCAGCCTCGTCGAGGCCTTGCGCATGGCGCGGCGCCTCGCGGCCTAGGGGCGCTTGAGGCTGTCGCGGATCTCGCGCAGCAGCGCGATGTCCTCGGGCGGCGCCGCGGGGGCCGCGGGCGCCTCGGCCTCGGTTCTGCGCAGCCGGTTGATCTGCTTGACCATCATGAAGATGATGAAGGCGAGGATCAGGAAGTTGACCGTGATGGTGATGAAGTTGCCGTAGGCCAGCACCGGAACGCCGGCCTTCTTGAGATCGGCGAGGTTGTGGGCGACGCCCGGCGGCACCGCGCCGAGCACCACGAAGAGGTTGGAGAAATCGAGCTTGCCGAACACCAGCCCGACCACCGGCATGATGATGTCGTTCACCAGCGAGTCGACGATCTTGCCGAAGGCCGCGCCGATGATCACGCCCACCGCGAGATCCACCACGTTGCCCTTGACGGCAAATTCCTTGAATTCACTGAAGATGCTCATGATTTCCGTACCCTCTCGAAGTTCTGGTGTTGAATGTGCCGCGAGTATGCCTCCGGCCCGGCCCAAACGGCGGGGCCGTTGCGGCAGCGGCGCGGCAGTGTAATCCGAAAGCGTTGCATTCCGGCGGTTTCAGCGCATTCGGAGGGCTTCGGTCAATTGCCGGGCATGCTCCAATAAGAAGAATAGCTTCTTCAATTCAATGAATAATTTCTGGCTCATTGTCACGGCGTTCGGTGACAGCGGATTTCTGCTGCCCGCGGCTTTATGGATTGCAATTTGGCTCGCCAGCGACCGCACGACGCGCGATGCCGCGGGCCATTGGGTGCTTTTATTCGGCGGCTGCGGATTCCTCGTGATGCTGTCGAAGCTGGCCTTCCTGGGCTGGGGAATTGGCAGCGTGCGATTCGATTTCACGGGCTTCAGCGGCCACACGGCGCTCGCGACCTGCCTCTGGCCCGTGGTCTTCTGGCTCGCCGTGCAGCGCGCCGCGCCGGCGTTTCGCCTCGCGGCGGTGATGGTCGGCAGCGCCTGGGCGGTGTTCGTCGGCGCCTCCCGCCTGGCGCTCGAGGTGCATTCGACCGCGGAAGTCGTAACAGGAGCCTTCCTCGGTCTGGGGGCGAGCGCCAGCTTTCTGTGGCTGCACCGCGGGCGCACGATTCCGGCGCCGGGCCCGCGCTGGCTCGCGGTGGGGCTCGCGGTGCCGCTGGTGTTCTTCCTTGTGGGGCGCCCCGCACCGACGCAGGGCGCGCTGGAGGCGATCGCGGCCTGGATGGCCGGCATCGAACGGCCGTTCACGCGGCGCCAGCTGCTGCGGGATGGCGGCGGGCCGGCGCCGGCGACCGAATAAAACACGTTTGCTTACAAAAGAGCAAACCTTTTCAACGAGTTCCCGGCGCGACGAATTCGTGGCAATGGCGCCACAATTGCGGTTGTCAAGCCGTTAATTGATAGTTCGCATTTGTCAGCCGCGGCCTACAGTGCCGATCATGCGATTTAGGCCTCGTTTCCCAGGGGAAATGAGGCCTTTGCTATTGCATCGCGCCAAACCCCTGCGCCGCCGCAGGGCATTCCGCAAATAGAAACATTTTTTTCATCTATTCAACGGAAAAGGGCCGTTGCGCGGGCAGCGACAATTCGTCCGGCTCGCTTGGCCCAGGAGGCCCAGGCGGGCTTTGACGATCCGCGAACCAAAAAGATGCAGCGGCCAAAAGCCGATTGGGCTCGGCCTTTGCATAAGCCTTCGCGGTTGTTGAAAACCAATTCGTGCAATGGGGATCAATTTGACACGCTTCGTGTACCCGAAGGGGTGGGGTTTTGCCCTAATGGGCGCGTTATTGCTGCAGGGTTGCGCACCGGGTTTCGGTTCATTGGGCGCCTACGAGGCTGACCAGAGCCTGCCTCCCGAGTTCCAGTACCTGCCGGCCGATGGCGCCCCGGAAGGGGTGATCACGTCCATTTCGCCCGCGCTCATCCGCACCATGGCGCAGGCGCAGCCGACTTCCGTCCCGCCGGACGTGAAGGCGCTGTTCGGGGAAGCGCCGGCCTACACCATCGGGCCGGGCGACGTGGTGGGCGTGATCGTCTACGACCATCCGGAACTGCTGCCCAACGCGGGCGCGGTGATCACCCAGCAGGCCGACCCGACGGGCATCAGCGTGGCGCCGGGCTTCATCGTGGGGGCCACGGGCCAGATCAGCTTTCCCTACATCGGCCGCGTGAAGCTCGAGGGGTTGACCGAGATCGAGGCCTCCGACCTGATCGCGAGCCGGATCTCCGCCTACATCAAGGAGCCGCAGGTGACGGTGCGGATCCAGTCGTTCCGCAGCCGCCGCGCCTTCGTCGAGGGCGAGGTGCGCAACCCGGGCCTGCAGATCTTCACCGACGTGCCGATGACGCTGGCCGAGGCCCTGAGCCGCGCCGGCGGCATCACGCCCAACGGCGACCGCTCCTTCGTCACGCTGACGCGCGGCGACAAGACCACGCAGGTCGACCTGGAGCGGCTGCAGGCGCTCGGCGCCGACGCGAGCCGGATCCCGCTGCGCAACGGCGACGTGGTGCAGGTGCGGCACCGCGACGAAAGCAAGGTGTTCGTGATGGGCGAGATCGCGCGGCCCTCGGCGCTGGTCATGCACAACGGACGGCTCAGCCTCAACGAAGCGCTCGGCGAGGCCGGCGGTCCGAACCTGACCTCGGCCAACACGGGCCAGATCTACGTGATCCGCAACAACGCGCGCGGCCTGCCGGCGATCTTCCATCTGAATGCGAAGAACCCCGCGGCGCTCGCGCTCGCCGAACGTTTCCCGCTGCAGCCGAAGGACGTGGTCTACATCGATTCGGTGCCGCTCGTGACGTGGAACCGCCTCGCGAGCCTGATCCTGCCGGCCGCGCAGGTCGTCAACGCGGGCGACGAAGTCTGGAGCCGCCACCGATGAAATCCGTTCTGACGATCTGCATCGGCAACATCTGCCGAAGCCCGATGGCCGAAGGCCTGCTCGCCGCCGGCCTGCCGCATCTGCGCGTCATGTCGGCGGGCACCGGCGCGCTCGTCGGGCGCGGGGCCGATCCGCTGGCGCAGAAGCTCATGCAGGCGCGCGGCATCGACATCTCGGGCCACGTCGCGCAGCAGGTGAACCAGCTGCTGTGCCGCCAGGCCGACCTGATCCTCGTGATGGACATGGACCAGCGCCGCCATCTCGAGTCGAGCTATCCCTTCGTGCGCGGCAAGGTGTTCCGCATCGCCGAGGCCGCCAAGCAGGACGTGCCCGATCCCTACCGGCAGGACCTGGCCGCGTTCGAGCATGCGCTCGCGCTCATCGACGTGGGCGCGAAGACCTGGATCGACCGCATTCTGAAGATCACGAAACCCGAGCAGCAACCGACATGAACGCACCCCAGCAAGCCGCCCTGCCGATGCCAGCGATGGACGAGGAGAGCGACGGGATCAACGTCGTCGAATACCTGGACATCCTGATCGACAACCGCTGGCTCATCGCCGCGGTCGTCGGCATCGCGCTGTTCCTCGGCGCCGCCTACGCGCTGTTCGGCCGGCCGGTGTACGAGGCCAACCTCGCGGTGCAGGTCGAGGACTCGGGCAATTCGGCGGGCAGTTTCCTCGGCGACGCCGCCTCCTCGCTGCTGAGCGTGAAGACGCCGGCCGCGGGCGAGATCGAGATCATCCGCTCGCGCGCGATCCTCGGCCAGGCGGTGGAGAACACCAAGCTCTACATCAGCGCGCAGCCGCGCTATGCGCCGGTGATCGGCAGCTGGCTCGCGCGGCGCGCGAGCGAGCTTTCCGACCCGGGCTTCCTGGGCCTCTCGGGCTACGTGACCGGCACCGAGAAGATCGTGGTCCCGCAGTTCGACCTGCCCCCGAACTTCGAGGAGAAGCCGTTCCTGCTCACGCTCAAGGCGAACAACCAGTACGAGCTGAGCCATCCCGACGTCGGCACGCCCTGGCAGGGCACGATCGGCACGCCGCTGGCGGCGGACCTCGGCGGCGGCGGCAGCCTGCGCCTGCTGGTCAGCGCCGTGAGCGCCAAGCCGGGCGCGCAGTTCCAGCTGGTGCGCTACTCGAAGCAGCAGACGCTGCTCGCGCTGCAGGACAGCCTCAAGGTCGCGGAGAAGGGCAAGCAGTCGGGCGTGCTCGACGTGAGCTGGAAGAACCCCGATCCGGAGAAGCTCACGCAGCTGCTCAACGAGGTGGGCCGGCTCTACGTGCGCCAGAACATCGAGCGCAAGGCGGCCGAGGCCGAGAAGACGCTCGGCTTCCTCGACACCGCGCTGCCGCAGTTCAAGAAGCAGCTCGAGCAGTCCGAGGACCTCTACAACCGCTACCGCAACGAGAACGGCACCGTGAGCCTCGACGACGAGGCGAAGAACGCGCTCGCGCAGACCGTCGAGCTGCAGTCGAAGCTGCTCGAGGCGCAGCAGAAGCGGCGCGAACTCTCCGCGCGCTTCACCGACAAGCACCCCTCGATCCAGACCCTCGACACGCAGATCGCGGCCTGGAAGGGCGAGATCGCCTCGGTCGACTCGCGCATCCGCAAGATGCCGCTCCTGCAGCAGAACACGGTGCAGATGCAGCGCGACATCAAGGTCAACACCGACCTCTACGTGTCGCTGCTCAACAGCTCGCTGCAGATGCGGCTCGCCAAGGAAGGCAAGGTCGGCAACGTGCGGCTGCTCGACGAGGCCATCATGCCGGAGGAGCCGGTCTGGCCGAAGCGTTCGCTGATCCTCGCGGCGGCGCTGCTGCTGGGGCTCGGCGCGGGCGTGGCCGCGGCGATCGCGCGGAACTCGCTGTTCGGCGGCATCCGCAATCCGAGCGAGATCGAGGTGCACACCGGCCTGAGCGTCTACAGCAGCATCCCGCTGAGCAACGCGCAGCGCGTGATCGACAGGAGCATCGAGAGCAAGGCCCCTGGCATGCACGTGCTGGCGCTGCAGCAGCCCGAAGACCCCGCGGTGGAAAGCCTGCGCAGCCTGCGCACGGCGCTGCAGTTCGCGATGCTCGAGGCGCCCAACAACCGGCTGCTGATCTCGGGCGCGACGCCGGGCGTCGGCAAGACCTTCGTGTCCGTCAACTTCGCGGCCATCACCGCGGCCTCGGGCAAGAAGGTGCTCCTGATCGACGCCGACCTGCGCAAGGGCCGGGTCAACCAGTTCTTCTCGATGGCGCGGACCTCGGGCCTGTCGGAACTGATCGCCGGCACCCTGCCGTACGAGAAGGCGGTCCGCCGGGCGGTGCTTCCGAACCTGGACCTCATGACCACCGGCGTGCTGCCGCCCAATCCGGCCGAATTGCTACTGAGCGAATCTTTTTCGCAGATTCTGCAAAAGCTCTCGCCCGATTACGACTTAATCATCATCGACACGGCGCCGGTATTGGTCGCGGCCGATACCGCCTCGGTCGCGCCGCTCGCGGGCTCGCTGCTGCTGGTGGCGCGTGCGGAAAAGACGCAGCTCGGCGAATTGAACGAGAGCATCCGGCGGCTCGCCCACGCGGGCTGCAATGCCAACGGCGTGATTTTGAATGCTATGGACTTATCCCGCCGGCATGCGGGCAGCAGCAGCTACAAATACGGCGGTTACCGTTACACACACTATAAATATAAAAACAACAGGGATACCACCTAATCGGTCCGCAGAATTCTGGGAAAATTAGCTAGGAGCGTGAGATTTATCACTCGATGCACTAAATCGGTGCCATCAATCAATTGCTAATAACAAAGGTCTAAGGGCAAATGCGTATTCAATTGGTATTACGTGTCCGGAGCGCTTTGCCCGCGCATTGATTTACGCGTCGCGACCTTCCAGGGCAGGGGCGAAAAAAAGCCGAAATGGCGCCGCCTCCGGCCTTCACGTGTCAATGAACCCCAAAAAGGGGCAAGCACGAGCTTGTAAGACGAAAGGTGCTCTGCAATGAGAGTTCTTGAACTGGAAATTCGTTCGCACAGCGAATGTGAAATCGGGGCATTGTCATGAGCAATTTCCGTTCGGACGAATCGGTGGCGCCGCACGACGAGGCCTTCGGCGTCATGGCGGACGATCTCGACTGGTCCCGGATCCGCCACTCGGCCCTGCTGCGCATCGCGAAGAGAGCGGTCGACATCGCGGCTTCGCTGTTCTTCTTCTGCGCCTTCGGCTGGCTCTTCGTCGCCATCGCGATCGGCGTCCTCCTCACCTCCGGCGCGCCGGTGCTCTATTCGCAGCCGCGCTACGGCCGCGGCGGGCGGGTGTTCAAGTTCTACAAGTTCCGATCGATGCTGCCGAACTCCGCGCAGATCCTCGAGGAGCACCTGAAGAACGACCCCGAAGCGCGCCGGCAATGGGACGAATACCAGAAGCTCGAGAACGATCCGCGCATCACGCCCTTCGGCAAGTTCATCCGCAAGACCAGCCTGGACGAGCTGCCGCAGTTCTGGAACGTGCTCGTGGGCGACATGAGCCTGGTCGGCCCGCGGCCCTGCATGCTGGACCAGAAGAGCCTCTACGGGCGCGACTGGTCCTTCTACTGTGCGGTGCGTCCCGGCATCACGGGGCTGTGGCAGGTCAGCGGGCGCAACCAGCTGAGCTACAAGGCGCGCGTCGCGCTCGACGTGGCCTACGTCGAGACGCTGTCGGTCGGCCGCGACATCGGCATCTTCATCCGGACCATCTGGGTGGTCGCCGTGGGCCACGGTTCGCGTTGACGATGAAGAAGATCCTGATCTGCGCCGTGCCCTTCAGCGACAACCTGGGCGACGGCGTGATTGCCGCTTCGCTCGCGCACATCGCGGGCCTCAAATATCCCGATGCCCGGGTGGAATTCCTCGACATCGCGGGCCGCCAGGGCTTCGCCGAGGAAAACCTCCGCGGCGGCGGCGCATTCCGGCTGTTCGCGAAATTGCCGGCGGTGCTGCGTTCGCTGATCGTCTTTCTCTACTGCCTCAAGGGCTATCTTTTTTCCTGGCGCAGCAGCTGGAAAGCCGCGATCGACGATGCCGACCTGGTGGTGATCGGCGGCGGCCAGCTGTTCTGCGACGTGGCGCTCAATTTCCCGGCCAAGCTGTATCTGCTGAGCCGGCTCCTGCGCGGCAAGAAGGTGGTGGTCGCCTGCGTGGGCGTGACGGCCAAATGGTCCTTTGCCGGAAGGCACCTGGTCCGGCGCTTTCTCGCCAACGCCAGGCCGGGCTTCTTCGCCACGCGCGACCAGGAATCGGCCAACAACCTGCACGCGTATTTCAGGGTGCCGAGAACCGCGATCGAAGTGGTGCCCGATCCCGCGCTCCTGTGCGCCGACGCATTCTCGGACGAACTGTCGCCCGAAAAGAGCTGGGACATCGGCATCTGCGTCAGCAGCCTCGACGCGCTGGTGATGAATTCGGAATACGGCCACGCGAACAGCACGCCCTCGGCGAAATTCTTCTCGAGCCTGGGCGACGCATTGCACGACCGGGGATTGCGGGTGCTTTATTTCACCAACGGCGCGGCCGAGGACAACAGAATTCTCGAGGAAATCACCGCCGCGGCCGATGGAAAGGAGCGGGCCTTTTTCGTTCCGCGCCATCCCGACGAGCTGGTGGCGCTGATCAGCGCCTGTTCCTGCATCGTGGCGCACCGGCTGCACGCCAATATCGTCGCCTACGGCCTCAACATCCCCTCGATCGGGATGAATTGGGACAAGAAGGTGGCCTCCTTCTTCGAATTGACCGGCCGCCAGAATTATTTGCTCGATCTGTCGCCCCGGGTCGAAAAACTCGGGGCCTCGGTGCTCGACCTGCTGGGCGAGCGCCAACCCGATCGCGGCCGCCTCGATGCTTTGAGAGGCCGGGTCGTGGCCGGAATTCATGCCTTGATCTGAATGAATTGGCAGATATGAAAATATTGCACATTGCCGAGACACTCAAGGGCGGCCTCGAGACCTATTTGCGCATGGTCTCGGGCTTTCAGCAGAATTCGCCCGCGATCACCCAGGCCAAGTTCGTGCTGCCCGGCCCGGTCGACTGGCTGAGCCCGCAGGACACGCACATCGTTCCCACGGCGCGCAGTCCGCTGGTGCTGGCCGGCTATGCGGCCCGGATCCGCAGGATCATCCGCACCGAGCGCCCTACGGTGCTGCACCTGCACAGCTCGATCGCGGGCGGCATCGTGCGCGCGATGGCGCTGCTCGGCCAGGTGCCGGCCGAGACGAAGATCGTCTACTGCTCGCACGGCTGGGCCTTCGATCAGGTCGGCCCCTCGTACAAGAAGTCGATCTACCGCTGGGTCGAGTGGCTGCTGTCGCACTGGAGCGACGCGATCATCTGCATCAGCGACCACGAGCTGCGCCTGGCGGAGAAATTCGGCATCAAGCGCTGCAAGTGCATTCCCAACGGCATCGCGGCCGCGGCGCCCGCGGCGAGCCCGGCGCCCGGCGGCGCCGCGAGCCACCGGGCCTCGGTCGAGCGCACGATCCTCTTCGTGGGCCGGCTCGACAAGCAGAAGGGCATCGACGCGCTGCTCGACGCCTACCTGCGGGTGCGGCCGAACTTCAGGCTCGTGGTGGTCGGCGAGGCGGTGCGCAACGACCTGCCGATCGCCAAGCCCAACGAGGTCGACTTCAAGGGCTGGCTCGAGAAGGAAGCGCTCGACGAGGCCTACCGCGCGTGCGACGCGATCATCGTGCCTTCGCGCTGGGAGGGCTTCGGCCTCGTCGCGGTCGAGGCGATGGCGCGCGGCAAGCCGGTGTTCGCCTCGGCCGTGGGCGGGCTGGTCGACATCGTCGAGGATGGGCGCAGCGGCCGGCTGTTCCCGCTCGACCGGCTCGACGAGATGCTCTGCGAGATCGACCAGATGCCCGCGGAGGACCTGGTGCGCATGGGCCGCGCGGGGCGCGAGCTGTTCGAGCGCAAATACACCGCCGAGCGGATGAATGCGGCGATCGTCGACCTGTACAAGGAGTCGGTGCTGTGACGCGGCGCCGTGGACTCGCCTCGGTGCGCCGCCTGCTCGGCGGCGTCTGCGCTGCGGCGGCGCTGGCGTTCGCTGCCGGAGCGGTCCAGGCGCGCGGCATCGCCGAGCTGCAGTCGGCGTACCCGGTCGCGCTCAGCGTGCAGATCGATCCGGCCGACATCTCGGACGACGACCTGAGCGAGATCAAGGCCGCGGGCTTCGAGTTCGTGCGCTTCGGCGCGCGGCCGCCGCTGAAGAGCGTGAACCCGGCCTCGATCGACTATTCGCAGCTGATCCGGCGGGTGAAGAACGCGCGGCTCGAGGCGATCGTGACGCTGTTCGGCGGGCGCGAGATCTGGGGCCAGAGCCCCGCGGACCAGGCCGGCGGCCCGCGCGAGAAGCTGTTCGCGGAGTTCGCGCGCGGCTTCATGGAGGCCCATGCCGCCGACGTCGCGGTCTGGGAGCTGTGGAACGAGCCCGATCACAAGACCTTCCTCAATCCGGCGCTGTACACGGCCTTCGAGACCGCGACCACGGCCTTCTGCAGCAGCATCGCGCAGCTCAGGACGCCGCCGAAGATCGTCATGGGCTTCGGCTTCGCGAAGCTGCCGTTCAATGCCGGCCAGGTGCCCGCGCCGCTCGAGAACGCCTTCGTCTCGGCCGCGAAGTCGAACTGCCTGACCGACATCTCGATCCATCCCTACCGCGCGGTGCCCGAGACCGCGATCGCCGACTACGCCAGGCTGCGCGCGCAGCTCGACCAGCGCCAGCTGCAGCAGGTCGGCATCGTCGCTTCCGAGTGGGGCTATGCCTCGTACCTGCCGGTGCGCGACCGCAACGCGCAGGCTTCGCTGATCTTCCGCGAGTACCTGACCAACGTCGCGGCGGGCATCAAGCTGCTGAACCTCTATGCCTGGAAGGACCGCGGCACCTCGGCGGTCTCGCGCGAGGACAACTTCGGGCTCAAGGCCAAGAGCGGCGAGAAGAAGGAGGCCTTCTCGAGCCTCACCGAGTTCCTGCGCATCGCGCGCACCGCGAAGAAGCAGTCGTTCCAGAGCACGGCGGGCGTCAACAGGCTCGTGCTGAGCCGCGGCACCACGCTGCTGCACGTGGTGTGGACGCAGGGCACCCAGCAGAACGTGGTCGTGCCGGCCGAGAAGGGCCGCAAGTGCACCCGGGTCGAGTTCTTCCCGCAGGTGCGCCACGCCAGCTGCGGGGCGCCGGTCGAGGGCGGCTTCGCAGCCGAGGCCAGCGCCCACCCGGTCCTGCTGTCGATCTCGGAATGAGCTTCGCGGGCCTCCGGAAGCGCCTCGGTCCGGTCTATGCGATTGCAGATCAGAGCATCTACAGCGCGAGCCAGCTGCTGCTGAGCTTCGCGCTCGCGCGGGCGCTGTCGCCGGCCGATTTCGGCGTGGCGTCGGCCTTCCTCGCGATCGTCGCGTTCCAGTACATCGTGCACACGGCCATGGTGCACGAGCCGCTCCTGATCAAGCGCCACTACGCCGACCGGCCGGCCGCCTGGTGGAGCTGGGCGGTGGTGCTCGTGGTGTCGGCGGCCGGGTTCCTGGCCTGGCAGCTCGCGAGCTTCCCGGGCCCGGTGCGCTGGACCGGCTTCGCGCTGATCCTCGGCTACGAGATTTTCTGGGTCGCGCGCAGCCTGCTGCTCGTGGGGCGCCGCTTCCTCGCGCTCTGCGCATCGGGCCTGCTGGTCTGCGCCGGCTACGTGGCGGTGCTGATCGGCCTGAAGCCGGCCGGCTGGAGCCAGGCCCTGCTGTGGATCGCGTTGGTGCAGCTGCCGTTCGCGCTGCTGGTCGCCGCCAACCTGAAGCGCGTGATCGCGCCGCTGCCCGCGCCGGCCGATGCGGACCCGCTGACGATGCGCGAGGCCGCGAGCTACGGCTGGAAGGCCAGCCTCGCGCAGTTCATGAGCTGGATCATGACGGGCGGCGCGATCCTGATGCTGGGCTCGTCGGCCGACGCGGTGCAGGGCGGGCTGCTGAAGATCTACATCACCTTCCTGCTGCCGATGCAGTACGTGCTGCTGGCGCTGGGCTACTACATCCTGCCGCGGCTCGCCGCGGGCTGGAAGTCCGGCGCGCGGCGCGACACGGTGCGCCTGTTCGTCCAGTTCGTGGTCTTCGGCTTCGTCGTCGCCGAGCTCGGCGGCGTGGTGCTGGGGCTGCTCGGGCCGCACCTGGTGGTGCTGGCCTTCGGCAGGAACTACGCGGGCATGGACTTCTCGCCGTTCTTCTATGCGCCCGCGATCTTCGGCCTCACGATGTGCCTGCGCACCGGCTTTCGCGCCGCGGGCCGGCCGGGCGCGTTGCTGTGGTGCTCGATCCTCGGCGCGCTGGTGTTCGCGGCCTGCATGCTCGCGAGCCGGTCGCCGGTCTCCTACCTCCAGACCGTGAATGCCATGACCGTGGGCTTCGGCTGCATGGCGGCCGCGATGATGGTCTGGCTGTTCTTCATCATGCGCGGCGCCGCGCAGCGGTCCGCGGCCTGACTTCGGGCGGGCGGGCTACCGCCGCTCGAAGTTCAGGATGTTGTCGCCGCTGCGCGGCTCGCCGGTCCCGGGCGCGCTGAACTTGAACGCGCTCGGATCGCGCGCCGAGGTCATCTCGTAGAGCGGATGGATTCGGCCCAGCCGCGCGCCGCCGTCGCGCACCAGCGGCGCCCAGGCGAAGTGGCCGGTGAACTTGCTCGTGCGCGGCAGCAGCGCATCGAAGGGGATCGCGAGGTAGATGCCCTTGTCGAAGCTGCCTTCGCCGAACTGGCGCGCGGAGATGTTGGTCTTGGTCGCATAGGCGCCGAGCACCACGCCGTTGTCGAAGCGGCGGCTGATGTCGATGGTCACGCCGCGGTCGCCCGCGAGGTACTGGCCCGCGCTGATCTTCGCGAGCACGCCGTTCCAGCCGGTGTCCCAGTAGAGCGTCGCATGGCCGGTGTTGACCTTGTAGTCGCGCAGCCCGAAGTCCTGCTCGAAGTCGCGCTGCCGCACGTGGTTGAAGTCCACGCCGAAGGCGAGCTTGCTGCGCCACGGCCGCCAGAGCCACTCGCCGCCGACGCCCGCGAACATGGTCTCGAGCGCGCCGCCGTAGACGCTGTAGTACTGGTTGTCGCTGAGCCGGCCGACGTGCGTGAGCTGGAACACCGGCATCGTGAGCCGCTTCGAGGTGACGTACTCGCGCTGGTAGGTGCGCACGCGCGGCAGGTTGCTGGGCGCGGTGTAGGTGAACTTGTCGAAGTTGTCGACCAGGCGCAGGTTCAGCGCGCCGTTGATCCAGGTGCTCGGCGTGAACCGGTACTCGGCCACCGCCTGCACGCCGATCTGGTAGAGCACGAAGGCGTTCGGGCCGCCGAGGATCTGGCCCAGGCTGGGCGTCAGGCCGATGCTGAACTTCGGCGTGCGGCGCTCCCAGGCGCCGAGCGGCTGGTTGCCGGCGCTGCCGGCTGCATCGCCGGACGCAGCGGCGGCCGTGGCGGAGGGGAGCGCGACCTTCGGGTTGTCGGCGCCCACGGGCGGCGGCGCGTAGTCGCGCTGGCTCGCCGCGCGCTGTTCGCCCGGCGTCTGCGCCTGGTAGTGGGCCGCGACCCATTCGCCGCGGTCGACCACCTGCGCATGCATCGCGAGGCCGCGCTCCGAGTAGTGCAGCACGAAGTTCCTGATCGAGCCCGGCGCATCGCGGTGCAGCACCGCGATGATCTGCTCCACGCGCGCGCTGCGGTAGACCGTGGCGCTTTCGGTGATCCACACGTGCAGCATCTCGCCCTGCGGCGCGATGCGCTGGATGGTCCAGTCGGTGCGGTTCTCGATCTCCGCCGCGGTCGCGGCCCAGCCCTTGAAGGTGGCGGGCGGATCGGGCGTGAACCGGGGCGCCGGCGGGTCCGCGGTCTTGGGCATCTGCATCGAGGCCAGGTTGGTCTGCAGCGTGAGGCCCAGCATCAGCTTGTCGCCGCGCTCGAAGCCGGCCGAGAAGGTGATGCCGGGCGCGTAGCGGTATTCGAGGCCGATGTTGATCGGCGAGCGCTGGCGCTGGTTGTTGTTGAGCGGCTCGTTCTGGTAGTTGTTGCCGTCGTACTCGAGCTTGACCGTGAGCGGGTCCCAGGGCGTGCGCCACTGCACGCCGCCGAACAGCGCCGCCGGGCCGCGGAACAGCCGGCCGAAGTTGGCGCCGCCCCAGGTGGTCTGGCTCACGCGCGTCTTGAAGCGGCTGCTCAGCAGGCCGAAGGGGTTGCTGATCGTGTCGGCGTTGCCCAGGTAGCCCCAGCCGATGCCGAGGCTGAAGTCGAAGTCGCCGTAGCGCTTGTTCGCCACCAGGTACTCGGACGAGAACAGCCCGGTGCCGCCGATGTCGCGAAAGCCCAGCGCCACCTCGGGCAGGTAGGCCGACTCCTTCCACAGCCGCGCCTTCAGGTCGATGCTCTTGTCCTTGTAGCCCTGGTTGCTCAGGCCGATGCCGTAGATCCGGTTGCTGATCGAGGTGTAGCGAAAGCCGGCCTCCAGCCAGTCGAGCGGCTGGAACATCACGTTGAGCCGGGTGTAGGGCGACACGTGCGAGATCGAGGTCCGCATGTCGCCCGCCTGGCCCATGCGCGCCGTCGGCGTCTGCAGCAGGCCGGTCTCGCCCCAGTCGTTGCCGCTGGGCTGCAGCGCGCGGTACTGCGGCGCCGGCTCGGCGAGCACCGAGACCGTGGGCGGGGAGGGCGGCGGCGCGGGAGCGGCCACGGGCGCCGGCGCAACGGCGGGCTCGGCCACCGGCACCACGGCGGATTCGGCCGCGGGCGCAGGCGCCGGCAGGCCGGCTTCCTCCTGCGGCGACGGGCCCTGCGTCGCGAGGAACTTGATCAGGCCTTCGGAGATGCCCTCGAGATCGGCCATGCCGCGCGGCGCGGACCAGATCCACGCGCCCGGCGCGGGCTCGTTCGAGGGATGCGCGTTCCACGGCGAGACGCCCACGCGCGCCGTGCGGCCGTCGGGCTGCGCCACCCAGGCCCAGTCGTGCCGGCCGGCGGGGTCGCAGGCGGCCACGTAGTCCCAGGCCGTGCGGCCGGGCTCGTGCGCGATCCGGCACAGACGGCCGTCGGCCTGCACCACCGCGACGGTCTTCAATGCGGGCGGCGGCGCCACGAGCTGCTGGCCGGCCGTCAGCACCGGGTCCTGCTCGGGATGGGCTTCGAGCCAGCGCGGGTCCACGATGCCGAGCGCGACGCGCCCCGTGACCGGCAGGCCCTGCAGCCAGGTGATCAGCTGCTGGCGCTGCGCATGCTCCGGCTTCGGCGCGCGGCGGCGCGCGGCCTCGAGCCGCACCAGCACCGTGTTCTTGAGGAACTGCTGCGCGAGGCGCTCCTGCGGAACGCGCCAGGCCAGCCCGGGCGACGCGGCGGCAGGCGGCTGGCGCAGCAGCCAGGCGCTCAGGCGCTCGCCAGGGCGGATGTCGGCATCGCTCGCGGGCACGGCCTGGCTCGCCGCGGCGCCGTTCGGCGCCTGGGCGTTCGCGGCGCAGGAGGCCGCCAGCGCGCAGGCGGCCATCGCGACGCGCAGCGGGCGGGGATCTCTGCCGAAGCCTCGAAGAAGCAAACTGTTCATGTACCAGCGCTCGCCGCTGCGACGGGTGCTGGGGGAGAAGGCGTCCACTGCTCGAAACTCATGCACAGATCGTTGGAAAGACATTGCTCGGAATAGACGACCCGCGGGGCGCCTCCCGAGACCGAAACGCCGAAGCGCGCGGGCGGCAGCGAGGCGCTCGCCGGTCGCGAGGTGCTGCGCTCCTCGTACCAGCGCAGCGACGCCGCCGGCGTGCCGGCCAGCGCCGCCTGCTGCGGCGGCGCGATCGGCACGCGCACGACCTCGTCGCGGATGCCGAAGCGGTAGCCGGGCATCATGTCGCGCTCGCGCACGTAGGTCCCGGCGGCCGCCTCGGCGGACCACGCGGGCAGCGCCGAGAAGCGGACCGCGCGCCAGTCGGTCGACAGGCCCGTCGTGCCCACCAGCCGGCCGTCGAGCAGGCGCACCACTTCGCCGCTGCCGCTGTACCAGACCTCGACGGCGCCTTCGGGGCGCTGGTCGATATAGCCGAGCACCATGAAGACCGGCTGCCCGCCCGTCACGACGCGCAGATAGCGGTAATTCGGATTGAAATGGGGTTCGGGCGCCGCGGTTTTTCCGCCGTACAGATGGCGCGCCGTGGCCAGCATGGCCGAGGAACCGGAAGAGCAGCCGCCGACGCCCAGCAGGACGGCTGCCAGCAGGCAGCATCCCGCAAGTCGCGCGGCAAGGCCGGCGCGCAGCGCTCTCAGCGAGTGCCCTCCCGCGGAGAGGGCCGGCACGGTCAGTTGGTGCCGGTCGTGCCCGTTCCGGTGCCGCCGGTGCCACCCGTGCCGCTGCCGCCGCCGCTGTTGCCGCCATTGCCGCTGGCGATGGCAGCCGCGAGGCCGACGCTGGCGGCGACGCCGCCCGCCTGGCCGGCGGTGATGCGGCCGAAGGCCGAGTTGGTGGCGCCCGTGGCGCTCGCCGGCTGCGGGCCCGGCGTCGAGACGGGCGGGGGCGAGGGCGGGGTCTGGGCGAATGCGGAAGAAATGCCCAGAACGGCGACAGCGGTCGCGGAAACCAATGGCTTAATTCTCATGGCAAATATCCTCTCTATAGCAATTAACAGTTGAGAGAAGCCTATCAGCTGGCGAAGTGTGCCGCAACTAATTTACTTTTTAAGGCGTTTGTACGTGCAAATTCCTGTGTCGAAATGTCTTTGAAATGAATTGCTAATTCGTTGTTCTTAATTCATCCCGGGGGCCGGCGGGCGACGCGCATTCGCGGCGCGCATCCGCCGTCGTTGAATATGCACGCAACAGCCCGCTACAATCGCCGGTTGACCCTGCTCCAGCGAAGAAGACATAGAGGATCCCCATGAGTGACATGACCTCCGGCTCCCCCCGGATCGACACAAGCAAGCGGACGTGGTTGATCGCATCCAGCTGTGCCGGCGTAGCGGGAGGCGTGGCCACCGCGATTCCCTTCGTGAGTACGTTCCAGCCGTCCGAGAAGGCCAAGGCCGCCGGCGCTGCCGTCGAAGTGGACATCGCAGGCCTCAAGGTCGGCGAGAAGATCACCGTCGAATGGCGCGGCAAGCCCGTCTGGATCCTCAAGCGCTCCCCCGAGCAGGTCGCGCAGCTGCCGAAGCTCGACGGCCAGCTGGCCGACCCGCAGTCCAAGCGCCACCCCGACGAATTCACCCCCAAGTACGCACAGAACGAGCATCGCTCGATCAAGCCCGACGTGCTCGTCGTCGTGGGCATCTGCACCCACCTCGGCTGCTCGCCCGTCGACCGCCTGCAGGCCGGTCCGCAGCCGTCGCTGCCGAACGACTGGGAAGGCGGCTTCCTCTGCCCCTGCCATGGCTCCACCTTCGATCTCGCTGGCCGCGTCTTCAAGAACAAGCCCGCGCCCGACAACCTGCCCGTGCCGCCGCACATGTACCTGTCGGACACCAAGCTCCTGATCGGCGAAGACTCCAAGAAGGCCTGAGGCAGACGAAGAACATGGCTGAATTCCGCGAAATCTCCCCCAACGCGCCCGCGGGCGAGAAGCTCCTCAACTGGGTCGACAACCGCTTTCCGCTGAGCAAGCTCTGGAACGACCAGTGGGGCAAGTACTACGCCCCGAAGAACTTCAACTTCTGGTACATCTTCGGCTCGCTCGCGATGCTGGTGCTCGTCATCCAGATCGTGACCGGCATCTTCCTCGTGATGCACTACAAGCCCGACGCGAACCTCGCCTTCGCCTCGGTCGAGTACATCATGCGCGACGTGCCCTGGGGCTGGCTGATCCGCTACATCCACTCGACGGGCGCCTCGGCGTTCTTCATCGTGGTGTACCTGCACATGTTCCGCGGCCTGATGTACGGCAGCTACCGCAAGCCGCGCGAGCTGATCTGGGTGTTCGGCTGCGCGATCTTCCTGTGCCTCATGGCCGAGGCCTTCATGGGCTACCTGCTGCCCTGGGGCCAGATGTCGTACTGGGGCGCCCAGGTGATCGTGAACCTGTTCGCCGCGATCCCGTTCGTCGGTCCGGACCTCGCGCTGCTGATCCGCGGCGACTACGTGGTGAGCGACGCGACGCTGAACCGCTTCTTCAGCTTCCACGTGATCGCGGTGCCGCTGGTGCTGCTGGGCCTGGTGGTGGCGCACCTGATCGCGCTGCACGAAGTGGGTTCCAACAACCCCGACGGCATCGAGATCAAGGCCAAGCGCGGCCCCGACGGCCATCCGCTGGACGGCATCCCCTCGCACCCGTACTACACCGTGCACGACATCTTCGGCGTGGTGGTGTTCCTCACCATCTTCTCGGCCGTGATCTTCTTCGCGCCCGAGGCCGGCGGCTACTTCCTGGAGTACAACAACTTCATCCCGGCCGACCCGCTGAAGACGCCGCCGCACATCGCGCCGGTCTGGTACTTCACGCCGTTCTACTCGATGCTGCGCGCCATCACGACCGAGATGATGTACGTGCTGATCGTCTGCGTGGCCGCCGGCGGCCTGTACGCCCTGGTCAAGTCGCGCATGGGCCTGATCGGCAAGGTGGTCTCCGTCGTCGCCGCCGCCCTCGTCATCGTCCTGATGCTGGTGATCGACGCCAAGTTCTGGGGCGTGGTCGTGATGGGCGGCTCGGTCATCATCCTGTTCTTCCTGCCCTGGCTCGACAAGAGCGAGGTCAAGTCGATCCGCTACCGTCCGGACTGGCACAAGTTCGTCTACGGCGCCTTCGTGTTCTTCTTCCTGATCCTGGGCTACCTGGGCATCCAGGCGCCTGGCGTCTGGGGCAACCTGGTCATCGGCTCGTTCGTGCTGGACATCGCGCAGACCGTCTCGCAGATCGGCACGCTGGTCTACTTCGGTTTCTTCCTGCTCATGCCGTGGTGGAGCCGCAAGGGCGAGTTCAAGCCCGTGCCCGAGCGCGTGACCTACGCCGCCCATTGAGAAGCCCCCGAGAGCACGAGAGAAACACGATGAAGAAAAGCATTTCCGGCTGGATCGCGGTTGTGGGTCTGGCGCTCGGCCTGACCTTTTCCGCGGCCGCTTCGGCCGCCGAGGGCGGCATCGCCTGGGACAAGGCGCCCAACAAGACCACCGACGTCGCGGCGCTGCAGAACGGCGCGAAGCTGTTCGTCAACTACTGCCTCAACTGCCACTCGGCCGCCTTCATGCGCTACAACCGCCTGAAGGACATCGGCATCAGCGAGCAGCAGATCAAGGACAACCTTCTGTTCACGACCGAGAAGGTCGGCGAGACCATGAAGGCCAACATCGATGCCCGCCAGGCGAAGGAATGGTTCGGCACCACGCCGCCCGACCTCACGCTCGTGGCCCGCTCGCGCGCCGGCCACGGCGGCACGGGTGCCGACTACCTCTACACCTACCTGCGCACCTACTACCGCGACGACACCAAGGCCACGGGCTGGAACAACCTCGTGTTCCCGAGCGTCGCCATGCCCAACCCGCTGTGGGAACTGCAGGGCGAGCGCCGCCCGGTCTACACCAAGGTCCAGCAGCACGGCCACGAGGCCGAGGTGTTCAAGGGCTGGGAACAGGTCACGCCGGGCACCATGACGCCGCTGCAGTTCGATGCCGCCGTGGGCGACCTGGTCGGCTACCTCCAGTGGATGGCCGAGCCGGCACAGAACACCCGCATCCGCATCGGCGTGTGGGTGATGCTGTTCCTCGTCATGTCGCTGGTCTTCGTGTGGCGACTCAACGCGTCGTACTGGAAAGACGTCAAGTAGTTTCGTCCACGCCGACCGGTCGCGCCGCGCGGCCGGTCCCTCAGAGTGGGTTGCCAACGCGACCCACTCTTTTTGATTTTTAGGAGTCTCTCGCCATGATGGTCTTGTATTCAGGAACGACCTGCCCCTTTTCCCACCGCTGCCGCTTCGTGTTGTTCGAAAAGGGCATGGATTTCGAGATCCGCGACGTCGACCTCTACAACAAGCCCGAAGACATCAGCGTGATGAACCCCTACGGCCAGGTGCCCATCCTGGTCGAGCGCGACCTGATCCTGTACGAGTCGAACATCATCAACGAGTACATCGACGAGCGCTTCCCGCATCCGCAGCTGATGCCCGGCGACCCGGTGGACCGCGCGCGCGTGCGCCTGTTCCTGCTCAATTTCGAGAAGGAGCTGTTCGTGCACGTCGCCACGCTCGAGAACCGCACCGCCAAGGGCAACGAGAAGGCGCTCGAGAAGGCGCGCGCGCACATCCGCGACCGCCTGACGCAGCTCGCGCCCGTGTTCCTCAAGAACAAATACATGCTTGGCGACAATTTCTCGATGCTCGACGTCGCGATCGCGCCGCTGCTGTGGCGCCTCGACTACTATGGCATCGACCTCAGCAAGAACGCCGCGCCGCTTCTGAAGTACGCCGAGCGGATCTTTTCGCGCCCCGCCTACATCGAAGCGCTCACGCCGTCCGAAAAGGTCATGCGGAAGTAAGTAAGCTCGGTGCCTGCTTTCATCGCTTTTCGCCGTCTTTCATGATCAACGCGCTCGAGTCGTCCTCCACCCGTCCGTACCTGATCCGGGCGCTCTACGAATGGTGCACCGACAACGGGTTCACGCCCTATGTCGCGGTGCAGGTCGACGACACCGTGCAGGTGCCGCGCGAGTACGTGAAGAACGGCGAGATCGTGCTGAACATCAGCTTCGACGCGACCAGCTCGCTCAAGCTCGGCAACGACTTCATCGAGTTCAAGGCCCGCTTCGCGGGCACCGCGCGCGAGATCGTCGTGCCCGTGGGCCGCGTGATCGCGATCTATGCGCGCGAGAACGGGCAGGGCATGGCCTTTCCGCTGCCGGTCCCCTCGCAGGCCGGCGAGGGCCCGCAGGCCGCGCCCGCGCCGGCCGCACGCGCGCCGCTGCGCGACGCGTCGCGCGGCGCCGAGGGCGATGCGGGCAAGGTCGTCCATCTCGTGACCGGCGAGGACTCCGATGAAACCGTCGGTGCCGGCGACGACGGCGCTTCTCCCGACGAGCCGCCGCGCCCGCCCGCGGGCGGCGGCGGCAACCGGCCGTCGCTCAAGCGCGTGAAATGACCGCGCCAGGGCCGTGACGGGCCCGGGCGGGGCGGCCGGTTCGCTTCGCTAGAATCGTCAAGCATTCCGTGCCGCTTTAGCTCAGTTGGTAGAGCACCCGCCTTGTAAGCGGAAGGTCGTCAGTTCGAACCCGACAAGCGGCACCACCTCCCCCTCGAAAACGTCGTTGCGCGGCCGCTTGGCCGCGCGGGCGGCGCCATGCCTGCACGGCGGTCGATCCATTCAGCGATCGTCGTTCGCTTCAATTCCCCCCCATGAGTCTTTTCGGTAGCGCTGTCATTCGGCGGCGGCCGTCCGCGTGCGCACGACGTTACGGTGCGCCATTTGAATATCTCGATGCTAAAAAACAATAAAGATCTCAGTTTGAAATGTTCTGAATATTCATCGTAAATCGCCGATCGGGCAAGCGAGTCAATTCTTTGAATATCAAAGTTAGAAGAATTCGACGGAGGAGTTGCGCAATTCCGACGCGGAGCTCGAAGAGGCCGGTTCAGTGTCTCCTTTTTCATTCACTTCTCATCGCGACGCCACTTCTGGAGATATGCCACTTTCTATTTAAGTCATTGATACAGAAGAACTTTTTCGAACTGGAAATTTGATCGAATAAACCCTGAGACAAGAATGTTTGACATTCATTAACTCGATAGGAAGGTAGATTGAAAGCCAGATAAGAACGAACTCACTGCCAAAGGGAAGTGTGCGGGATCGGGAGGACAACGGAGCAATTCTGGAGACTGCATGATGAATTGGCGTCGTTTGAACATCCGCGGCCACTCGCCGCTGCGCGGGAACGGCATGGCGCACCCGTCGGCCCAGGCCGCAGGACGCCGCCTCGGCGGCTCGGACAGCGCGAGGCGCACCTGCCTCGCTGCGCTCCCGGCCCTTCTGCTGATCGGCGGCTGCGCGGTGCAGCCCGAGCCCTTCGCGCCGGCGGAGAACCAGGCGCGCGCCGCGGACCTCGTCGAACGCGCCACGGCCGGGCAGGAGCCGCTGGCGGGGCCCGTCGACCTCTACGAAGCCATGGCGCGCGCGATCAAGTACAACCTCGACGGCCGGGTCGAACTCATGAACCTCGCGCTGAGCCGCAAGGAGCTCGACCTGCAGCGCCACGACATGCTGCCCAAGCTCGTCGCCTCGCTGGACTATGCGGGCCGCGACAGCGATGCCGGCGGCAGCAGCCGCTCGCTGCTGAGCGGGCGCACCTCGCTCGAGCCCTCCACCTCCTCCGACCGCAACGTGCTCACGAGCGACCTCTCCCTGAGCTGGGACGTGCTGGACTTCGGGCTCTCCTACGTGCGCGCGCAGCAGGCCGCCGACCAGGTCAACATCGCCGAGGAACGCAAGCGCAAGGTCATCAACCGGCTGATCGAGGACGTGCGCACCGCCTACTGGCGCGCCGTGAGCGCCGAGCGGCTGATGGAGCGGATCCATGAGCTCGAGCGCAGCACCCGCGCGGCGCTCGAGCTGGCCGAGCGCCAGGAGAAGGCGGGCCTGAGCGCCCCGCTGGCGCCGCTGAGCTACCAGCGCGAGCTGCTCGGCATCCGCCGCGACGTCCAGGCGCTCGCGCGCGAGCTCGGCGTCGCCAAGCAGCAGCTCGGCGCGCTCATGAACCTGCCGCCCAGCACCGCGTACCGCGTGGCGCTGCCGCCGGCGTCCATCGCCTGGCAGCCGCAACCGCTCGCGGGCGCCGGTGCGGCGGGCGAAGCGGACCTGCTGCGCACCGCGATCGAGAACCGGCCCGAGCTGCGCGAAGTCGCCTACCAGCTGCGCGGCAACGACCGCGAGATGACGGCCGCCTACCTGCGCATGCTGCCCGGCCTGCGCCTGTTCGTCGGCTCCAGCCACAGCGACAACAGCTTCCTCTACGACGGCGACTGGGTGGGCTGGGGCGCGCGCGCGAGCTGGAACCTGCTGAACGTGTTCCGCCTGCCCGCCGAGAAGCAGAAGATCCGGGCGCAGGGCCAGTTGCTCGACCACCGCCAGCTCGCGCTCACCACCGCGGTGGCGACGCAGCTCGAGGTCTCGCGCGCCCGCTATGCGCTGCGGCTGCAGGAGCTCGAGACCGCCGGCCGCCTGCACGAGGTGCAGGGCCGGATCGAGGCGCAGATCGAAGCGGGCTTCAAGGCCGAGAAGCTGAGCCGCCAGTCGCTGATCCGCGAGCAGATGAACACGCTCGTCGCGAAGGTGCGCTACGACATGGCGCTCGCGGACCTGCAGAACGCCTACGCCAATCTCTACGCGTCGCTGGGCATCGATCCGGTCACGTCGCAGATGAGCACCACCGAGCCGGTCGCCTCGCTGAGCGCCAAGCTGCGCGCAATGTGGGCACGCCGGCTCGACCCTGCGGCGCTGCAGGCGCCGCTCGCGGACGCGGGCGCGGCCGCCGCTTCACGGGAGAACTGAGATGCACCGAACGACACCCTGTCATCTGGCCGCGGGCCTGGCGCTCGCGCTGCTGGCGCCGCTCGCGCCGGCCCAAACCGACGAGGCGCTGCCGAACGACGGCGCGCGCGGCGTGCTGCGGGCACGGCACGAGGCCGTGCTCGCCGCGGCCATCTCCGAGCGCATCGAACGGATGCCGTTCCGCGAGGGCGATGCGTTCCGCAAGGGCCAGACGCTCGTCGCCTTCGACTGCAACCGGCTGCACGCCGAGCTGCGCGCCGCCGATGCCGGCCAGGCCGCGGAGGCGCGCAATGCCGAGGTCCAGGACGAGCTGCTCGCGATGCAGGCGACCGGCCGCGCCGACGCCGAGATCGCGCGCTACAAGGAGAGGGAGCGCGCGGCCCAGGCCGACGCGATCCGCGCGCGCATGCGCGACTGCCGCCTGTCCGCCCCGTTCTCGGGCCGCGTGGTCGAAACCATCGCGCGGGTGCACGAGACGCCCTCGGCCAACGAGAAGCTGTTGCGCATCGTGAGCGACGACCCGCTCGAACTGCACGTGGTGGTGCCCTCGAAGTGGCTCGGCTGGCTGCGCACGGGCTCGGCCATGGCGTTCAGGGTCGACGAGACGGGCGACCTGCTGCCCGCCACGGTCGAACGCATCTCCGCGGCGGTGGACGCGGTGAGCCAGACCGTCAAGGTGGTGGCCGCGGTGCCCGATGTACCGCCGGGCGTGCTGCCGGGCATGAGCGGACGCGTGGTCCTCGAGCAGGGCGACACGCGCGCGGCCTCCGCAGCCCGGGCCTCCGCGGCCGAACTGTCCCCGGCGTCGTATCCCTCGCGAGGCCGACGGGCGAGGTGAGGTGAGCAGATGACGTCACAGGCTTCTTCCCCCGCCCATCCGGATGCGGGCGGGCTCTCCGTCACCAGCGTGCAGCTCATCCGCATCGAGGGCGAGCTGCGCCAGTGCCTGGCGAAGGACGCGCTCTGGCAGCACCTCGCGAACGAACCGGTGGCGCTGCTGCCCTTCGACATCGCGCTCGTGCTCGAGGCCGCGACGCCCGGGGCGCGCACGCGCTGGAAGACGGTGGCGGTGTCCGCGCTCGCGCACGTCAACCGCGATGCGCCGATGACCCGCTGGTACGAGAACATGGTCGCGAACGCGTGGTCGCACACCGACGGCGCGGGCGGCGTCCATCTGTTCGAGCTGCCCGCGCACGTCGATCCGTCCGACCCCTGCACCCCCGATGCGGCGCTGGCCCACATGATGTGGGTGCCGCTCTCCGACGGCGCGCAGCCGGTGCGCGCCGGCTGGCTGCTCGCGCGCCGTGAACCCTGGGAGCCCGCGCACCAGACGCTCGCGGCGCGGCTTGCCGCCGCCTACGCCCACGGCCTCAGTGCGATCGAGGGGCGCGCGAGGCCGCCGGCCGCATGGCGGCGGCATCCGTGGCGGTTCGCGCTCGCGGCCACGGCCGCCGCGGCCGCGCTGGTCTTCGTGCGCGTGCCGCTGACCACGCTCGCGCCCGTGGAGGTCGCGCCGCAGGAGCCCTTCGTGGTCGCGACCGCGGTGCCCGGCGTGGTGGAGCGGATCCTGGTGCAGCCGGGCGCGCAGGTCCGCGTGGGCACGCCGCTGGTGCAGCTGGTCGACACCACCCTGCGCAGCGATCTCGAGGTGGCGCAGCGCAAGGTCGAAGTGGCGGGCGCGCGCCGGCTGCGGCTGCAGCAGGCCGCCGTGGCCGACGACGCCGCGAGGCGCGAGCTCGTGGTGGCGCGCAGCGAGGAGCAGGTCGCGCTGGCCGAGCGCGACTATGCGCGCGCCATGCTCGACAAGTCCGTGATCCGCGCGCGCCGCGCCGGCGTCGCGCTCTACGGCGATCCGCGCGACTGGATGGGGCGGCCCGTGGCCGTGGGCGAGGCGATCATGCGGGTGGCCGATCCGGAGCGCGTCGAATACCGCATCAGCATGCCGGTGGCCGATGCCGTCAACCTGCGCGAGAACGCGCGGGTCAAGGTGTTCCTCGACGCCGCGCCGCTGGCGCCGCGCGAGGCCCGCGTGCTGCGCGCGGCCTTCAAGGCCGAGGCCGACGCCGCCGGCATCCTGAGCTACGCGGTGACCGCCCGCGTGGCCGATGGGCGCACCGGTCCCGAGCGCCTGGGCCTGCGCGGCACGGCGCGGGTCTACGGCGAGCCGGTCCCGCTGCTCTACTACCTGCTGCGCCGCCCGATCACCGCGGCGCGCCAATGGACGGGGATCTGAGCATGACGGCCGACGCGCTCCACGCCCCGCGGGCGCCGGCCGGGCCGGCCGGGCCGGCCGACCGGCCGCTGCCGGCGCTGCGGCAGGAGCTGCGGCTCATCGAGGGCGGTGCGGCCGGCGAGGCCCCGGGCGGGGCGGCGCAATGGCGCATCCACGACCCGCTGGCGCAGCGCTTCTACAGCGTGGACCGGGAGGTGGTCGAGCTGCTGGCGCACTGGAGCGCCGGCAGCGTCGACGCGCTGCGCGCCGCCGTGCTGCGCGACGGCGGCCGCGCGGTGGGCGAGGAGAAGATCGACGCGCTCGTCGACTTCCTGCAGCGCCACGAGCTGCTGAGCCCGGTGCCGCAGCGCACCTTCGCGCGCGTGCGCGGGCAGGTGCAGGCGGCGCGGCGCTCGCCGTGGAGCCGCCTGCTGCACGGCTACCTGTTCTTCAAGATCCCGCTCGCGCGGCCCGACGCCTTCCTGCGCCGCACGCTGCCCTGGGTACGGCCCTTCTTCGCGCCCGCACTGTGGTGGGCGGTCGCGGCGCTCGGCCTGGTCGGGCTCTACCTGGTGTCGCGGCAGTGGGAGCGCTTCGCCGCCACCTTCCCCGAGATGCTGTCGGTCGGCGGCATCGCGGCCTTCGGCCTGAGCCTCGCGCTGGTCAAGACCCTGCACGAGCTCGGCCACGGCTACACGGCCGTGCGCATGGGCTCGCGGGTGACCACCATGGGCGTGGCCTTCGTGGTGATGGCGCCGATCCTCTACACCGACACCACCGACGCCTGGCGCCTGCCGCGCCGGCGCGAGCGCGTGCTGATCGATGCGGCCGGCATGATGGTCGAGATGCTGGTGGGGGTGCTCGCCACGCTGGCCTGGGTGTTCCTGCCCGACGGCGCCCTGCGCGACGCCGCCTTCGCGCTCGCCACCACCGGCTGGGTGCTGAGCCTCGCGGTCAACCTCAACCCGCTGATGCGCTTCGACGGCTACTACCTGTTCAGCGACCTGCTGGGCCAGCCGAACCTGCAGGAGCGCGCGTTCGCGATGGGCCGCTGGTGGCTGCGCGAGCAGCTCTTCGGCTTCGGCGATGCCCCGCCCGAGCCCGCGCGCGGACGCCGCCGGGCGTGGCTGGTCGGCTTCGCCTACGCCACGTGGATCTACCGCTTCTTCCTGTTCCTGGGCATCGCGCTGCTCGTGTACCACTACTTCTTCAAGCTGCTCGGCCTGTTCCTGTTCGCGGTGGAGCTGGGCTGGTTCGTGGTGCTGCCCGTGTGGCGCGAGTTCAAGGTCTGGGTCGCGCGGCGGCGCGAGGCCGGCCGCCGCGCGCGCGGCACCGCGCTGGTGCTGCTGGCGCTCTTCGTCGCGCTGCTGCTGCCCTGGCCCTACACGGTGCGCATCCCCGCGGTGCTGACGGCGGCCCGGCAGGCGCCCGTCTTCGCGCCGCGCGCGGCGCGGCTCAAGGCGGTGCACGTGCGCGCGGGCGACCCGGTGCGCGCGGGCGAGGCGCTGATGACGCTGGTCGCGCCCGAGCTCGCGTGGCAGCTCGGCAGCGCGCACGAGCGCCGCGGCCTGCTGGCGGAACGCCTCGCCCGGCGCGGCGCCGATCTGCGCGACCTGGCCGAGAGCACCGTCCTCGCGCGCGAGCTGCGCCTCGAGGACGACCGCATCGAGGGCCTGGCGCGCGAGCGCGACCGGCTGGTGCTGCGCGCGCCGCTCGACGGCGTGGTGGCCGAGCTCGCGCCCGAGCTCGTGCCGGGCCGCTGGCTCGACGACCGGACGCGCCTCGCGCTCGTCGCGAGCCCGGGCGCGCTGGAGGCACGCGGCTACGTCGACGCGCAGGAACTTCAGCGCATCGCCGAGGGTGACGAGGGCCGCTTCGTCGACGAGCTGCGCGCGCAGCCCGCGCGAGCGCTGCGCATCGCGCGCATCGCGCCCGCGGCCAGCGAGCAGATCGAGAACCGGCTGCTGGCATCGACCCGCGGCGGACCCGTGGCCGCGCGCGAGGAGAGCGGCAGGACCGTGCCCGAGAGCGCGGTCTTCGAGGTCACGGCGGCGCTCGCGCCCGCGCATTCCGGCGAAGGCCTTCCGATGACCGAACAGCGCGGCGAGATGCAGGTGCGCGGGCGCCCGCTGAGCCTCGGGCGGCGGCTGCTCGGCCGCGTCGCCCATGTGCTGGTCCGCGAGGCGGGCGCCTGAGTCGTGCCATCCGATCCACCCCCATCCGTCAGGAGGCTGCAGAGATGAGATCCACGCTTTTCCGTCCCGTTGACCGGCGTCGCGAGACCGCGGCGCGATCCGCCGCGCCGGCACTCGCGATCCAGGCGCTCGAGCCGCGGGTGCTGCTCGACGCCGCGGCCGCGCAGACGGCGCAGGAGGCCGCGCAGGAGGCGGCCCAGGCGTCCGCGGCACTCCCGCCGGCCGATGCACGCGACCACGACGAGCTCGTGGCCGCGCTGGGCGCCCTCGACCGGGCCGAGGCGGCGCAGGCGAGCCCGCCGGCCGGCGGCATCTACTTCATCGACCTCGCGGTGCCCGAGGCCGACCGGCTCGCCGCGAACCTGCCCGCGGGCGCCGAGGTGCACTTCATCGCGGCCGATGCCGACGGCGTGGCCTACATCGCCGAGACGCTGCGCGGACGCAGCGGGGTCGGCGCGGTCCACCTCCTCGGCCACGGCGAGGCCGGCTCGCTGCGCCTGGGCGACGCGACCCTGACGCTGCAGAGCATGCAGGGCGAGCATCGCGACGAACTGGCGGCGATCGCCTCCTCGCTCTCGGCCGAGGCCGACATCCTGATCTACGGCTGCGATTTCGGCGCCGGCGAGACCGGAGCGCAGGCCGTCGAGATGCTCGCGGCGCTGACCGGCGCCGACGTCGCCGCATCCAGCGATGCCACCGGCGCGGAACGTTTCGGCGGCGACTGGGCGCTCGAAGTGGAGGCAGGCGCGATCGAGGCCGCAGCCCTGTCCGCGCCCCAATGGGACCACCTGATGGCGCCGGCGGTGCTCAGCATCGGCCGCAATGCCGTCGTCGACGGCTCGTTCGAAGGCAACGCCGCCGTCTGGATGCAGGAAGACGGCACGAGCAGGGCGGAAAGGCACGCCGCCTCGTCCTACGGCCTGAGCGCGGTCGTCGACGGCGAGAACGCCAGCGAAGTCGAAGGCGCGGTCGGTTCCCGCTACATCGAACAATCCGTCAGCGGACTGACCCCGGGCCAGACCTATACGCTGAGCTGGTACGGGCACACCCGCGTCAACGGCTCGTCGACCGGCGCGGACCTGGGCCGCGCCGTCGTGCGCAGCGGCGGCGCCGAGATCGCGTCGCTGGACTTCGAAACCGGCCGCAACGGCTGGAGGCGGTTCTCGCTGAGCTTCACGGCGCCCGCCGACGGCACCGTGACCCTGCGTTTCCAGTCACGCGGCAGCACGGGCTCGGGTTCGGCCACCGATGGCGCGGGCCTGATCGTCGATGCGGTGCGGCTGGACCAACCGGCCTACGCGACCGGCTACACCGAAAACGCCGAGGGCGTCGCCATCGCCTCGGCCGACAGCATGCTGGTCGACCTCGACAGCGCCAACCAGCGTTCGCTGACGGTGCGCATCACCAATCCGCAGGCCGGCGATCTGCTGGGCGTCAGCGGCACCTTGCCCGCGGGCATCACTGCGAGCTACGACGTCGCGACCGCCACCCTCACGCTCAGCGGCAGCGCCAGCAAGGCGGACTACCTCGCGGCCCTGAAGGCGGTGCGCTACAGCTCGAGCTCGGAGGCGCCTTCCGACGCCACGCGCCTGATCGAGGTGGTGGCCAACGACGGCAGCGCCGATTCCAACAAGGCCATGAGCGAGGTGGCGGTCGCCGCGGAGAACGATGCGCCGGTGCTCGACACCAGCACCGAACTGCACTATGCGGCGCAGGAGGATGCACCCGTGCCTTCGCCTGCGCCTTCTCCTCCGCCCGCGGGCTGGACCACGCCTTTCGGCGTGCCGGTCTCGAGCTTCACCGGCGGCATCAGCGATGCCGATGCCGACGCGAAGAGAGGCATCGCCATCATCGGCAATGCACCGGAGCACGGCGTCTGGTGGTACACCATCAACGGCGGCACGAACTGGCAGCAGGTCGGAGCCGTCTCCGACGGCAGCGCGCTGCTGCTGGCCGACGACGCGCAGACCCGGCTCTACTTCCAGTCCACCACCGCCGACTACAACGGCTCGGGCGGCGCGAGCGCGCTCACGCTGCGCGCCTGGGACCAGACCTCGGGCACCGCGGGCACCAAGGCGTCGACCGCGGCCAACGGCGGCACGACGGCCTTCTCGGCGGCCACCGACACGGTGAGCGTCACCATCGGTGCGGTCGAGGACGCGCCGCGTATCGACCTCGACGGCGCCGTCGCCGGCACCGACCATGCGCGCAGCCTCGACCAGGGCACCGTGCCGATCGGCAACCTGGTCTCCGTCACCGACCCCGACGGCCAGAACCTCGCCTCGATGACCATCACCCTCGACAACGCCGGCGCCGCGGACCGCCTGTTCGCGAGCGGCTCGCTGCCGGTGGGGCTGACGGGCAGCTACGATGCCGCGACCGGGGTCTACACCCTCAGCGGCGACGCGAGTCCCGACAGCTACCAGGCGGCGCTCGGGCAGATCCGCTTCGCCACCACCTCCGGCGCCACCGCGGAGCGCACGGTCCGCGTCGTCGGCGTGTCCTCGGCCGGCGCCACCGGCTCGAACGAGGCCGTGGCCCGCATCACCCCGATCGACAGCGACGGCGACGGCGTGGCGAACACGGCCGACATCGACGACGACAACGACGGCCTGCTCGATACCGTCGAGATCGGGCCGCCCGTGAACATGATCGACAACCCCGACTTCACCGCGGGCTACGTCGGCTTCGACTCCGAACTGGAGGATCCGCTGAAGGGCAGCTATGGCGACTGGAACGGCGTGGTGGCGAACGGCTCGACCGGCGGCAACTACACCGCGACCTGGAACTTCTTTGGCCCGGCCGGCGGCACGCGTCCGCCGGGCAGCGGTGCCTACATGATCGTGAACGATCTCTCGTCCGCGCAGCAGGAATCGCAGACTTCCGCCCTCATCTGGGGCCAGACGCTGAACGTCCAGCCCGGCCAGGACCTGCGCTTCGACTTCCAGATGGCGGTGAACGGCGCGAGCCTCGATGTCCGGGCCAACGGCGTCTCCCTCACGGGCGGGCCGCAGGCGTACAACACGAGCGGCCTCTGGACGGACCAGAGCTTCGGCTTCGCGACCGGGGACTCGTCCGAGGTCCGGCTCGAGATCTGGTTCCATACGCCGTGGAGTGGCGGCGGCGACGTGGGCCTCGACAATTTCTCCGTTCTCGTGCGCCCGAGCGACACCGACACCGACACCGACGGCATCGTCGACCGGCTCGACATCGATGCCGACAACGACGGCATCACCGACAACGTCGAGGCGCAGGCGACCCGTGACTACAAGGCGCCGAGCGGCCAGGGCGCGGCCATGACCGACGTCGACGACGACGGACTCGACGATACCTACGACGCCGACACCGGCGCGGCGAGCACCTCGGCCACGAGCCTCGGCCTGATGCCGGTCGACACCGATGGCGACGCCGTGACCGATCACCTCGATGCGGACAGCGACGACGACGGCATGCACGACATCGCCGAGCGCGGCGCGGGGCCGACCTCGGTCACCTCGACCGCCGACACCGACCGCGACGGCCTGCTCGACATCTTCGAGGGCGGCAATGCCGGCGACGGCTTCGACGCCAACGACGAGAACCTCGCGGGCACCCGCTTCACCCTCGCCGACAGCGACGACGACACGGCGCCCGACGGCGCCGATGCCGCGCCGCGCACGACCGACCTCGACTACCGCGACAACGCCGAGCGGCCCGCCATCGACCTCGATGCCGACGACTCCTCGGGGGCCACGCAGGCCGACCATGCCGCGACCTACGTCGAGGGCGGTGCCGCCGTCGCGGTGGTCGACACCGACGTGGCGATCGTCGACGGCGACAGCACCCAGTTCGCAAGCGCCCGGGTCACGTTGACGAACGCGCAAGCGGGCGACCGGTTGCTGGTCGGCGGCTCGGCCGACGCGTCGGGCACGCTCGCGAGCGGCATCGCCTGGACCCGCACCGACGAGACCGTGACGTTCAGCGGTGCCTTCGGCCGGGCCGACTACGAGACGGCGCTTCGCCTGGTGAGCTTCATGAGCACCAGCGCCGCGCCGGTGGCCGGCGTGCGCACGCTCGCGGTGAGCGTCAACGACGGCACGAGCAACTCCAACACCGCGACTGCGCGGATCGAGGTGGTGGCGGTCAACGACGCGCCCTCGGGTACCGACAACACCGTGACCGTGGCCGAGGACACGAGCCATGCCTTCACCGTCGCCGATTTCGGCTTCAGCGACGCGGCCGACACGCCGCCGAATGCGCTGCAGGCCGTCGTCATCACCACGCTGCCCGCGAGCGGCGCGCTCGTGTTCGGCACCACACCCGTGACCGCCGGCCAGGTGATCGCCGCGGCCGACGTCGGCCAGCTGCGGTGGACGCCGCCTGCCGGACAGAGCGGAACGGGCATCGCATCGTTCACTTTCCAAGTGCGCGACGACGGCGGCACCGCCAACGGCGGCGCCGACACCGACCCGAGCGCGAACACGATCACCTTCGACGTGACGCCGGTCGACGACGCGCCGTCGAACACCGTGCCCGGCGCACAGGAGGCGCGCGAGGACACGGCGCTCGCGATCAGCGGCATTTCGGTGGCCGACGCCGACAGCA
>CBHTTS010000010.1:0-39801 GCA_966095775.1 uncultured Variovorax sp. | reverse complement strand
TGGAGATCACCTCGATCATGAAGCGCAACTCCTGCGGCAAGGCGCTGGACATCGCACGCATGGCGCGCGACATGATGGGCGGCAACGGCATCAGCGACGAGTTCGGCGTGGCGCGCCACCTCGTGAACCTCGAGGTGGTCAACACCTACGAAGGCACGCACGACATCCATGCGCTGATCCTGGGCCGCGCGATCACCGGCATCGCCGCGTTCGCCAACTGAGGAAGCCGCAGCGCCACGCCATGACCGCAGCAGCTCTCGCCGGCATCCGGGTCCTCGACCTCTCGCGCGTGCTCGCGGGCCCGTGGTGCACGCAGATCCTCGCCGACCTGGGCGCCGACGTCATCAAGATCGAGCGCCCCGGCGTCGGCGACGACACGCGCACCTGGGGCCCGCCGTTCATCAAGGACGCGCACGGCAACGACACCGACCAGGCGAGCTACTTCACCGCCTGCAACCGCAACAAGCGCTCGGTCACGGTCGACATGGCCACGCCCGAGGGACAGGCGCTCCTGAAGCGCATGGCGGCCGAGTCCGACATCGTGGTCGAGAACTTCAAGACCGGCGGCCTGAAGCAGTACGGGCTCGACCACGAGAGCCTGCGCGCGGACCACCCGCGGCTGATCTACTGCAGCGTCACGGGCTTCGGCCACGACGGCCCCTATGCCGAGCGCGCGGGCTACGACCTGATGATCCAGGCCATGACCGGCATGATGAGCATCACCGGCCGCCCCGACGGCGAGCCCGGCGGCGGCCCGCTGCGCGTGGGCGTCGCGCTGACCGACCTGTTCACCGGCGTCTATGCGAGCACCGCGATCCTCGCGGCGCTGCAGGTGCGCCACCGCACCGGCGAGGGCCAGCACATCGACATGGCGCTGCTCGACGTCGGCATGGCGATCCTCGCCAACCAGGCGAGCGCCTTCCTCAACACCGGCCGCGCGCCGCAGCGCCAGGGCAACACGCACCCGAGCCTCGCGCCCTACCAGGACTTCCCGACGCAGGACGGCGCGATGCTGCTCGCGATCGGCAACAACGGCCAGTTCGCGCGCTTCTGCGAGGCCGCCGGCCGCCCCGAGTGGGCCGCCGACGCGCGCTTCGCCACCAACACGCTGCGCGTCAAGCACCGCGCGGTGCTGATCCCGCTGATGGAGGAGCTCACGCGCACGCGCACCACCGCCGACTGGGTCGCGCTGCTCGAGGACAAGGCCGTGCCCTGCGGCCCGATCAACGACATCGCCCAGGCCTTCGACGATGCGCAGGTCAAGGCGCGCGGCCTCGCCGTCACGCTGCCGCGCGACGCGGGCGACGGCATCGCCAGCATCACCGGCGTCGCGAGCCCGCTGCGCCTCGCGGCCACGCCGCCGGTGCTGCGCCATGCGCCGCCCGCGCTCGGGCAGCACACGCGCGAGGTGCTGGCCGAATTCGGCGTCGACGGCACGCGCTTCGAGGCCTTGCGCGCAGCCGGGGTGGTCTGAGACAGTGGCGGGCATGAGCCCGCCCGCCCCCCGCCCGCCCCGCAGCGACGACGCGGCGCCGTTCGCGCTGCACCGCATCGACCACGTCGTGCTGCGCGTGCGCGACGCCGAACGCGCCATCGCCTTCTACTGCGGCGTGCTCGGCTGCACGGTCGAGAAGCGCCGCGACGACCTCGGCCTGGTGCACCTGCGTGCCGGCGACAGCCTGATCGATCTCGTCACCCACGACGGCCCCCTCGGCCGCAGGGGCGGCGCGCCGGCCGGGCCGGAGGGGCGCAACCTCGACCACCTCTGCCTGCGCATCGATCCCTTCGACGAGGCCGCGATCCGGGCCCACATGGCCCGCCATGGCGTCGCGGTGCACGGCGAGGTGCAGACCAACTTCGGCGCCGAGGGCGACGGACCCTCGATCTACCTCGCCGACCCGGACGGCAACGGCATCGAGCTCAAGGGCGCGGCGGGCTGAGCGCCGCCGGCCGTGCCTTCAGCGGGCACCGCATCTCCATGCAGAATCGGACGCGCGCCCAAAGCGCGCAGCCATTTCACAACAGGGAGATTTCGATGACCACACACCGGTTCGCCGCGGGCATGTCCGCGCGGCTTTGTCTTGTCGCCGGCGCCGCCGCGCTGCTTGCCGCCTGCGGCACGCGCCAGCCCGCAACCCCCGAGCCACCCCCGCCCGATGCGAACGCCCGCAACAGCGTGGTCATGCCAGCGGTCGGCTACGGCACGACAGCGACGGGGCTGCAGCTCCAGAAGTCCGACGACGCCTGCGGCGTTCCCGCATTGCTGCAGCAGGCGGTGCAGGACCAGCTGCTCGAACCCTACCAGTACCTGCTGGCCCCGCCGCCGCCCGCCGCTGCCCAGGGCGCGCCGGTGCTGCGCGTCGAGATCACCGACCTGCTGGCCAATGCGGGCGGGCTCTACGGCGGCCCGAAGATCGTGGAGTTGCGCGGCACGCTCGAGCGCCAGGGTCAGAAGCCGGTCGGCTTCACCGCGCGGCGCCAGATGTTCATCTACTTCGGCCTGCCGCGAAGCACCTGCAGCATGGTCGGCCTGGTGACCTACGCCCTCGGCGAGGACATCGCCAAGTGGCTGCAGAAGCCCGTCGACGGGGCCGCGCTCGGCGAGCGTTGAGCGGCCGCTTGCCGCCTTCTCAGCCCGCGCGCCCCACGATCGCGACCGCGAACACCGCCACGCCGAGCGCGAGGTTCAGGCTCACGAGCATGCGCACCGTGCGCAGCCGTGCGCCCGCGGCGGGCCAGGCGCCCTGCGCGACGGCGCGGCGCAGCGCCGGGAACACCGCGGCGCGGATGTAGACGTAGACGGCGGCCATCACGAGCGCGATGCCCATCATCGCCTCGATGCGCCAGTGCAGCCCGCGGAAGCCGCCCGCGCCCATCACCATCGCGAAGCCGCTCGCGAACAGCAGGGTGACGGCGGCGTCCACGCCGACGAAGAAGCGCCGCAGCGCCGCGGCCAGGGTGCGCAGGCGCAGCGGCGGCTGCTCGAGCGTGGCGACCACGGCGGGGCGCACCGCGAAGTGCATCGTCGCCATGCCGCCGACCCAGAAGGCGGCCGCGAGCAGGTGGAGGAGGAGCAGGATCACGTAGGACATGGGTGCCGATCAGAACACCGAAAGCCATGGCCGCGCAATCTCCGCGCCGTTGCGTTAAAAACCCTGTCCCCCCATGCAGCAAAGGATGAGGCTTCCATGACCCGTACCGCCGCCCAGAAACGCGCCGAGTTCCGCGCGCTCCACCAGCAGGGCTGTTTCGTCATTCCGAACCCCTGGGACGCGGGCAGCGCGCGCTACCTGCAGGGGCTGGGCTTCAAGGCGCTGGCCACCACGAGCTCCGGCCACGCCTGGTCCTGCGCGCGGGCCGACGGCGACGAGGCGCGCGACGCGGTGCTCGCGCACCTGCGCGAGATCGTCGCGGCGACCGACCTGCCGGTCAACGCCGATTTCGAGAACGGCTTCGGGCGCGACGCCGCGGAAGTGGCCGAGAGCGTGCGGCTCGCGGTCGAGACCGGCGTGGCCGGCCTCTCGATCGAGGATTCGACCGGCGATGCCGCCGACCCGCTGTTCCCGCTCGAGGTGGCGGTGGACCGGCTGCGCGCCGCGCGACGGGCCATCGACGCGGCCGGCGGCGACACGCTGCTCGTGGGCCGTGCCGAGAACTTCATCGTCGGCCGCCCCGACCTGGCCGACGCGATCGCGCGGCTGCAGGCCTATGCCGAGGCCGGCGCCGACTGCCTCTATGCGCCTGCGATCCGCACGCCCGAGCAGATCGCGGCCGTGGTCGCGGCGGTCGCGCCCAAGCCGGTGAACCTGCTGATCGGCTGGACCAGCGACCTCACGCTCGCGGACGCGGCCGCGCTCGGCGTGCGCCGCATCAGCGTGGGCGGCGCGCTGGCGCGCGCGGCCTGGGGCGGCTTCGACCGCGCCGCGCGCGTGCTGGCCGACGAAGGGCGCTTCGATTTCGAAGGCGCGGCCTCGGGTGCCGAACTCAACAAGTTCTTCAAGGGCTGACGACGGCCGCATGGAAGCGCTGCTCGCGGAAATCCGCGCCTGCAGCGCCTGCGCCGCGCAGCTGCCGCTCGGCCCGCGGCCGGTGCTGCAGGCGAGCGCGAGCGCGCGGCTCTTGATCGTGGGCCAGGCGCCGAGCCTGACGGTGCATGCCACGGGCCTGCCCTGGGACGACAGGAGCGGCGAGCAGCTGCGGCGCTGGCTCGGCATCGGGCGCGACCTGTTCTACGACGCCTCGCGCGTCGCGATCGTGCCCATGGGCTACTGCTACCCGGGCCGCGGCACGAGCGGCGACCTGCCGCCGCGCCGCGAATGCGCCGCGCTCTGGCACGAGCGCCTGCTCGCGCGGATGCCGCGGATCGCGCTGACGCTGCTGATCGGCCAGTATGCGCAGCGCCACTTCCTCGGCGACGCGGCCAGGGGCGGCGTCACCGCCACCGTCGCGGCCTACGCCGCGCACGCGCCGCGCTTCATCCCGCTGCCCCATCCCTCGCCGCGCAACACCGGCTGGTTCAAGCACCACCCGTGGTTCGAGCGCGAGGTGCTGCCGGTGCTGCGCGAGCGCGTGCGCCAGGTGCTGGCCATGGCCGCCGCCGCTCAGGGCGCCGCGCCGGCCTCGCCGAAGGGCGGCGCGGCATAAACGACGCGGCCGCCGACCACCGTCATCAGCGAGGTGGTCTTCGCGATCCGGTCGACCGGCACGGTGAAGAAGTCCTGGTCGAGCAGCGCGAAGTCCGCGAGCTTGCCGACCTCGAGCGTGCCGCGCTTCGCCTCGTCGAAGCTGAACCAGGCGCTGCCCGCGGTGTAGAGCCGCAACGCCTGCTCGCGCGTCGGGATCTCGCCGGGGCCGCGCTGCGGCCGGCCGCTCACGGTGCGGCCGTCGAGCATCCACTGCAGCGCGACGAAGGGGTTGTACGAGGCCACGCGGTGCGCGTCGGTGCCCGCGCCCACGTTCAGGCCCAGGCGCACGGCGGTGGCGATCGGCGGCATGCGCGCGGCGGCCTCGCCGCGCTGCGCGAGCGCGCGGTCGCCCTGGAAGTACATCGCGTCCTGCATCGTCCAGCCCATGCCGAGCGCCTTCATGCGCGCGAGCGTCTCGGGCGAGGCGTCGTCGAGGTGCGCGATCGACCAGCGCAGCGCCCGGATCGGCACCTCGGCGTCGAGCTTCTCGTAGAGCGAGAGCAGATGGTCGACCGAGGCGTTCTCCTGCCAGTGGATCGTGACCGCGAGCCCGCGCTGCGCAGCCCACCGGATCAGCTCGTAGAACTTCTCCTTCGCGGCGGCGTCGGGAAAGTTGTTGTTGTACATCGCGATCGTCACGCGTTCGCCAATGCCGTTGAACTTCAGCATGTCGTCGCCGAAGCCCATCGGCAGCATCTGCGTGAGCTCGCGGAACTCCTGCAGTTCGACGCCGGGCTTCTGCGCGAACACGCTGTAGGCCACGCGCAGCGTCAGCGCCTTGCGGCGCCAGAGCTCGAACAGCGCCGCGTACTGCGAGGGCGCGATGCTGAAGCCGCCCGGATCGATCACGCCCGTCACGCCCAGGCGGTTGAGCTCGGCGAAGAAGGCGCGCGTGCCCGCGAGGTTGTCCTCGTACGTGGGCTTGGGCAGCCTGTCGAACAGCGCCGAGATGCCGACGATGTCGCCCGTCATCCAGCCCGGCGCGCCGTCGGGCGAAGGCTTCATGCCGGCCGGCAGCGCGCCCGGGGCGACACCGAGCGCCTCGAGCGCGCGCGGCGTCATGGCCACCGCCTCGTAGAACAGCTGCACGTAGACCGGATGCTCGGGCGCGGCCTGCTGCAGCTCGGCGAGCGTGGGGCGGCGGCGCTCGGCGAACTGCTGCTCGGTCCAGCCGCCCGCGACGATCAGCCAGCCGCCGGGCCGCGCGCGCGCCGCGGCCGCGCGCAGCCGCGCCATCGCTTCGGCGATGGTGGCCGCGCCGATCCAGTTGACCTCGGTCGAATAGCTGAGCGCGGCGCGCACCGCATGCATGTGCGAGTCGATCAGCCCGGGGATCACGGTGCGTCCGCCGGCATCGACGCTGCGCGTCGCGGGCCCCGCGAGCGCGCGCACCTGCGCGGCGCCGCCGACCGCGACGATGCGGCCGTCGCGCACCGCGAGCGCCTCGGCCATGGTGCCGGCCGCGTCGAGCGTGGCGATCCGCGCGTTGGTGACGACCAGGTCGGCCGGCTGGGCGCGCGCGGCGGCGCACAGCAGCGCGGCGGCGGCGAAGGCCGCGGCGGCGAGCAAGGCGCGGCGCATCTCAGTCCACCTTGATGCTGGCGGCCTTGACGACCTGCTGCGCCTTGGCTGTCTCGTCGACGATGAACTTGTTGAACTGCGCCGAGCCCATCGTGAACGGCTCGGCGCCGAGCTTCTCGAGCCGCTCCTTCACCTCGGGCGAGACCATGATCCGCGCGACCTCGGCCTGCAGCCGCTCGACCACGGGCTGCGGCGTCTTCGCGGGCGCGAACAGACCGACCCAGAACAGGTACTCCGAGCCCGGCACGCCGGCCTCGACCGTGGTCGGCGCGTTGGGCAGCACCGGCGAGCGCTTGCCCGTGCCGACCGCGAGCGCCTGCAGCTTGCCCGACTGGATCAGCGGCAGCGCCGAGACCATCGGCGCGAAGAACCAGTCCACGCGGCCCGCCATCACCTCGGTCATCGCCTCGGGCGTGCCGCGGAACGGCACGTGCTGCGCATCGAGGCCGGCCGCGAGGCGGAACACCTCGGCGTTCATGTGCGTGGCCGAGCCGTTGCCGGCCGAGCCGTAGTTGAGGCCGCCGGGCTTGGCCTTGGCCTTCGCGACCAGGTCCTTCACGTCGGCGAAATGCGAAGGCGCGCTGACCAGCACGTTGGGCAGGCTCGCCATCGGCGTGATGCCGGTGAAGTCCTTGACCGTGTCGTACGACAGGCCCTTGTAGATCCAGGGGTTCACGAGGTGGCCCGCCGAATGCACCAGCAGGGTGTAGCCGTCGGCCGGCGCCTTCGCCGCGAGCGCGGCGCCGAGCGTGCCGCCCGCGCCGGGCTTGTTGTCGACCACCACGCTGGTGCCGAGCGCGGGCCCGAGCTTCTCGGCCACGAGGCGCGCGACGATGTCGGTGCCGCTGCCCGCGGTGAAGGGCACGACCAGCTTCACCGGCTGCGTGCCCGGCCAGCCGCCGCCCGGCTGCGCCTGCGCGCCGGCGAAGGTGCAGGCGAGCAGCGATGCGGCCGCGAGCGCCAGCGTCCGCCGCCGGCCGGGATGGAATGTCTTCTTCATGCGTCTTGTCTCCGTTTGATTTGTGCGTTGAACGATGAATGACCGAAGGGGGCGGGGCGCCTCAGGGCGGCGGCGCGTGCGGCATCACCAGCGCGACCAGCACCGGCCGGTTGCCGCGGTTCTCGAGCTGCCGCTTCTCGCCGGGCGCGAAGCGGCAGCTGTCGTAGGGGCCGAGCCGCTCTTCCTGGCGCACGCCGTCGATCTCGCCGACCATGTGCAGCTCGCCCTCGAGCACGAGGTAGAGCTTCTCCATCGGCGAGCCGTCGAGGCCGGTGCGGCCGCCCGGCAGGATCTGGCTCATGCCCATCCACATCTGCGTGGAGGGCCCCGCCTCCTTGCCCTGCAGCCGCAGGCAGCGCATGTCGAAGTGGTTCGGCGCCTCGTAGTGCGGCGCCTGGTCGAAGCGGGTGACGTGCATGGCGGGGTTCTCCTCAGGGCCGCAGCACCACGCGGTCGGTGCTGCCCGACAGCACGAGGCGGTAGGCCGCGTGCGCCTCGTCGAGCGCGAACGCGCGCGCGACCGGGAAGGGCTTGAGCGTGCCGCGCTCGAAGCCCTCGCGCATCGCGTCGAGCTGCGCCGTGCTCGCGACGCAGTCCATCGCGAGCGAGTCGATGCCCACGAAGGTGTGCATGCCGCGGTAGAACGCGAAGATGTCGAACGGCACCGCGCGGTCGTGGGTGGCGATGAAGATCTGCGTCGCGCCCTTGGCCATGGCCTTGTTGCCGGCCTCGAAGTAGGCGCTGCCCACGGTGTTGTAGACGATGTGCGCGCCGCGTCCGTCGGTGAGCTCGCGCACGCGCGCGCCCACGTCGGCATGTTCGCGCGCGTCGATCACGTCGACCGGCGCGCTCGCGAAGCCCTCGAACGGGCCGGCGCGGCGCTGCACCGCGATCACGCGCGCGCCGGCCTGCGCGGCGAGCTGCACCGCGGCCTGGCCGACCTTGCCGTTGGCCCCGAGCACCAGCACCGTCTGGCCGGCCTGCGGCATGCCGCTGCGGCGGAAGCCTTCGTAGGCGGTGACGAAGGGCACGCCCACGGCGCCGGCCTCGTCCATCGCGATGCCGCGCGGCTTGGCGCGCAGCGCCTGCTCGGGCAGCACCAGGTAGCGCGCGTGCGAGCCGTCGCGCGTGATGCCGACGTCGCCGCCCGAGCCGTAGACCTCGCGGCCGATCCAGGCCGTGGGGCCCGCGACCACGGTGCCCGCGAAATCGCGGCCCGGCGTGCGCGGCCAGGCGGCCTGCGGCATCAGGCCCAGCGCGGCCTTCACGTCGCTCGGGTTCACCGCGGCGGCGTCGACGCGCACCACGGCATGGCCCGGCGGCGGCGCCGGCTCGGGCTGCGGCGCGGCCTCGAGCCGCAGCGCGTCGAGGTCGGCGGCCTTGTGCTGCAGGCGCAGCGCACGCGCGCTCTGGGTCGTGTGCATGGCGGCGACGCTCATCGTTCGGCCCCGGCACCGGGCAGGCCCAGCATCGCGCGCGCCTCGCGCGGGTTCGCGACCTCGCCGCCGAGGCTGCGCAGGATGTCGCGCGCCTTCGCCACCAGCTGCGCGTTGCTCGTCGCGAGCACGCCCTTCTCGAGGTAGATGTTGTCCTCCATGCCCACGCGCACGTGGCCGCCGAGCAGCCAGGCCTGCGCCACCATCGGGAACTCCATGCGGCCGATGCCGAAGGCGCTCCAGAAGGCGCCCGCAGGCAGCATGTTGCGCGCGTACAGCATGGTCTCGGGCGTGGGCGCGAAGCCGTACTTCACGCCGAGCACGAAGGTCCACATCGCGGGTCCGTCGAGCGTGCCGTCGGCGATCAGGTCGAGCGCGAGGTGCATGTCGCCCGAATCGAAGATCTCGAGCTCGGGCTTCACGCCGGCCTCGCGCATCACCTTCGCCATGCGCCGCACGTTGCGCGGCGTGTTGATGACCACGTCGGGCCCGGAGTTCATGGTGTTGAGGTCGAGCGAGCAGACGTCGGGCCGGATCAGCGCGATGTGCGCCACGCGCTTCTCGGGCGGCAGCAGCGTGGTGCCCGGCGCGGCGACCTTCGGATCGTCCTCGCTCGGGATGAAGCGGCCGCCCGGGCCGGTCGTGAGGTTGATGATCAGCTCGCGGTTCCCGCGCCGGATGCGGTCGACCACCTCGCGGTAGAGCTCGACCTCCATCGACGGCCGGCCGGTCTCGGGGTGGCGCACGTGGATGTGCACCTGGCCCGCGCCGGCCTCGGCGGCGGCCAGGCATTCGTCGGCGATCTGCACCGGCGTGATCGGCAGGTGCGGCGTCTGCTCGGGCTTCACGAGGTTGCCCGTGACGGCGCAGGTGATCAGCGTCTTGTTCACAGGTGGCGCCCTCCGTCGACGACGATGCGCGTGCCGGTCACGAAGCGCATCGTGGTCGCGAGCGCCTCCACCGCGGCGGCCACGTCCTCGGGCCGGCCGATGCGCCCGAGCGGCGTGGTGCTCGCCATCTTCTGCGCGAACTCGGCGCCGCGGCCGGGCACGAAGCCCGACTCGACCGCGCCCGGCGAGACCGACACCACGCGCACCGCCGGCGCGAGCGCCTTGGCGAGCGCGTCGCCCACCACGTCCAGGCCCGCCTTGGCGGCCACGTAGGCGAGGTTGCTGCCCACGCCCGTGAAGCCCGCGATCGACGAGATGTTCGCGATCAGCCCGTCGCCGCTGGCCTTGAGCATCGGCGCGAAGGCGCGGATGGTCGCGAACACGCCGCGGAAGTTGGCGCGCACGATGTCGTCGATGAGCTCGTCGCCGAGCGCCTCGAGGTCGGCCGCGGGCACCGGCCGCGTGTGGCCCGCGCTGTTGACGAGGATGTCGCAGCGCCCCAGCGTGGCCTGCACCTCGGCCGCCGCGGCGACCAGGCTGGGCGTGTCGACGATGTCCGCGCGGATCGCCGCGTGGCGCTGGCCGGCGGCCGCGGGCAGCGCGGCCAGGCCGGTGGCCGCGTCGTCGCCGGACTTGCGGTGCAGCAGCACGCAGGTGGCGCCGAGCGCCGCGAGGCGCATGGCCGTCGCATGGCCGATGGCGCCGAGGCCGCCGGCGATGACGGCCACCTTGCCGTCGAGTCGGGAAACAGGATCGAAAGTCATGGACATGAGAAGAGTGGGTGGATCGGGGCGATGCCTTGTCGCGGCGCCTGGGGTGGTCAAGGGATCGGCGGGCGCGGGAATTTCATCTCGCCCGGCTCGAGCCGGAAGTCGTAGCGCAGCGAGGCGCTGCGGCCGTCCGGCGCGAGCGCGAAGCGGCCGATCAGCCGCCGCGTGACGCCGAAGGTCGGATCGCTTTCGAGGTTCTCGTCGTCGTCGGCGAACACCTGCGTGATCAGCACCTTGTGGCCCGGCTTGCTGACCATGAAGTGCAGGTGCGCGGGCCGGTTGGGGTGGCGCCGCTGCGCGCGCAGCAGCACGCCGCAGGGCCCGTCGGTCGGCACTGGGTAGCCCGCGGGCCGCACGCTGCGGAAATGGAAGCGGCCCTCGGCGTCGGTCGTGAAGCGGCCGCGCAGGTTCATGTCCTGCTGCTGCGGGTCCTGGTTCTCGTAGAGGCCGATCGGCGAGGCCTGCCACACGTCGACCGTGGCGCCTTCGACGGGCCGGCCCTCGGCGTCGCGCACCGTGCCGCTCACCTCGAGCGGCACGCCGGGCGTGCCCGAGCGCGCGATGCTCTCGCCCTGCGCGCAGTCCGGCGCGTTGGCGCGCCAGAAGGGGCCGAGCAGCGCGGCGGGCGATTCGCCCTGCGGGTCCTGGTTGTTCTGCAGCGCGACCACGGTCGACAGGCCGAGGATGTCCGCGGCGAGCACCACCTCGTTCTTGGTCTCGCCCGTGGCCTGGCCCAGCGCGACGATGAATTCGAGCGCCTGCTCGAACTCCTCCTCGGTGAGCGCGACCTCGCGCAGGAAGGCGTGCAGATGGCGCGTGAGCGCCTCCATCACGGTGCGCAGCCGCGCGTCGGGCGTGTGCCGCATCGCGGCGAGCGCGAACTGCAGCACAGAGTCGGGGGAGGTGGCGATGTTCATCGTCGGCCTTTGCAATCGTTTGCACGATCTTAGACCAAATCGCCCAAAAGTAAAATGGACCCTTCGCGCGACGCGGGAATGGAAAAAAGCCGCCCGCGGCACCGCGCCGCTTCGACAATCGTTTGCACACCGCCATGAGCACCAGCCCGCCGCCGTCCTCCCCCGTGACCATCCGCGACGTGGCGCGCGCGGCCGGCGTGCACGTCTCCACCGTGTCGCGCGCGCTCAGCCCCGACAAGCGCTCGCTGATCAGCGACGAGGTGCTGCGCGTGGTCGAGGAGGCGGCGCAGCGCCTCGGCTACCGGCCCAACCGCGCGGCGTCGGCGCTGCGCACCGGCCGCACCCACACCATCGGCGTGCTGGTGCCCGACATCACGAACGCGGTGTTCCCGCCGATCCTGCAGGGCATCGAGGCCAGCGCCGCCGCGCGCGGCTACTTCGTGTTCGTGGCCAACGTGGCCGATCCCGCGCTCGCGCGGCCGGTGCTCGAGCGCATGCTCGCGCAGCGCGTCGACGGCGTGGTCATGGCCACCGCCACGCGCGACGATCCGCTCGTCGACTTCGTCGCCAAGGCCGGCATGACCGCCGTGCTGGTGAACCGCGCCGACGAGTCCGGCCGGCTGCCGGCCGTGGTGAGCGACGACCGGCTCGCGATGAAGCTCGCGGTCGACCACCTGGTCGCGCTGGGCCACAAGCGCATCGCGCACCTCGCGGGCCCGCAGACCATTCCCACCGGCGTGGGCCGGCGCCTCGGCGTGGAGCAGGCGCTGCGCGACCACCGCATGAAGCCGTACCGCGTGGTGGCGTGCGCGAGCTACAGCCGCGAGGCCGGCGCCGCGGCGATGCGGCAGCTGCTCGAGGCCGGCGCGCCGCCGCAGGCCGTGGTGTGCTGCAACGACCTCGTCGCGCTCGGCGCCTACGACGCGCTGCGCGCCGCGGGCCTGCGCGTGCCGGAGGACATCTCGGTCACGGGCCACAACGACATGCCGCTCGTGGACATGGTCGATCCGCCGCTCACCACCATCCGGCTGCCGCACCGCGAGCTCGGCTGGCGCGCGGCCGAGATGCTGTTCGAGGAGATCGAGGGCCAGGCGCTGTCGGCCTCGACCGTGGTGCTGCGGCCCGAGCTGGTGGTGCGCCGCTCGACGGCCGCGCCCGCCAGGGGCTAGCCGGCGCGCGCGGCGGCCTTGCGCGCCGCGGGCCGGCGCGGCGGCTTCGCCTCGAGCACCAGCTCGGCCGGCAGCGTGTCGTTCCACGATTCGGTGAAGTAGGCGCGGTCGCTCGGCACCAGCTGCGGCAGCGTCTCGCGCAGCAGCGCGAGCGAGCCCTCGGCCGCCGCGAGCTCGCCCGCATGCGCCGCGTACCAGGCGTGCTCGAACAGCAGGCTGCAATGCTGCAGGCCGGGGTAGCGGCGCCGGCCCGCGCGGTGGTCGGCGAGCCGGGCCTGCGCCACGTCGACCCAGCGCCCGGGCCACAGCGCGCGGTTGTCGAAGGCGTCGGCGAGCGGGCCCGCGAGCGCGGAGATGGCGGCCGGGTCGAGCGGCGCCTGCGCGCGGAACTGCGCGAGCGAGGGCGGCCGTCCGGCCGGCTGGCAGTGGCCGCGCGCGATGCGCATCAGGTAGATCGCGTTCCAGGCCGAGCGGCCCTGGCCGTCGGCGTGGCCGCAGAGCCATTCGCTGAAGGCGATCCACTGCACCGCGCGGCGCGTGGTGTCGGCCGCGCCGTCGTGGGCGAGCGCCGGCAGGTCCGCCAGGCCCACGCGGTCGAACAGCCATGCGGCCATGCCCAGGTTGGCGGCCACGTGCTGGGCGGCGTCGAAGGAATGCGACTCGAAGGCGGCCGCGAGCGCTTCGCCGAAGCGCTGCAGCGATTCCTCGGCGAGCGCCGCGGCGCGGTCCCTGTCGCCGGCCGCGAGCCCGAGCGCGCGCGAGCGGCACACCAGCGCCCAGAGGTTGCACCATTCGAAGCGCACGTCGGGATGGTGGCGCAGCACCAGCGCGCGCAGCGGGTCCGCCGCCATGCCGCCGAGCAGCGACTCGGCGAGCCCGAGGTCGCGCGCGGTGTAGGCGCACCAGGCCGAGACGATGCACTCCATCGCGCCGAGGTAGTCGTTGCCCGCGACGTGGTGCGCGAGGCGCTGCTTCTTGAGCGCCTGCAGCCGGCGCCGCGCCTGCTCGTTGTCGCCGAGCCGGCGCCACAGCATCGCCTCGTTGAGCGTGACCAGCGCGCGCTGGAAGTCGGTCGCGGCCAGGCCGCCCGCGAGGCGGATCGACTCGAGCGCGCTGGGCGCCTGCCCGGCCGCCCGGCCGTCGCCGGCCACGGGCGCCATCAGCCGGCCCTGGCGCGCGGCCTGCTGCGCGGCGACGAGCTGCTTCCAGAACGCGGCGTCCTGCAGGTGCACCGCATCGGGCGGGTGCGCGGCGGCCCCGGCGCCCCGGCCGCGCAGCCCGAGGAAGGACGCGACCTCGGCCGGCGTGGCCGCGCGTCCGTCCACCAGCAGCCGCACGCGCGCGGCCTCGGCCGCGGGCAGCCAGAACGGACCCTGGCTGCGCCGCTCGGCATTGAGGAAGCGCGGCTCGCGCGCCGTGTCCTCGCCCCAGCCGACCTCGAGCGCCCAGGTCTTGAAGTCGCGGAACGCGCGGCTCACGACCATGCGCAGCGTGCTCGCGTCGGACACCTGGCCGCGCAGGTCGGCCAGCCGCACGAGTCCGCCCTCGGCGTCGTGCGCATGCTTCATGCGCACCACGAGCCAGAGCGACTGGAAGGCCGCGCGGCGGCCGTCGACCGTCTGCGGCGAGGTGAGTTCGATGGAGAGAGGAGGGGAGGCGGCGGGCTTGGACACGCCCCGCATTGAACCTCAAAAAGCGGCCGTCAGCGGCGCGGGTCGCGCAATGCGGGCACCTCGCTGCGGCCGATGCCCAGGTCGCGCAGTTCGCGCTCGCTCATGTCGGCCAGGTGGCGCGCGTCCGCGCGGCGGCGGCGCCAGCTGCGCAGGGCATGCATCAGGCGTTGGTGGAAGGGCGAGGGCGTCGGCGCGGTCACGGTGGGCTCCTGGTGGGGAGCGCTCATCTTGCGGCGGCGCGTGCTATTGTGGAAGTTGAGATTCCTGACACCTTCAATCAGCATTCCTGATGAGAAACCTCAACCTCGACCAGCTCCGCACGCTCATCGCCATCGCGGACCTCGGCACCTTCTCGGCCGCGGCCAAGGCGCTGCACCTCGCGCAGCCCACGGTGAGCCTGCACGTCAGCGAGCTCGAGTCGCGGCTGAACGCGCCGCTGGTGGTGCGCGGCGCGCGGCGGGTCACGCCGACCGCGGCGGGCGCCGTGATGGTCGAGCGCGGCCGGCGCCTGCTGCGCGACGCCGACGACGCCATCGAGGCGGTGCGGCGCCAGCACCAGGGCCTGGCCGGCCGGGTGCGCATCGGCTGCAGCACCACCAGCGTGGTGGTCGACCTGCTGCCGCCGGTGTTCCATGCGCTGCTGGAGCGCTATCCCGACATCGTGCTGACGCCCAGCTTCATGGGCTCGGAGTATTCGGTCGCCGGCGTCCTGGCCGGCACCCTGGACCTGGCCATCATCGCGCTGCCGCAGCCCGCGGTGCCGGGCCTGGCGCTGACGCCCTGGCGCCAGCACCTGATGATGGCCTTCATCCCCGGGCGCTGGGAGGTGCCGCGCCGCGTCACGCCGGCCTGGCTGGCGCAGCAGCCGCTGATCATGAACGAGCCGGGCTCGCGCATGTACGCGCTGACCATGGAATGGTTCGCGCGCGCGGGCTTCGCGCCCCGCGCCCGCATCGAGCACGACTACGACGTGGCGATGCGCGGCCTGGTGGCGGCGGGCTACGGCGTGGCGCTGCTGCCCGCGCCCGACGGCGGGAAGGTCGCCGACGCCGGCGAGCATGTCCAGACCCGGCCGCTGAGCCCGAGGCTCACGCGCCACCTGGCGATCGCCTACCGGCCGCAGGGCGAGCTCGACGGCGCCACGCAGCGCGTGATCGAGACGCTGCTGGAGTTCGCCAGGGGCTGAGCGGGGCGGCTTCGTTCGGAAGGCCTTCGATCGGGCAGGCCGCCGTGCCCTTCGCGCCGTGCGTACCCGGGGTTCTGAAGACCGTCGGCCGGATCTGGCCGGAGGCCGGCCGGCCTCAGGCTCCGTCGGGTCTGCGCGTGCCCAGCGAGAGGATCTCGTTGGCGTTGACGATGGCCGTGGCGATCTCTTCCGTGGTCGTGCGCTTGCTCATGGCCTGGTCGCGGATCAGGTCGTAGGCCTGGCCTTCCGACACGTCGTGCGTCTTCATCAGGATCGCCTTGGCCTCGGCGATGCGGCGCTGGCCCAGCAGCTTGGCCTCGACCTTGCGCAGCCGCTTGGCGAGCGAGCGCGTCTCCTTGTGTGCCTCCCGCGCCACCACCAGCGCCGAGAAGAGCCCGAACGAGCGCACCGGCGAAGGCAGCACCGCCTTGGCGCCGATCTCCAGCACGGCTTCGATGATCGTCGGGTTCTCGTAGGTCACCACCGCGATGATGGCCGGCGCGTCTTCGCTGCGGGTCCACTCGAAGCGGAGGTTGATGAAGTCGGGCTGCACCGCCATGAAGGCGACGTCGATGCCTTCGGGCAGCACTTGCACCGGCGGCCAGAAGGCCTGCACCTGGCAGCCGATGCGCTGCAGCTGCTGTGTGAGCTGGCGGCCGTCGCTGTCGTCGGGGTGGATCACGGCGATCTTCAGCAGCCGCAACTCCTTCAGCTGCGGCGGCGTGACGCGCAGGGTGTGCCGTTTGGGGGCGGTGCCGTCCACTCAGGCCTCCAGCGTGTCGAGCCTGGCGGTCCAGTCGCCCAGCGAGTGGGTGACGAGATAGGGGTCGGGATACACCGCCCGCGTGGCCTGGCGCACGATGGTGAACTGGCCGTGCGCATCGACCCGTCCGATGCGCGGGTACAGGCAGGTGTGGTGGTTGGTCGGATCGATCTTCACCAGCCCCTGGGGCGCGTCGAACTCGCTGCCCAGGATGTGCGGAAGGATCTCCGCGATGCCGTCGCTGCCCGCCTGCCGGTAGGCATTGGCGAAGATGTGCATCTGGAAGTAGGAAGCCTCCCAGCACAGGTTGGGCACGCAGCCGTCCCCGAAGCGCGCGCGCAGCATCGCCAGGCAGCGCCGGTTGGCGGCCGAGTCGATCGACTGGAAGTACGGCGCCGCCGTGAAGTGCCCCGTCGCCACGCCGTGGCCCATCTGCGAGATCTCGGCCTCCGACGTCGTGAGGCTGGCGATGGGCATGGTCTTCGGGTCGAAGCCGGCCTCGGCGTACGCGCGGTACAGGCTTGCGGTGGAATCGCCGACCACCGTCGAGAAGATGAAGTCGGGCCGCTTGCCGCGGATGTCGTCCATGATGGCCCGGTAGTCGCGCTCGCCGGCGTCCAGCGCCACGTAGCGTTCGCCGAGCTTCTCGCTGCCGGGGCGCTGCATCACCAGCTCGCCCATGATGCGGTTCGACTCGTAGGGATAGATGTAGTCGGAGCCGATCAAATACACGCGCGCGCCGAAGTTCGTGGTCATGAACTCCGCCAGCTGCACGCTGTTCTGGTTGGGTGCGGCGCCGGTGTAGATCACGTTGCCCGAATATTCGAAGCCCTCGTAGAGCGTCGGATAGAACAGCAGCTTGTTCCACTTCTCGATCACCGGGATCACGGCCTTGCGGCTGCTCGACATGTAGCAGCCGAAGATCACGTTCACCCGGTCCTGCACGATCAGCTTTTCGGCGAGCTGGGCGTAGCGCGCGGGGTTGGATTGCGGGTCGTAGCGCACGGCCACGATCTCGCGGCCGTCCACACCGCCGGCCGCGTTGATCTCCTCGATGCCGAGCAGCGCGCCCTGCAGCTGCGAGAGTCCGATGGTCGATGTGACGCCGGTTTCCGAATAGAGGATGCCGACGCGTATGGGGTCCTTGTCAGCCACGCTGAAGTCTCCTGGGGTGTCGAGTCATCATAGTCTTCGGTCGCCAACGTCAGCGGGCGGCGGCGAGCCGCGCGCTCATGCGGGCCAGCCGGACGGGCAGGCTGCGCGCGTCGTCCGCGATGCAATAGTCGCGCCAGCCGAAGATGCGCCGCACATAGGCGTCGGCCGCGCCGTCCACCGCGATGCAGGCGGCGCGCACGCCGGCCTCGCGGGCCTCCGCCACGGCTTGCCGCGCATCCTCGATCAGGTAGCGCGCATCGTGCACGTCGATGTCGGAGGGCGCGCCGTCGGTCACCAGCAGCACCGCGTGTTGGCCCGGCGGCTCGGCGCGCATCAGCGAAGTGGCGTGGCGCAGCGCGGCGCCCATGCGGGTGGAGTAGCGTCCGCGCAGCGCGCCGATCATCGCGCGCGTCGGTGCGTCCAGCGGCCGACCCGATTCGAGCAGCCGGTAGTAGTACACCTCGGCGCGCGTGTTCGACGAGAAGCCGTGGATCGCGAGCCGGCCGACACCGTGCGCGCTCGACGCGGCCAGCATCAGCGCGGCCTGCTTCTCGATGTCGAGCAGCGATGCCGCGTGCGGCCCCGGATCGTTGGCGGAGGCCGACAGGTCCAGCAGCACCAGCACGCTCGAAGGGCGCGGACCCTTGCCCGGCCGCATGAAGAGCCGCGCATCGGGTTTGAGCCGCAGGCGGCGGTCGACCAGCACCTCGATGGCCGCGTTCAGGTCGATGTCGTCGCCCTCCCACTGTCGGCGCAGGCGGTGCGTGCGGTCGAGGTGGCGCGCGCGCCGCAGGGCGAGCGGGGCGATACGTTCCTTGCCGGCGGCGGCCCGTTCGCCCGCGGACGGCAGCCCCTGCCATGCCGGCAGCTTCTCGATCACCGTACACCAGTCGGGGCGCAGGCGTTCGAGCTTGCGGTCCCATTCGGGGTAGGTGTAGCGGCCGAGTTCGATGTCTCCCGCGACATCGGGGGGCGGGGCGCTGCCGGCGTCCGGCGCATCGGAAGGCGGTGGCGGCGATCGCCGCGCGCCTGCCTCCAGTGCGATGGCCTCGTCCGGCGCCGTATCGGTTGCGGCGAACTCCCACAGGTAGCTGTTGTCGTCGCGCCAGGGCGCGGGCACGACGTAGTCCCGGGGCTCGAAGCGCACGCGCATCTGGCCCAGGTCGTTCGCCAGGATCGAGGCGATGGCGCGGAACGCGTCGTAGTCCTCCAGGCCCGTGCCGGCGGCGGTCTCCTCGAACAGGCGGCGCGCCTTGTTCACCCAGTGGTTGTCGTCCTGCGCGGAGGGCAGCAGCAGCAGGCGGTCCATGCGCGCCACGAGCGCGGCGAAGTCGAGGTCGAGCGGATCGGGCGCTGGTGGCAGCGCCGCGGCGAACCAGCCGTGCAGGCCGGGAAAGTCGCGGCACAGCAGCCGCTCGACGCGTGCATCCTCGATCGCCGAGACGACGGCGATGCCCATCGGCCTGAGGGCGTGCGCCGGGCGCGCGGGCCGCGAGTGGTGCAGGTGGGCGACTGCATGCGCGACCATCGCGCGGCGAAGGCCCGGCGCGGTGGCGCTTTCCGGCAGCAGCAGCCTGCGTCCCGCGAGCACGGCGCGCGCGCCGGGCAGGGTCTGCACTTCCACGTCGATGCCGGCCAGGCCGCGCGCCAGCAGCGCCAGCGCGCCCAGGCCGCCGTGCCCCTCGTTCATCCGAACTGCGCCTCGACGAAGCCCTGCAGCGCGCTCGCCATGTCGGGGTCGTCGGTCAGCGCGCGCGTCATGGTCATCTCGCAGCTTTCGCGCGGCGTCACGCCGTCGCGGATCAGCACGCCCGCGTAGATCAGCATGCGCGTCGACACGCCTTCGTCGAGCCCGCGGTGCTCCAGCTCGCGCGAGCAGCGTGCGATGGCCACCAGCTTCGCCGCCAGCTCGATTCCGATGCCGGCCTCGTGAGCGACGATCTCCGCCTCGAGCGCGCTCGCGGGGTAGTCGAACTCCAGCGCCGCGAAGCGCTGGCGCGTCGAAGGCTTCATGTCCTTCGCGCTGCTCTGGTAGCCGGGGTTGTACGACACGACCAGCTGGAAGTCGGGATGCGCGTGCACCAGCTCGCCCTTCTTGTCGAGCGGCAGGATGCGGCGCGCGTCCGTCAGCGGGTGGATCACCACGGTGGTGTCCTGTCGCGCCTCCACCACCTCGTCGAGGTAGCAGATGCCGCCGTGCCGCACCGCCAGCGTCAGCGGCCCGTCGTGCCAGGCGGTGCCGTTGGCGTCGAGGAGGTAGCGCCCGACCAGGTCGGACGCGGTCATGTCCTCGTTGCAGGCCAGCGTCACCAGCGGACGACCGAGCGACCATGCCATGTGCTCCACGAAGCGCGTCTTGCCGCAGCCCGTCGGCCCCTTGAGGATCAGCGGCATGCGGTGGCGGTACGCCTGCCGGTAGAGCGCCACCTCGTTGCCCGCGGGCCGGTAGAAGGGCTCGGACTCGATGCGATAGGCCGCGAGCGGATCGTGCACGGGTGCGTTCATGGCGTGGTGCGGTTCCTCTGTCAGCGGTGCTTCGCCGGTTCGTTCGGGATGCCTTCGATCGGGCACTCCGGCGTGCCCACCGTGCTGCGCGTGAACGACTCCACCATCTCGCGCGTGCCTTCGGGGTCGTTGATCCACTTCGTGTAGAAGTTGTAGGGGCAGGCCGCCACGCCCTTGTCGCCGTCGCCGGAGTTGATGGTGCCGGTGTAGCCGCGGTGCACCAGCTTGAAAAGGTGGTTCTGCGACTGGCCGTTGCGGCGCGCGTCGCGGATCAGGCCCATCGACAGCTCGGCGTAGTTGATGCCCATCTCCTCCTCGCCGCATTCGCCGAGCGTGCGGCCGTCGAAACCGATCAGTGCCGAGTGGCCGAAGTACGAGTAGACGCCATCGAAGCCCGCCGCGTTGGCCACCGCCACGTAGGTGTTGTTCATGAAGGCCATGGCCTTCGACACCATGATCTGCTGCTCCTTCGCGGGGTACATGTAGCCCTGGCAGCGGATGATGAGTTCGGCGCCGCGCATCGCGCAGTCGCGCCAGATCTCCGGGTAGTTGCCGTCGTCGCAGATGATCAGGCTGATCTTCATGCCCTTGGGGCCTTCGCTCACGTAGGTGCAGTCGCCCGGATACCAGCCCTCGATGGGCACCCACGGCATGATCTTTCTGTACTTCTGGACGATCTCGCCCTTGTTGTTCATGAGGATCAACGTGTTGTAGGGCGCCTTGTTCGGGTGCTCCTCGTGGCGCTCGCCGGTCAGCGAGAACACGCCCCATACGTTGGCGCGGCGGCAGGCGTCGGCGAAGATGGCGGTCTCCTCGCCGGGCACGGTGGCGGCCGTGTCGTACATCTCCTTCGCGTCGTACATGATCCCGTGCGTGGAGTATTCCGGGAACACCACCAGGTCCATGCCCGGCAGGCCCTTCTTCATGCCGACCAGCATCTCACCGATCTTGCGCGCGTTGTCCAGCACCTCGGCCTTGGTGTGCAGGCGGGGCATCTTGTAGTTGACGACCGCGACGCCCACGCAATCGTTGCTGCTCGAAATATCACCGTGTCTCATGGGACTGCTCCTGAAAGAGGGGTTGAGGAAAGGGGAAAGGGGTGCTCACACGGTCAGGAACGACCTGACCTTGTCCTGATCGAGCGTCGCGCGCGCCTCGTCGTGCACGAGGCGCCCGCGGTCGATGACGAGAAAGCGGTCGGCCAGGTCGAGCGCGAAGCTCAGCACCTGCTCCGACACCACGACGGCGAAGCCGCGCTCGGCGCGCAGCACGTTGAGCGCCTGCGCGATCTCCTTGATGATCGAAGGCTGGATGCCCTCGGTCGGCTCGTCGAGGATCAGCACCTTGGGGCAGGAGATGAGCGCGCGCGCGATGGCCAGCATCTGCTGCTGGCCGCCCGAGAGGTTGCCGGCCTTGCGCTGCCGCATGTCCTTCAGCACCGGGAAGAACCGGTAGAGGTACTCGGGCACCGTACGGTGGCCCGACTTTGCTGCACCCGAGAGGATGTTCTGCTCCACCGTGAGAAAGGGGAACACCATGCGCCCCTGCGGCACGAACGCCAGGCCCTGCGCCACGCGCCTGTAGCTGGGCAGTGCCGTGATGTCGGCGCCGCCCAGGCGGATGAGACCGCTGCGCGCGGGCAGGAGGCCGATGAGCGACTTCAGCAGCGTGGTCTTGCCCATGCCGTTGCGGCCCATGACGGCGACCGCCTCGCCGGGCGCCACATGCAGGGACACGTCGCGGATCACCAGCGACTCGCCGTACGCCACGTTGAGTCCGGAAACTTCGAGCATTCGCTTTCCTCCCGTGTTCAGTGGCCGAGGTAGACGTCGATCACGCGCGGGTCCGCCTGCACCTCGGCGGCCGTGCCTTCGCTCAGCAGTCGCCCTTGATGCAGCACGGTCACGCGGTGCGCGATGCGCTTGACGAAATCCATGTCGTGCTCGATCACCACCAGCGACTTGCCGGATGCAATGCGCCGCAGCAGGTCGCCGGTCTGCTCGCGCTCACGCGGGCTCATGCCGGCCACGGGTTCGTCCAGCAACAGCAGTTCGGGCTCCTGCATCAGCAGCATCCCGATCTCCAGCCACTGCTTCTGGCCATGGCTGAGCTGACCCGCGCGGCGCTCCAGCTGATCGAGCAGGAACACTTCGGCCGCCATCGCGTCGATGCGCTCGCGCAGCGCCGCGGTGCGGCGGAAGGCCAGCGACTGCAACAGGCCGTGCATGCGCGGCAGCGAGATCTCGAAGTTCTCCAGCACCGTGAGGTCTTCGTAGACCGAGGGTGTCTGGAACTTGCGGCCCACGCCGGCGCGCACGATCTGGTGCTCGTTCATGCGGGCGAGGTCGACGCCGTTGAAGAGCACGCGGCCCGAGCTCGGCCTGGTCTTGCCGCACACCATGTCGAGCAGCGTGGTCTTGCCCGCGCCGTTCGGGCCGATGATCACGCGCAGCTCGTTGCGTTCGACCGAGAGGGTCAGGCCGTCCACGGCCTTGAAGCCGTCGAAGGCGACGGTGAGGTCTTCCACGCGCAGGATCTGCTCGTTCGAGGGCGGCACCGCCGAAGCGGCCCGCGGCAGGCCGCCGTTGGGCATGGTCATCGTCGCGTTCATGGCGCGACCTCCGCGCCGCGCCGGTGCAGCAGCTTCGCGCCCAGGCCGGCAAGGCCGTTGGGCATGGCCCAGACCACGAGGATGAACACGGCGCCCAGGAGGTAGAGCCAGCCTGCGGGGAAGGTCTCCGACAGATACGACTTGAGAAAGCCGATCAGCAGCGCGCCGATCACTGCGCCCGGAATCGACAGCCGCCCGCCGACCGCCGCGTAGATCACCATCTCCACCGAGGCCACCACGCCGATCACGCCCGGCGCGATCAGCCCGACCTGCAGGCTGTAGAACGCCCCGCCGATCGACGACAGGACCGCGGCCACCGCGAACACGAAGGCCTTCATGTGCGCGGTGTTGTAGCCGCTGAAGCGCACGCGGTCCTCGCGATCGCGGATGGCGACGAGGATCTTGCCGAAGCGGCTGCGCACGATGACGAGCGACACTGCCATCGCCAGGCCGACGGCCAGCACCTCGGCGAAGTAGATCGCCCGCTTCGCGTCGTCGCCCGCGATGTCCAGGCCCAGCAGCGTGCGGAAGTCCGTGATGCCGTTGGCGCCGCCGGTGCCGCCCTGCTGGCCGATCACCACCACCGTGAGCGTGAGCGCCAGCGACAGCGTGACGATCGCGAAATACACGCCGCTCACGCGCCGCTTGAAGATTGCGTACGAGAACACGTACGCCAGCACCGCCGGGACCAGGACGATGCCGGCCACGGTCCAGCCCAGCGAGTGGAACGGCTGCCACCAGGCTGGCAGCTGCTCCACGCTGCTCCACACCATGAAGTCCGGCAGCTCGGGCGCGGAGGCTTCCAGCTTGAGGAACATCGCCATCATGTAGCCGCCCAGGCCGAAGAACATGCCCTGGCCCAGGCTCAGCACGCCGCCGTAGCCCCAGGTCAGCACCACGCCGATCGCGACGAAGGCGAAGGCCAGGTACTTGCCCACGAGGTTCAGGCGAAAGGCGTCGAGCGCGAGCGGCAGCACCAGGGCCAGCAGCACGAGGAGGGCGGCCGCGGAGCCGATGTCGCGCCTGCGTTGGGGAGAAAGCTTCCACAGCATGCTCAGCTCCTCGAGCGCACCGCGAACAGCCCGTTGGGCCGGAAGTACAGCACCACGATCACCAGCAGCAGGATCGTCGCCTTGGCCATCGAGCCGCTCATCAGGTATTCGAGCCAGGTCTGCGACTGCGCGATCGAGAAGCCCGAGAGGGCGGTGCCCACCAGGCTCTGCACGCCGCCGAACACCACCACGATGAACGAATCGACGATGTAGAGCTGCCCCGTGCCCGGATTGGTCGAGCCGATCATCGTGAACACCGCGCCCGCGATGCCCGCGAGGCCGGAGCCCAGCGCGAAGGTCATGGCGTCGACGCGGTGCGTGTCGATGCCGACCGCGCCGGCGATGGCGCGGTTCTGCGTCACCGCGCGCACCTTGAGCCCCCACGGCGTGCGGTACAGCAGCAGGTACACGCCGGTCGCCACCAGCGCGGTGAGCCCCACGATGAAGATGCGGTTCAGCGGCAACTGGATGCCCGCCGTCGGCTCCCACGCTCCCGCGAGCCAGGAGGCCAGCGGCACGCTCACCTCCTGCGCGCCGAAGACCGAGCGGTAGGCCTGCTGCAGCATGAGGCTCAGGCCCCAGGTGGCGAGCAGGGTGTCGAGCGGACGATCGTAGAAGAAGCGGATGAAGCCGCGCTCCAGCACGTAGCCGAACGCGAAGGTCACGGCGAACGCGAACGGAATCGCGGCGAACAGGTACAGGTCCATGAGACCCGGCGCGAACTGCTCGAAGAAGCGCGAAGCCGCGTACGTCATGTAGGCGCCCAGTGCCATCAGCTCGCCGTGCGCCATGTTGATGACGCCCATCAGGCCGAACACGATGGCCAGCCCGATCGCCATCAGCAGGAGGATGGTGAACAGGCTCACGCCGTTGAACACCTGCATTACCGCGATGTCGAAGTTCATCGCGTTCAGACCTTCGGGAAGGGATTGGGCTCGATGAGCTGGGGCGATTCCCACACGATGTCGAACTGCCCGTCGGGCCGCGCGCGGCCCACGCGCACCTTCTTCCACACGTGATGGTTGGTGGCGTGGATGCGCACCGTGCCCTCGGGCGCCTCGATCTCGACGCCTGCCGCGGCCGCCGTGACCTTGTCGACGTCGAAGGACCTGGCCTTCTCCACCGCCAGCTTCCAGAGGTACACGCTGTTGTAGGCCACCTCCATCGGATCGCCGATCACGCGGTCCTGCCCGTACTTGGCCTTGAAGGCCTTCACGAATTTCTCGTTGGCCGGCGACTTGATGCTCTGGAAGTAGCCCATGCAGGCGTAGTAGCCCGCGGCGTTGTCCTTGCCGATGCCGTCGATCTCGTTCTCCGACACCACGGTGGACAGCAGAACCTGCTTGGCGCCGTCCAGGCCCGCCGCGCGCAGCTGCTTGTAGAAGGCCACGTTGGAGCCGCCCACCACGGTGCTGTAGATGCAATCGGGCTTCGCGGCCTTGATCTTGTTGATGATCGACGAGAACTCGGTGTGGCCCAGCGGCGCGTACTCCTCTCCGAGCACCTTGCCGCCGGCCTTGGCGATGGCCGGCTTGGCGATCTTGTTGCAGGTGCGCGGGTAGATGTAGTCGGAACCCACGAGGAAAAAGCTCTTGCCCTTTTCGCGTGCCATCCACTCGACGGCCGCGATCACCGACTGCGTGGCTTCCTGCGAGGGATAGAACACGTGTTTGTCCTGCTCCTGGCCCTCGTAGTAGGTCGGGTAGAACAGCAGGCCGTTGGCCCGGTTGAGCACCGGCAGCAGCGCCTTGCGCGAGGCCGAGGTGTAGCAGCCGATGATGGCCGCGACCTTGTCGCGCTCCAGCAGCTTGCGCGCCTTTTCGGCGAACACCGGGTTCTCGCTCGCGCCGTCTTCCACCACGGCCTCGATCTTCCTGCCCATCACGCCGCCGGCCGCGTTGATCTCTTCGATGGCCAGCTTCTCGGCATCGACCAGCGAGGCCTCTGCGATCGCGATGGTGCCCGACAGCGAATGCAGCAGCCCCAGCTTCACGGGGCCGCTGTCCTGCGCCGAGGCGATGCGGGCCACGCCGCCCGCGGCGCCCAGCACGATCATCGAGCCGCCGGTCCTCACGATCTGGCGGCGGTTGAAAACATTCGTCATGTCAAATTCCTTAATATTTGTGCGAGTCATCAGGAAGATCCGACCTTCGGCGCCGCGTCTCGGGTGTCTCCTCCCGCGGCGCGGCCCTGCAAACGGGCGTTCCGGTGCCAGTGCGTTTTCGCTGGGCAAGGCTGCGCCGTCGGATGGCGTGCATCCGTTTCGAAAAGCTTCCTTGCGGCCGAAAAAGCAAAAAGGCCCGAACCGGTGGTGAAACCGATTCGGGCCTTGTTGCCCGACGCCTCGCTGGCAGCATTGGCAGCGGGCGTCGTATGACTGGTAACGATTGCTCGTTGGGGTGAATTCTTCTCAACTCACTCCGGCATGAACATACGCTGTTTCGCTAATTGGCGAAAACGCAGCGCGTGTGTTATTCGCGCCGGGCGCGGGCGCGCGCAGCGCTTCCCGGTCGCCTGATGGTTCGGAATCGCTCGCTCAGAACACCGACAACCCCGTGCGCGCCACGAACAGCGCCAGCGCCTTCATGCCGAGCAGCGAGTTGCCGGTCGCGTCGAGCGCGGGCGACCAGACGCAGAGCGTGAGCCGGTCCGGCACCACCGCCACGATGCCGCCGCCCACGCCGCTCTTGCACGGCAGGCCGATCGAGAAGGCGACGTCGCCCGCGGCGTCGTAGGTGCCGCAGGTGAGCATCAGCGCGTTGATGCGCCGCGTCTGCCGCTCCCCCGTGACCTCGGCGCGGCCGTCGACGGGATGCGCGCCGTCGCGGCAGAGGAAGGCCGCGGCGCGCGCGAGCTGGCGGCAGTTCATGCGCAGCGCGCACTGGTGGAAGTAGGTGTCGAGCACGGTGCCGACGTCGTTGTCGATCTTGCCGAAGCTCTTCATGAAGTTCGCGAGCGCGACGTTGCGGAAGCCGGTCTCGGCCTCGGACCGCGCGACCTCCTCGTCGAAGCCGATCGGCTCGCCGCAGAGATCGCGCATCAGCGCGAGGATGTCGTCCTTGGCGCTGCCGCCGGCCGCCTGCGCCTGGCTCACGAGCCGGTCGGCGACCGCGATCGCGCCCGCATTGATGAACGGGTTGCGCGGCTTGCCCTGCTCGTGCTCGAGCTGCACCAGCGAGTTGAAGGGGTTGCCCGAGGGCTCGCGCCCGATGCGCTCCCAGAGCGCCTCGCCCACGCGCTGCATCGCGAGCGTGAGCGTGAAGAGCTTCGAGATGCTCTGGATCGAGAACGGCGTCTCGAAGTCGCCCGCGCCGGCCTCCTCGCCCTCGCAGGTGCGCAGCGCGATGCCGAGCTGGCGCGGGTCGACGCTCGCGAGCGCCGGGATGTAGCGCGCGACCGCGCCGGCCCGGCCGAGCTCGGGCCGCAGCGTGGCGACGATCTCGTCGAGCACGGGCTGGAAGGGGCTCATCGGGCCGGCTCCGCGCGGCGCACCGCAGGCCGGCGGTTCACGAGCACGATGCCCACCGCCACGCCCGCGAGCGCGAGGATCAGCTGCGCGGTCAGCGGCTCGTTGAGCAGCACCACGCCGAACACCAGCGCGAACAGCGGCGTGAGGAAGGTGAAGGACGACATCTGCGTGGCCGGGTAGTGCCGCAGCAGCCACATCCAGGCCAGGTAGCTCGCGAAGGCGCCGACGACGGTCTGCAGCCCGATCGAGGTCCAGGCCCAGGCGGAATACGACAGGCCCCAACGCTCGCCGAGCGCGAGCGACAGCAGCGGGCACACCGCGGCCGTCACCGCCACCTGGTAGAACAGCGTCTTCTCGGCGCTGGCGGTGGCGAGCCGCGTGGTCCGCAGCGTGATCGTGGTCAGGCCCCAGAGCATGCCGGCCGCGAGCGCCATCGCGTCGCCGACGAGCTGCGTCGAGCTCATGTGGCCGAAGCCCTCGCTGAAGGCCAGCACCACGCCCGCGAACGCGATCAGCAGGCCCAGCCACTGGAAGCCGCGCAGCCGCTCGGCCGGCACCCAGCGCGGCAGCACGAGCGAGACCCAGAACGGCGCGGTGTAGAGGAACACCGTCAGCCGCGAGGCCGAGGTGTTCTGCAGCCCGAGGTAGATGCCCGCGAACTCGCCCGCGAACAGCAGGCCCGCGAGCAGGCCGCCCGGCAGCGTGCCGTCGCGCTCGAACAGCGGCACGCGGCGCCACACGCACCACAGCCACAGCAGCAGCACCGCGCCCGCCATGCGGATCGAGGCCTGCCACAGCGGCGGCACCTCGGCGACCGTGGTCTTGATGAGGATCTGCTGCAGCCCCCAGAACGCGCAGCAGGCGATGAGCAGGCCGATGGCGAGGGCGTCGAGGTGGGTCTTGCGCTGGATCATTCGTGTGCTTGTCGATGGCATGGAGGGCGGCGCGCCGGCGTCAGCGGCCCGCCACCGGATAGGGCGGCCGCCCGCGCGTGCCCACCATGAGGTCGGGCACCACGGTCTCGACCTCGGGCACCGCGCGCGCGGCGCGCTCGAGGCGCTTCGCGAGCGCGGCCGAAGGCACGCAGCCCTGCAGGTAGACCCAGCGCCGCTGCAGGATCACCCAGACGCTGCCGCGGCGCACGCCGGGCACCGCCTCGAGCGCGGCGCGCACCTTCGGCGCGAGCGGCTTGTCGTAGCGGTAGGCATTGCTGTCGGCGCACCTGCCGGCGAGCCAGCAGCTGGTGCCGCGCTCGAGCCGCGAATGGGTCTGGGCGCGCCGCTCCTCGGCGGTGTAGAACGGGCCTTCGGGCATGGGGCAGGACCGCATGCCCGCCGCGACCTGGAAGAAGGGATCGTCGAACCAGTTCTGCTTCGGCCCCGGCCCCGGCTCCTGCGCCATGCCGGTCTGCGCAGCCAGCAGCAGGGCGGACAGCGGCGCGAGGCGGCGCGTCACAACGGATGCTCGGTGTAGAAGCGCCCGCCGTGGAACAGCAGCGGCGAGGCGCCCGCGTCGTGCGTGCAGCGCTCGACCTCGCCGACGAAGATCACGTGGTCGCCCTCGTCGTAGCGGCTGCGGTTGAAGCATTCGAAGCTCGCGGCCGCGCCCGCAAGCACCGGCGCGCCGCCGAGGCCCTCGGTGAAGGCCACGTCGACCCAGCGGTCGATGTCCTTGGTGGCGAAGCGCTCGGCCAGTTCCTTCTGGTTCGCGGCCAGGATGTTGACCGCGTAGTGCGAGCCCGCGCTCAGCGCCGGCATCGAGGCCGCGGCGCGCGAGAGGCTCCAGAGCACTAGCGGCGGCGAGAGCGAGACCGAGTTGAACGAGTTGGCGGTCAGGCCCACGAGCGTGCCCCGGCTCGACCGCGCCGTGACGATGGTCACGCCGGTGGCGAACATGCCGAGCGCCGCGCGGAATTCCGCGGGCGAGAAGTTGGGCGGCTGGGCGCGGCGGGGAGTGGTCACGAAACGGGGTGGGCGAAGGGACGCGGAAGCGCCCATTTTGGCTCAGGGTGGCGCGGCCTGCTGGGCCGGGCCCATCAGCTCGGTCACCAGCCGGACATAGGCTGCCGCCGCGGCCGAGGGCGTGCGGCCCGCGAGCGTGACCAGGCTGTAATGCGTTCGCATGCGTGCGAAGCCCGCGATCGACAGCGGCGCCAGGCCGCGGATGTCGGTTTCGAGCGCGGGCGCATGCGGCGCGAGGATCACCGCATCGGCGTTCAGCGCCAGGTGGCGCAGCGTGCCCGTGTCGTCGCAGACGATGTTGAACAGGCCGCGGTCGTGGCGCCGCACCAGGCGGTCGATGCGCGCGGCCACGTCGGCCGGCAGGTTGGGGCCGGCGATCGGATGGGCCATCGCCTGCGCGAGCGTCACGGGCTCGCCGAGCCGGCGCAGCGGATGCTTCGGCTGCACGAAGAAGGCGACCGGCAGGTCGGGCAGCCGCGCGAGCTTCAGGCCCGGCTGCCTTCCGCGCAGGTCGCGCGTGTCGGCGATGAACAGGTCGAGCTGCCGCCGCTGCAGCCGTTCGCACAGTGTCGCGGTGTCGGCCACCTCCATGCGCAGGCGCAGCTGCGGATGGCGCCGCGTCATCGCCGCCAGCGCGATGCGCCCAATGGTGCCGGCCGCGAAGGGCCCGAGCCCCACCGCGAGGCTGCCGATCGCGAGGCCCTCGAGCTGCAGCACGTCGCGCCGGATCTGGTCGGCATCGGCGATGAGCTCGCGCGCGCGCGCCAGCACCAGCTCGCCGGCCTGCGTGAAGCGCACGCTGCCGTAGGCGCGGTCGACGAGGCGCGCCTGCAGGCTCTCCTCGAGCGCCTCGATGCTGCGCGAGAACGCGGGCTGCGAGAGATGGACCGCCTGCGCGGCGCGGCCGAAGCTGCCCTGCTCGGACAGCGCGGCCAGGTGTTGGAGCTGACGCAGCTGCATTTTGCGCTCGACTTAAAAAGCAACGCCGCATTTTGCATTTGCATTGGATTTGAGCGCTTCGGAGAATCCGCAGCGATGACGCCTTTCTCCTTCCGCTCCTCCCTCGCTTTCGTCCTCCACGCCGCGCTCGCCGCCGCGCCGGCGCTGGCGCAGACGCCGCCGAAACCGCCCGAGCCCGCGACCCTGCGCGCGAACGCCGAGATGGCGAAGGGCCTGCCCTTCGCCGACCGGCAGGACTTCGAGGACGCGATGCGCGGCTTCGTCGGCACGGTGCCCGACGCGCTGGTGCCCGGCGCGGGCGGCCGCGCGGCCTGGAGCATGAAGCCCTACGACTTCCTGCAGGCGGCCGAGCCGGCGGACTCGGTCAACCCGAGCCTCTGGCGCCAGGCGCAGCTCAACGCGATCCACGGCCTGTTCAAGGTGACGGACCGCGTCTACCAGGTGCGCGGCTTCGACCTCGCGAACATGACCATCGTCGAGGGCGACACCTCGCTGATCGTGATCGACCCGCTGCTCACCGCCGAGACCGCGCGCGCCGCGCTCGCGCTCTATCGCCAGCACCGGCCCGGCAAGCCCGTGGGCACGGTGATCTACACGCACGGGCACGTCGACCACTTCGGCGGCGTCAAGGGCGTGGTGGACGAGGCCGACGTCGCGGCCGGCCGGGTGCAGGTGATCGCGCCCGCGGGCTTCATGGAGACGGCCGTGGCCGAGAACATCCTCGCGGGCAACGCGATGAGCCGGCGCTCGCAGTACCAGTTCGGCACCCTGCTCGCGCCCGGCGCGCGCGGCCAGGTCGACACCGGGCTGGGCAAGGCGCTCGCGCGCGGCACCATCACGCTGATCGCGCCCACCTCGACCGTCGAGCGGCCCACCGAGGAACGCAGCATCGACGGCGTGCGCTTCGTGTTCCAGCTGGTGCCGGGCTCCGAGGCGCCCGCGGAGATGCTTATGTACATGCCGCAGTTCCGCGTGCTCAACATGGCCGAGGACGTGACGCACAACATGCACAACCTCTACACGATCCGCGGCGCCGAGGTGCGCGACGGCAACCTGTGGTCGAAGTACATCGACCAGGCCCGCGTCGCCTTCGGCGGGGAGGCCGAGGTGCTGATCGCGCAGCACCACTGGCCCACCTTCGGCGCCGAGCGCATCGTGGGGCTGCTGAAGCGGCAGCGCGACATGTACAAGTTCATCAACGACCAGTCGCTGCGCCTGCTCAACCAGGGCTTCACGGCGGCCGAGATCGCCGAGACGCTGCGCATGCCCGCGAGCCTGGCGCGGGACTGGGCGTCGCGCGGCTACTACGGCACGCTGCGGCACAACGCGAAGGCGGTCTACCAGAAGTACCTCGGCTGGTACGACGCCAACCCGGCCAACCTCGACCCGCTGCCGCCGGTCGAGGCCGCGCGCAAGACGGTGCAGTACATGGGCGGCGCCGACGCGGTGATCGCCCGCGCGCGCGAGGACTTCGCCAGGGGCGAGTACCGCTGGGTCGCGAGCGCGATGAACCAGGTGGTGTACGCCGACCCCTCGAACCGCGCCGCGCGCGAGCTCGGCGCCGACGCGCTCGAGCAGCTCGGCTACCAGGCCGAGGCCGGCACCTGGCGCAGCGCCTACCTCGTGGGCGCGATGGAGCTGCGCCGCGGCGTCCCCCGGGTGCCGGGCGGCAGCAGCCTGAATGCCGACACGCTCAAGGCGGTGAGCAATGCGCTGTTCTTCGACTTCCTCGGCGTGCGGCTCGATGCGGCCAAGGCCGAGGGCAAGTCCATGGTCATCAACTGGCGCTTCACCGATTCGGGCCAGCGCTTCGTGCTGACGCTCGAGAACTCGGCGCTCACGCACGTCGCGGACCGGCAGGCCGAGACGGCGGACGCCACCGTGACGCTGAGCCGCGCGACGCTCGATGCGATCACGCTCAAGCAGACCAGCTTTCCCGAAGCGGTGCGCGCGGGCCAGGTGCGCATCGACGGTGACCGCGCCAAGCTCGGCGAACTGCTCGCGATGCTCGACAGCTTCGAGCCGATGTTCCCGGTGGTGGAGCCGAGGGCCCGCTGATCAGGGCGACAGCTCGACGTGGTGCGCGCCGGGCGGCACGTCGATGCGGCCCAGGTGCGTGAGGCCGGGGTTCGCGGGATCGCCGACGCGCCAGACCTCGAGGCCGGCCGGTGCCGCGCCGTCTGCATCGCCCGCGTACTCGAACACCGTCGCGAGGAAGTGCCGGCCCGAGGCGTCGAAGCTGCCGCCCTCGGGCAGCACGCCCTCGAAGGGATAGTCGCCGACCTTGGCGAGCGTGCTGCGCGCCGGATCGAAGCGGAAGTAGCTGACCGAGGCCTGCCGCGTGTGGCGTGGCGAATCGGGCGCGAGCGCGGTCTCGCGCATGTTGACGGTCGCGATGCTGCGGCCGTCGCGGCTCACGGCCAGGCCTTCGGACGAGCGGTCGCTCTCCACGCGCGCCACCACCGCATGCCGCGCCGATGCGCCGGTGCTTTCGCGCGCGGCGAGCCGGACCAGCGTCAGCGTGGAAGGCGCCCTCGGCAGCCGGCCTTCCACGTCGGTCGCGGCGAAGTCGCGGCCCCAGTCGGCCGAGACGTAGTGCCCGCCGTCCGGCGTGAAGCGGCCGACGAAGGGATCGCGCCCCACGTCCACCGGCGGCCCCCAGGGCGCGAGCGTGGGCGTGCCGTCGCCTGCTTCGCCGAGCGCGAGGAAGAGCACCTGGTTGCGCGTGTTCAGGTGGACGGACAGGTAGCGCCCCGACGGATGCCAGTCCGCCATCGTGACCGTGAGGCCGCCGCGCGGCTGGCCTTCGGTGCGCGCGGCGCCGAGCTCGTCGAGCCTGAAGCTCAGGGGCGCGCCGAGCCGGCCGTCGTTCGTGGGGACGAGCTGCACGAGCGCATGCTCGGGGCTGTTGGCCGTGACCGCGAGGAAGCGGCCGTCGGGGCTCACGCGCACCGATTCGGGCATCGGCGCCGCCTCGACGGTGGCCGAGGTCCGGGGGCGGGCCGGGTCGCGGAGGTCGATGGCGGTGATGCGCCGGCCGGGCGCGAGGTCGCGCGTCGTCGCGGCGCCGGGCGTGCGCGGGCCGAGCCGCTCCACCACGTAGGCGAAGCGGCCGTCGGGCGAGAGCACCATCGCCTCGGGCGGCGAGGTGACCGAGTTCGACACCACGACCTCGGCCCGCGCGGCCGGCCGCCCGGGCATGAGCAGGGTCAGCAGGTCGCGCCGCTCGGGCAGCGGCGGCGCGAGGCGGTTGTCGCGGTAGGTGCTGGCGCGGAAGTCGCCGTCGGAGAGCACGGCGACGACCCTGGCGTCGATCCGCGCGAGCAGGTCGGTCCCGGCGTCGGCGGCGACAGGCAGCGCGAACGCGCCGGCCATGACCCCGGCCGCGAGGGTGAGGGGATGCGGGAGGAAGTTCATGGCTGCTAGCCTAGGCATTCGCGGCTTTGGCAAGCCATCGCTTTTTCGAATACCTGAAGGAAGCGCGTGTTGGAACTCAAGCAATGGCGGGCCTTCGTCACGCTCGCGGAGATCGGCAACATCCGGCGCGCCGCGTCGCTGCTGGGCATGTCGCAGCCGGCGCTGAGCGTGCGCATCCAGCGCCTCGAGGAGGCGCTGGGCTATCCGCTGTTCGACCGGCAGGCGCGCGGGGTGCGCCTGACCGACAGCGGTGCCCGCCTGCTGCCGCATGCGAAGCAGCTGCTCGGTCGCGCCGCCGAGACGGCGGAGGCCGCGCGGGCCATCGGCCGTGGCGCCTTCGACCGGCTGGAGATCGGCCTCACGCCGATCTCGGCGCTCTCGTTCGTGCCGGATGCGCTGCGCGCGCTCTCGGCGCTGCATCCCGACACCGCGCTGGCCCTGACCGAGGGACTCTCGGACGCGCTCGAGGAAGCGGTGGCGCATCGGCGGCTCGACCTGGCGATCGTGCATCCGCCCTCGTCGCGCGATGATCTCGTGGTGTCCGAGGTGGCGCGCGAGCGCTTCGTGGCGGCGGTGCCCGCGGCGCATCCGCTCGCGGGCGCGCCGAGCCTGTCGGCCGCGGAGCTGGCGCAGGCGCCGCTGATCGGCGTGCGGCGCGACGTCGGACCGATGGCCTTCGACCGCCTCGTCGGGTACTTCTCGCGCGCGGGCCTCGCGGTGCAGATCGCGCAGAGCGCGACCTCGTCGATCTCGCTGCTGGGGCTCGTCGCGGCGGGACGCGGCATCGGCCTGGTGGTGGAGTCGCTGCGCTGCATCGCGCGGCCCGACGTCCGGTTCGTGCCGCTCGCGGGCGACGCGCCCAGTCTCGGCTACGCGCTGTGCCACCGGCCCGACCTGCCGGCCGACCTGCGCCATGCGGCCACGCGGGCGATCCGTTCGGCCGTGTCGGCGGCCGGGCGCGTGTCGCGCTGAGGCCTCAGCCGAAGAACCAGTAGCAGACCGCGACCGCCGCCGCCACGCCCGCGGCCTCGGCCGCGAGCGCGCAGGCCACCGCATGCCGCGCGCGCTGGATGCCGACCGCGCCGAAGTACACCGCCAGCACGTAGAAGGTGGTTTCGGTGCTGCCCTGGATGGTGGCGGCCACGAGCGCGGGGAAGCTGTCGACGCCCTGGGTCTTCATGGTCTCGATCAGCATCGCGCGCGCCGCGCTGCCCGAGAAGGGCTTGACCAGGGCGGTGGGCATCGCGTCGACGAAGCGCGAGTCCCAGCCGCCCATGTCCACCAGCCAGCGCAGGCCGCCGAGCGCGAAGTCGAGCGCGCCCGAAGCGCGCAGCACGCCCACCGCGCAAAGCATCGCGACCAGGTAGGGCAGCAGGTTCTTCGCGATCTCGAAGCCGTCCTTCGCGCCTTCGATGAAGCATTCGTAGACCCGGACGCGGCGCAGCGCGCCCACGAGCAGGAAGGCCACGATCACGCCGAACAGCGTGAGGTTGCCCAGCAGCGAGGACAGCGAGGCGATCGCCGCCGCCGACAGGCCGCCGAGCATCGCCATGAAGCCGCCGAGCAGCAGCGCGCCCGGCACCAGGTAGGCCAGCACCACCGGGTCCCACAGCCGCAGCCGCTGCGCCGCCGCCACCGCGAGCAGGCCCGCGAGCGTCGAGGCGCTGGTGGCGAGCAGGATCGGCAGGAACACCATGGTCGGATCGGCCGCGCCCTGCTGCGCGCGGTACATGAAGATGGTCACCGGCAGCAGCGTCAGCGAGGAGGCGTTGAGCACCAGGAACAGGATCTGCGCGTTGGTCGCCGTGACCGGGTCGGGGTTGAGCCGCTGCAGCTCGCGCATCGCCTTGAGCCCGATCGGCGTGGCCGCGTTGTCGAGCCCGAGCGCGTTGGCCGCGAAGTTCATCGTGATCAGGCCCAGCGCCGGATGGCCCGCGGGCACGCCCGGCATCAGGCGCCGGAACAGCGGCCCGAGCAGCCGCGCGAGCCAGCCCACCAGCCCCGCGGCCTCGGCGATGCGCAGGAAGCCGAGCCAGAGCGTGAGCGTGCCGAACAGCAGCACCATCACCTCGACCGCGAGCCGCGCCATCGCGAACAGGCTCTCGACGATCGCCGCGAACACCGCCGGGTCGCCGCCCACGAGCCAGCGGCCGAGCGCCGCCAGCATCGCGATGCCGAAGAAGCCCAGCCACAAGCCGTTCAGCACCGATGCGTCCCTTCTCTCGATCGGCGATGGCGCCGCAGGCGCTTCGGAGGGCGCTTCATTTCGGGACGTCGATCAGCAGACGGGGGCGGAAGCCTTCCTGCTCGCCCTTGCCCTTGTAGCCGAGCGGATTGGCGACCACGCGGCAGCCGTTCTTCACGTAGTCGAAGGGGCAGTGCAGATGGCCATGCAGCCAGAGCTGCGCGCGGGCCAGCAAGGGGTCGAGCGCATTGCAGAAGCCCGCCGTGCCGGGCGTGAGGCCGTAGCGCGGATCGGCGCTCGCGAGGCTGGGCGCGAAGTGCGTGATGACCACCGTCGTGCCGTCGAAGGGTTCGGCCAGCGCCTGCTCGAGCCAGGCCTGGCATTCGAGCCCCTGCGCGCGCAGCTCGGCGGCCATGAAGGGGCGGCCGTCGCGCACCGTGGCGGCCTTCTCGAGGTAGAAGTCGGCCGCGCGCATCGCCTTGCCGCGCTTCCTGAGCGCATCGGCGAGGCCGTCGACGGCCGGGTCCACGAGCGCGTCGAAGTCGGCCCAGAGCGTGGTACCCACGAAGCGGATGCCGTCGATCACCGCGGTCTCGCGCTCGAGCCAGCGGATGTCGAGCGCGTCGCAGAGCGCGCGCAGCCGCGCATGGGTCTGGTCGAAATCGGTGTTGTCGTACTCGTGGTTCCCGGGCACGTAGACCACGGGCACGGGCCAGCCGCGGCGCGGCGAGAAGCGCCCGAGGCCGAAGTCGTCGTCCGCGAGCCGCGAGCCCTGCTGGTAGGAGCCGATGTCGCCCGCCAGCACCAGCATGTCGGCGCCCGGGACCGGCTCGGCATGGAAATGCGGGTGGGACTCCAGGTGCAGGTCGGAGAGCAGTTGCAGCTTCATCGGGCGCGCGGCGGTGCAGGGAAAGCCAGTCTAGAGGAATCAGCCCATGCACGAAACGCATGAAGCAGGGGGTTTCAATACTAGGGATAACCCTTATTCTTGAGCCATCAACCACTCCGCGCCGCCAAAAGCAGCGCAACCATCATGTTCAGCCTTCTCGCCCAAGTGGCCCGTTTCTTCCGTCCGACCCCGGCCGACAGCCTGCCGGCCAGCCACGCCGCGGTGCTGATGGAGAGCGCCGACAGCCGCGCCGGCCTCGACGCCCGCCAAGCGCAGGAACTGCGCGTCGCCGCCAGCACCTGGCTCAGCGTCGTCCGCTGAGCGCCTAGGCCGCGGCCTTGCGGCCCAGCGCCGGATCGGCGAACGCGGCCGCGGCGGACCGCAGCAGCGCGGTGCGCAGCCACTCGTGCGCATGCCCGTGCTGCGCGCGGCGGTGCCAGATCGCATCGACGTGCACCATCGGCTGGTCGAAGGGCAGCTCGCGCAGCACCAGCTGGTCCTCGATGCCGGTCACGGTCACGAAGTGGCGCGGCAGCACGGTCAGCAGGTCGGAGTTCGCGACCACGCGCCCGGCCGTGAAGAACTGGTTCACCGTCACCACGATGTGCCGCTCGCGCCCGAGCGCGCCCAGCGTCTGGTCGATGAAGCCGTAGGGGCGCCCCGAGAAGCTCACGAGCAGGTGGCGCGCGGCGCAGTAGTCGTCGAGCGTGAGCGGGGCCTCGGCGAGCGGATGTCCGCGCCGCATCACGCAGACGTACTGGCCCAAATAGAGCCGCTGGGTCTCGAACGCCACCCCCGCGCCCGACTGGCCGCGCGCCGCGAGGCTCGCGATCACGGCGGGGAAGTAGCCCACCGCCATGTCGACCTCCTCCTGCTCGAGCATGCGCCGCGGGTCGCGCGTGGTCAGCGGCAGCACCCGCAGCGAGACCGCGGGCGCCTCCTTCTCGACGATCTTCACGAGCCCCGGGATCAGCTCGGCCGCGGTGGCGTCGGCCATGGCGAGCAGGAAGGTGGTGTCGGCCGAGGCGGCATCGAACTCGCCGGGCGCGAGCGTGTGCTGCAGCTGCCGCAGCGCGTCGCGCACCGTGGGCCAGAGCGCGAGCGCGCGCGGCGTGGGCTCGACGCCCGCGCCCGAGCGGCTCACGAGCTCGTCGCCGAGCACTTCGCGCAGCCGGCGCAGGGCGTTGCTCACGGCCGGCTGCGTGATCGAGAGGTTGCGCGCGGCGCGCGTGAGGTTGCGCTCCGCCATCACCTCGTCGAAGACGCGCAGCAGGTTCAGGTCGAGGGTACGGAAATTGACGTCCATCAGCGTTGTGAATGATAAACATCAGAAAGATAAAGTGGCAAAACACTAGGGCAAACCCTAATATCTGGGCATCGGCAACCGCCACTTGTCCCATGGAGGGATGCATCATGACCAGCTTCGTTCACGTTGACCAACCCACCGTCCACCCCGGCGTCGAGCGCGCCGAGGCGGTGATCGCCCGCATCCGGGCCGCCCGCGCCGGCGCCAACGGCGCACGTCCCCTGATCGCCCTGCTGATCGTCGCCGTGCTCGCGGCGGCGGCGGTGGTGGCCGACAACCTCGTCTCGCACTGGGACGAAGGTGCGCTGCTCGCGGCCTGGGCCGTGCTGTCGGCGGCCGTCTTCGCCGGTGTCGCGCTCTACGCCGGTTCGCTGCGCACGGCCTTCGGCCGCGTGGCCGCCGCCTGGAACGCCGCCGCCCAGCGCCGTGCCGCGGCCCACGCCGACGCCCGCTTCCTCGAGACCGCGAAGAACGACCCGCGCATCATGCAGGAGCTGCAGGCCGCCACCTGGCGCGAGGAATCGCTGGGCAAGGTCCCGGCCGCCACGGTCGCCAAGGTCGACGCCCTGGCCCGCATGGCCGAGCGCTCGCAGGAAGCCCGCATGCCGACGATCTACGAAGCCATGCGCCGTATGAACAGCTCGCGCTACTACTGATCCGCGACGCCCCATGAAAAAGCCGCCCTTCCGGGCGGCTTTTTTCGTTGGCGCTCCAGGGCCTCAGGCGGCCAGGCGCTGCTCGATGGCGGCGCGCGTCTCGGGCAGTTCCTTCGGCAGGTGGTGCTTGAGCTGCTCGAACAGCTCGGCATGCAGCTTGAGCTCGGCTTCCCAGGCGGCCTTGTCGATGCTCGTGACGCTCTTGAACTGCTCGGCGCTGAAGTCCAGGCCCGTCCAGTTGAGCTCCTCGTAGCGCGGGCTCACGCCGAACACATGGTCCACGCCCTCGGCCTTGCCCTCGATGCGGTCGATCATCCACTTGAGCACGCGCATGTTCTCGCCATAGCCGGGCCAGACGAACTTGCCGTCCGGGCCCTTGCGGAACCAGTTGGTCGTGAAGATGCGCGGCTGCTTGGCGCCCGAGGCCTCGAGCTTCTTGCCCAGGTCGAGCCAGTGCTGGAAGTAGTCGCTCATGTTGTAGCCCATGAACGCCAGCATCGCGAACGGGTCGCGGCGCACCACGCCGACCTGGCCGACGATGGCCGCGGTCGTCTCCGAGCCCATGGTGGCGGCCATGTAGACGCCTTCGGTCCAGTTGCGGCCCTCGGTCACCAGCGGCACCGTGGTCGAGCGGCGGCCGCCGAAGATGAAGGCGTCGATCGGCACGCCGGCCGGATCGTCCCAGGCCGGGTCGAGCGCGGGGTTGTTGGTGGCGGCGACCGTGAAGCGCGAGTTCGGGTGCGCGGCCTTGGCGCCGGTCTCCTTGGCGATCGCGGGGGTCCAGTCCTTGCCCTGCCAGTCGATCAGGTGCTCGGGCAGCTTCTTGCCGGGCACGTCGTCCTCGAGGCCTTCCCACCAGACGTCGCCGTCGTCGGTCAGCGCCACGTTGGTGAAGATCACGTCGCGGTCCAGGCTCTTGAGGCAGTTCGGGTTGGTCTTGAGGTTGGTGCCCGGGGCCACGCCGAAGTAGCCGGCCTCGGGGTTGATCGCGTACATGCGGCCATCCTTGCCGGGCTTGATCCAGGCGATGTCGTCGCCGATGGTCGTGACCTTCCAGCCCTCGAAGCCGGCCGGCGGCACGAGCATCGAGAAGTTGGTCTTGCCGCAGGCCGAGGGGAAGGCGGCCGCCACGTGGTACTTCTTGCCCTCGGGCGAGGTCACGCCCAGGATCAGCATGTGCTCGGCGAGCCAGCCTTCGTCGCGGCCCATGGTCGAGGCGATGCGCAGCGCGAAGCACTTCTTGCCCAGCAGCGCGTTGCCGCCGTAGCCCGAGCCGTAGCTCCAGATCTCGCGCGTCTCGGGGTAGTGCACGATGTACTTGGTCTTGTTGCAGGGCCAAGTCACGTCCTTCTGGCCCGGCTCGAGCGGCGCGCCCACGGTGTGCACGCAGGGCACGAACTCGCCGTCGGCGCCGAGCACGTCGTACACGGCCTTGCCCATGCGGGTCATGATGCGCATGTTGACCGCCACATAGGGGCTGTCGGACAGCTCGATGCCGATGTGGGCGATGGGCGAGCCCAGCGGGCCCATGCTGAAGGGCACCACGTACATCGTGCGGCCCTTCA
>CBHTTS010000009.1:0-39848 GCA_966095775.1 uncultured Variovorax sp. | reverse complement strand
GCCGCAGGGTCTTTGGGGCCGCGCCCGCCGCGGCCGGCGCGGCGCTGCGGCCGGCGGTCTTGCGGCCAGCGGCCTTGCGGCTGCGCTGCAGCTCGGCCTCGAGCGCCTCCACCCGCGCCTGCAGCGCCGCGTGTTCGGCGGGCGAGGGATAGCCGAGCTTCTCGAGCGCGCGTCCCACGCGCTCCTCGAAGATGTTCTCGAGCTTGCCCCACTGGCCCGCGGCCTTGGTGCCGAACTCGCTCGCAAAGCCGGCCATGCGCGCCTGCGCCTGCGCCAGCGTCTCCTCGGCGGCCTGCTGCGTCTTCTTCTGCATGCCGGCGCCGTCCTTCACCAGCGCCTCGAAGGCCTTACTGCCTTCCTGCTGCATCTTGGCGAAGGCCCCGAGTCCCGCGAGCCAGATCTGCTGCGCGGAGTCCTTGATGCGGTCGGCGTTGCTGCCGGCCTGTTCGTCGTCCTTGGTGGCCATGGAGAGTTCCCTTGAGAAAGCAAACGATCGCCGTACTCTAGCCGCTGGCCGCGCGGCGGATTAGGGCTTCGCCTCTACTGGCCCGCGGCGCGGCTCGCGTCGAGGTGCGCCTTGGCGCGTTCGGCCAGCGCCATCTCGCCCGGCGTCTGCGGCACGTAGGGCTGCACCGGCAGCGGCCGGCCGTGCGAGTCGACCGAGACGAACACGATCAGGCATTCGGTGGTCTTGTCCATCGAGCCGCCCTTCATGTCGCCGCTGCGCACCTCGACCGAGATGTTCATGCTGGTCTTGCCGGTGTAGGCCAGCCGCGCCTCGACCTCGACCAGGTCGCCGATCATGATCGGGTGGTGGAAGCGGATGCTGCCGATGAAGGCGGTCACGCAGTAGCGCTTGGCCCAGCTCGTCGCGCAGGCATAGCCGGCCTCGTCGATCCACTTCATGACCGTGCCGCCGTGGACCTTGCCGCCGAAATTGACGGTGCTGGGCTCGGCCAGGAACCGGAGGGTGATGGAAGACATGGTCTGCCTTTGCAATTGTTAAGAACGTGGGAGCGCGATTATGCGAGCGCCGGGCGCGCCCGGCACGGCCGCCGGTCGGCCCCAGGCTCACGCCGAGCCGCTGCCGAACAGCTCGGCGAGCGTGCGCCGCAGCCAGGCGTTGCCGGCGTCGGCATGGAAGCGCTCGTGCCAGTGCTGCTTGACCGCATAGGCCGGCAGCTCGAACGGGGGCTCGAGCAGCTTCACCGGCTCTTGGGTCGCGAGCACCTTGCCGAGGATGCTGGGCACGATCACGATCAGCTCGGTGTGGGCCACGATGCGCGCCACGCTCAGGAAGCTCGAGAGGCTCGCCACCACATGGCGCCGCAGGCCCAGCCGCGCGATGGTCTTGTCGACGATCGCGTGGCCCGTGCCCGAGGAGGCCACCACCGCATGCGCCTCGGCCTCGAAGCGCCTGCGCGTGAGGCGCGCGCCGATGCGCGGATGGTCGCGCGCCGCGAGGCAGACGAAGTTCTGCATGAACAGCGTCTGCTGGTAGAAGCCCGCGTCGAGCTGCGGCATGAAGCCCACGGCGAGGTCGACCGCGCCGTCCTCGAGCCGGCGCGCGCTGTCGGTCGAGATGATCTCGGTCTCGATGCGCACGCCGGGCGCCGCGCGCCGCAGGTGGTCGAGCAGCCCGGGCAGCAGCACCACCTCGCTGATGTCGGTCATGCAGATGCGGAAGCTGCGCTGCGCGGTCGCCGGCTCGAAGCTCGCGCGCCCGCCCTTGGCGCGGTTGAGCCGGTCGAGGATGTCGAGCACCAGCGGCTGGATCTGCCGCGCGTAGGGCGTCGGCTCCATGCCGCGCGAGGTGCGAACGAAGAGCCGGTCGCCGAAGTGCGCGCGCAGCCGCGCGAGCGCGGTGCTGGCGGCCGACTGCGAGATGCCGAGCCGCTCGGCCGCGCTCGAGACGTTGGCCGTCTTGTAGACCTCGTCGAACACCAGCAGCCATTCGAGATCGAGCTGGGCCATGGCGAAACACTCCTTTGGGCAGTACCACTATCGAAAAACGCGATCGGGCCTATCACTTGGGCCCCGTTGCGCCAATAGTAGTACCGGTGGAAGATCGGCGATCCCCAGGAGACACCGGCGCCCGAGGCCGGACGACGCCATGAACCCCACTGCCCGCCAGCCGGCCGCGCCGGCCCCCGCCCATGCGGCCGAGCGCCGCGACTACTACGAGCGCATCCGCCCGCTGCACCTCTCGCCGCTGTGGGAGTCGCTGCATGCGCTGGTGCCGCGCGAGCCCGCGAGCCCCTGCGTGCCGGCGCTCTGGCGCTACGAGGAGATCCGCCCGCTGCTGATGGAATCGGCCGCGCTGATCACCGCCGAGGAGGCGGTGCGCCGCGTGCTCGTGCTCGAGAACCCGGCGCTGCTGGGCAATTCGTCGATCACGCAGTCGATCTATGCCGGGCTGCAGCTGATCATGCCGGGCGAGGTCGCGCCTTCGCACCGCCACGTGCAGTCGGCGCTGCGCTTCATCGTCGACGGCAAGGGCGCCTACACCACCGTGGGCGGCGAACGCACCACCATGTACCCGGGCGACTTCATCATCACGCCGTCGTGGGCCTGGCACGACCACGGCAACGAGGGCGTGGGCGGCAGCGTGGAGCCGGTGGTCTGGCTCGACGGGCTCGACATCCCGATGCTGCGCTTCTTCGATGCCGGCTTCGCCGAGAACGACGACGCCAAGGTGCAGCACGTCGCGCGCCCCGAGGGCAACAGCCTCGCGCGCTTCGGCCACAACATGGTGCCGGTGCGGCACGACCATGTCTCGCCCACCTCGCCGATCTTCAACTACCCCTACGCACGCAGCCGCGAGGCGCTGGCCCTGCTGCAGAAGCAGGAGGCGCCCGACGCCTGGCTGGGCCACAAGCTGCGCTACATCAATCCGCTGACCGGCGGCGCGCCGATGCCCACCATCGGCACCCAGCTGCAGCTGCTGCCCAGGGGCTTCGCGGGCCGGACCCACCGCGCCACCGACGGCACCATCTACAGCGTGGTCGAGGGCCGCGGCAGCGCCGAGATCGCGGGCCAGCGCTTCGACTTCGCGCCGCGCGACACCTTCGTCGTGCCCTCGTGGGCGCCGCTGCGGCTTTCGGCGCCCGGCGAGGACGTGGTGCTGTTCAGCTTCTCCGACCGCCCGGTGCAGCAGGCCATGGGCGTGCTGCGCGAAGCCTTCCTCGACGACGCCTGAGCTTTCCGCCTTTCTTTTTTTCTTCCTCGCACTTCCGCCATCCAGACCAGTGCCGCCGCATGCGGCAGGAGCCTCCATGTCCTTCGTCTTCACGCCTCCTTCGATCGTCGGCCTGCCCATCGTGGGCACCGCGCAGCAGTTCCCGGTGCGCCGCGTCTACTGCGTGGGCCGCAACTACGCGGCCCATGCGCGCGAGATGGGCTTCGACCCCGACCGCGAGCCGCCCTTCTTCTTCTGCAAGCCCAACGACGATGCGTCGGTGGTGCCGGTGGCCGAAGGCGCGACGGGCGCCATTCCCTATCCGCCGCTCACGAGCAACTACCACTACGAGGCCGAGCTCGTCGTGGCCATCGGCAAGGCCGGCCGCGACATCCCGGTCGAGCAGGCCGCGCGCCACATCCATGGCTATGCGGTCGGCCTCGACATGACGCGCCGCGACCTGCAGATGAAGATGCGCGAGCAGGGCCGCCCGTGGGAGATCGGCAAGGCCTTCGACTTCTCGGCGCCGATCGCGCCGATGCGCGCGCTCGCCGACGTGGGCGAGATCAACGAAGGCGCGATCGTGCTCGAGGTCGACGGCGAGGTGCGCCAGAAGAGCGACATCACGCACCTGATCTGGTCGGTGAACGAAGTCATCGCCAACCTGTCGACGCTCTTCACGCTGCAGCCCGGCGACCTGATCTTCACCGGCACGCCCGAGGGCGTGGGTGCGGTGAAGCCCGGCCAGACGATCACGGTGCGCATCGACCGCCTGCCTTCGCTGACCGTGCGCATCGACTGAGCACCCATGGCCCCCTCGAAGAACCCTCCCACCGTGCTGCTGGTCGGCGGCGGCATCGGCGGCATGGCCGCCGCGCTCGCGCTCGCGCGGCTCGGCGTGTCCATCGACCTGCTCGAGCAGAGCGCCGCCATCGGCGAGATCGGCGCCGGCCTGCAGCTCGGCCCCAATGCCTTCGCGGCGCTCGACGCCCTCGGCGTGGGCGAGGCGGTGCGCCGCGGCTCGGTCTTCACCGACCGGCTCGTGATGATGGACGCCGTCGACTGCGGCGAGGTGGCCTCCGTGCCCGTGGGCGAGGCCTTCCGCGCGCGCTTTCGCAATCCCTATGCGGTGAGCCACCGGGCCGACCTGCACGGCGCGATCCACGAGGCCGTGAAGCGCCATCCGCTGATCCGCTTCCACACCTCGGCGCAGGTCGAGGCGGTGGAGATCGGCGCGCAGGCGGTCAGCGCCGTCACGCGCGACGGCCGGCGCTTCGAGGCCGACGCGATCGTCGGCTGCGACGGCGTGAAGTCGGTGGTGCGCGCGCAGATCGTGGGCGACCAGCCGCGCGTCTCGGGCCACGTGGTCTACCGCGCCGTGGTGCCGGTGGCCGACATGCCGGCCGACCTGCGCTGGAACGCCCCCGTGGTCTGGGCCGGGCCCAACTGCCACCTGGTGCACTATCCGCTGCGCCACGGCGAGCAGTACAACCTGGTCGTCACCTTCCACAGCCGCGAGCGGGAGGAGTGGGGCGTGTCCGACGGCAGCAAGGAAGAGGTGCTGTCGTACTTCGAGGGCGTGCACGCGCGCCCGCGCCAGCTGCTCGACCGGCCGACCTCGTGGCGCCGCTGGAGCACGGCCGACCGCGATCCGGTCGAACGCTGGAGCGAGGGCCCGGCCACGCTGCTCGGCGACGCCGCGCATCCGATGATGCAGTACCTCGCGCAGGGCGCCTGCATGGCGCTCGAGGACGCGGTCACGCTCGGCGCGGCCGTGAAGGCCAGCGGCTTCGACATGCCCGCCGCCTTCAAGCTCTACGAAGCCGCGCGCATCGCGCGCACCGCGCGCGTGGTGCTGTCGGTGCGCGAGATGGGCCGCCTCTACCACGCCAAGGGCGTGGAGCGGCTGGTGCGCAACAGCCTCTGGGTGGGCCGCACGCCCGAACGCTTCTACGATGCGGTCGAATGGCTCTATGCCTGGCGGCCCGAGCAGTGCCTCGACGAGGCGCCCGAGGCGCTGCGCCCCGCGGCATCGGCCGGCACCGCGGCCGTGGCCGCCTGAGGCCTGCACAATTTCCCTTCCACCACAGAACCCTCGAGGCGCAAAGCCCACTGGAGACAAAGACCATGAACTTCCCGCGCGCACTGCTGACCGGCGTTCTCGCCCTGACCTCGCTGGCCGCGGCCGGCGCCGCCTTCGCGCAGGGCGCGCCGGGCAGCGACTTCCCGAGCAAGCCCGTGACCCTGGTCACGCCGTTCGCGGCCGGCAGCGGCCCCGACGCGGTGCTGCGGCTGGTCTCCGACAAGCTCGCGCGGCTGTGGAACCAGCGCGTGGTGGTCGACAACAAGCCCGGCGGCGGGGGCTTCATCGCGATCGACCAGGCGCGCCGCGCCGCGCCCGACGGCTACACGCTGCTGCAGCTCGACAGCGAGCACGTGGCCGCGCTGCCGCACCTCTACAAGTCGCGCAACTTCGTCACGCTGCAGCACTTCGATCCCGTGGCCTCGCTGTTCCGCACCCCCTTCTTCGTGGCGGTGGCGACCGACTCGAAGTGGAAGACCATGGGCGACCTGATCGCCTCGGCCAAGGCCGAGCCCGACGCGATCGTCTACGGCTCCTGGGGCGTCGGAAGCCCCGGCCACCTGGGCGCGCAGCAGCTCGAGGCGCTCACGGGCATCCGCATGCGCCATGCGCCGTACCGCGAGGTGTCGCAGCTCTACGCGAACGTGGGCACCGGCGAGGTGCCGTGGGCCTTCGCGAGCATTCCCTCGAGCCAGGGCATCTACAAGGCCGGCAAGCTGCGCTACATCGCGGTCGCGGCGCCGAAGCGCATCCCGCAGATGCCCGACGTGCCCACCATGGCCGAGGCCGGCGGCCCGGCCTCGCTCGAAGTCAACTCCTTCGTCTCGCTGCTCGCGCCCAAGGGCGTGCCGGCCGCCGTGAAGGCGAAGATCAACGCCGACGTGGCCAAGGTGATCGCCGATCCCGAGATCCGCGCGCGCTTCGACACCTTCGCCTTCGAGCCGCTCGCCTGGTCGCCCGAGGAGATCGAGCGCAACGCCCAGGCCAAGTCCAGGGTCTACGGCGAGCTGGTGCGCCGGGGCAACATCAGCCTCGAGTAGCTGTCATCATTACGTTTTTTCACACCTGCACTTTCCTTTCATGCAAGCCACCAAGAGAGCCCTCCTGATCGCCTGCGGCCTGGCGGCCGCCGCCGTGCTGCCGACCACGGCCAGCGCGCAGAACGACGCCTGGCCGACCCGGCCCATCCGACTGCTCGTGGGCTTCCCGGGCGGCTCCACGCCCGACATCGCCGCGCGCACCATCGCCGAGCCGCTGTCGAAGGCGCTGGGCCAGCCGGTGGTGGTGGACAACAAGGCGGGGGCCTCGGGCAACATCGCGGCCGACCAGGTGGCCAAGGCCACCGACGACCACACGATCGGCATCGTGATCAACGGCAATCTCACCTCGTCGAAGATGCTGTATCCGAAGCTGCCCTACGACCCGCAGAAGGACTTCACCTACCTCTCGCTGATCGCGACCGCGCCGCTGGTGCTGGTGGCGCCCGCCAACCTGCCCTCGGGCGCCGCCTTCTTCGAGGCCGCGCGCAAGGCCGGCGACAAGTGGAACTACGGCTCGGTCGGCGTGGGCTCGGTCGGCCACCTCGGCATGGAACTGCTCAAGAGCCGCGTGCCCGGCTTCAACCCCGAGCACGTGCCCTACCAGGGCAATCCGCAGGTCGTGACCGCGATGCTCGGCGAGCAGGTGCAGATGGGCCTGATCCCGCCCGGCGTGGCGATGCCGCAGGTGCGCGCGGGCAAGCTCAAGGCCATCGGCCTCACGGGCGGCCGCAGCGCGCTGGTGCCCGAGGTGCCGCCGCTCGCCGAGGCCGGCGTGCGCGACTTCGCGCTCGAGGTCTGGGTCGCGCTGCTCGGCCCCGCGAACCTCTCGAAGGTCGCGCAGGCGCGCATCAGCCGCGAGCTCGAAACCATCATGAAGCAGCCCGACGTGCGCCGCAAGCTGTTCGAGCAGGGCTGGCAGGCCGTGGGCACCTCGCCCGACGGCATGCGCCTGCGCGTGAAGGAAGAGGCCGCGATCATGACGCGCATCATCTCGACCCGCGGGATCAAACTGCAGTGAGCGCGGCGCAGACCCTGCAGGAGCCGGCGCGCACGCTGCCGGTCTTCGGTGAGTACGACGTGGTGGTGGTCGGCGGCGGGCCCGCGGGCATCGCGGCCGCGGTCAGCGCCGCGCGCCGCGGCGCGAACACGCTGCTGGTCGAGCGCTACGGCTTCCTCGGCGGCATGGGCACCGCGGGCGGCGTGACCAACTTCGCGGGCCTGTACGGCAGGCGCGACGGCGAGATGACGCTGCTGGTGCGCGGCGTGGCCGACGACCTGCTCGCGCGCATCGACGCGCTCGGCGGCCTCAACAAGCCGCAGGACGGCATGCAGGGCCGCATCCGCGTGCGCTCCTACGACACCTCGGCCTACAAGATCGCGGCCGACCAGCTGCTGCTCGATGCGGGCGTGAAGCTGCTGTTCCATGCCTGGGCCGCGGCCGTGGTGCGCGACGGCGACCGCATCGCGGCGCTGGTGGTCGAGACCAAGTCGGGCCGCCAGGCGATCCGCGCCAACGCCTTCGTCGACGCCAGCGGCGACGCCGACGTCGCGGCCTTCGCGGGCGTGCCCTTCGAGGTCGGCGACGGCCACGGCAGCGGCCTGTTCCCGACCACGATGTTCCGCGTCGGCCAGGTCGACGCCGCGCCCGCGCTCGCGGCCGTGGGCGAGTTCAAGGCCATCAACGACCTGATGGCCGACGTGCAGCAGCGCAAGCCCGGCGTCTACCGCTTCCCGCGCGAAGGCGCGATCCTGCGGCCCAACATCGATCCGCGCGAGTGGCGCGCCAACGTCACGCAGATCCGCAATGCCGCGGGCCGCGCGATGAACGGCGTCGACGCGCGCGAGCTCACCGAGGGCGAGCTCGAGGGCCGGCGCCAGATCGCCGAGTACTTCAGGTTCATGAAGGCCGAGGTGCCGGGCTTCGCCGGCTCGGCCATCGTCGAGATCGCGCCGCAGGTCGGCATCCGCGAGACGCGCCGCATCCAGGGCCTCTATGCGCTCACCGGCGAGGACATCCTGTCGTCGGCGCGGTTCGACGACAGCATCGGCATCAACGCCTGGCCGATGGAGATGCATGCCGACGGCCGCATCCAGTGGGCCTTCCCGCGCGACGAGAATCGCACCTATAACCAGCTGCCGTGGCGCATGCTGGTGCCGCGCACCGTCGGCAACCTGCTGGTGGCGGGACGCTGCGCCGCGATGACGCACGAGGGCCAGTCGGCCGCGCGCGCGAGCGGCGGCTGCTTCGTCATGGGCCAGGCCGCGGGCACCGCGGCGGCGTCGCTCGGCAGCGCGCGCTTCGCCGACGTCGACGTGCCGGCGCTGCAGGAGAAGCTCGCCGCGGACGGGGCGGACCTCGACCGCTGAGCCCGGCCCGGCGCGCGCGGGCGCTTCCTTCGCGACAGCGCCCGCCGCGCATGTTTGCTATCGTTTGCGGCTTCGTGTTCCGAGCCGCTTCCGATGACCCCCGACCTCGCCACCGCCGCCCGCCTCGTCAACGAACTCGTCACGCTCATGCGGCTCGAGCCGCTCGGCGGCGACCGCTTCCGCGCGCAGAGCGAGGACATCGGCACGCCCGCCGTCTTCGGCGGCCAGGTGCTCGGGCAGTCGCTCATGGCCGCGAGCCTCACGGTGGGCGCCGAGCGGCCGGTGCATTCGATGCACGCGTACTTCCTGCTGCCGGGCGAGCATGCGCCGATCGAGTACAGCGTGGACCGCGTGCGCGACGGCCGCAGCTTCACCACGCGGCATGTGGTGGCGCGGCAGCAGGAGCGCATCATCTTCGAGATGTCGGCCTCGTTCCAGACCGTCGACGAGGGCGTCGAGCACCAGTTCGCGATGCCCGCGGTCCAGGGCCCCGAAGGCCTCGCGAGCGAGCTCGCGCAGCGCATCGCGCTCGGCGACCGCCTGCCCGAGCCCTGGCGCGCCAAGGCCACCCAGCCGCACGGCATCGAGTACCGCCGCGTCGATCCCGAGGACCTGATCGCGCCGCAGGTGCGGCCGGTCGCCGCGCAGAGCGCGATCTGGATGCGCGCGATCGCGCCGCTGCCCGACGACCCGATGGTGCACCGCGCGCTGCTCGCCTACGCCTCCGACCACGGCCTGCTGCGCGCCGCGATGCTGCCGCACGGCCTGAGCTTCATGAGCGGGCAGGTGCGGCCCGCGAGCCTGGACCACGCGATGTGGTTCCACCGCGATTTCCGCATGGACGACTGGCTGCTCTACGTGATCGATTCGCCCAGCGCCGGCGGCGCGCGCGGCCTGTGCCGCGGCAGCCTCTACACGCGCGACGGGCGGCTCGTCGCCTCGGCCGCGCAGGAGGGCATGCTGCGCGTCAGGAAGCCGGCGGCGCCTGCCCGATGAGCGGCGACGCGCTGCCCTCGCGGCTGCGCTGGTCGAGCAGTCGCTGGTAGTTGTCGCGCAGCAGGATGCCCGCGTAGTACACGTGCTCGCGCATCAGCTGCTCGGCCCGGGCGGCGTCGCCGTCGATCACGGCCTGCACGATCCGGTGGTGGTCGTCGTGCGAGCGCAGGATCACGCCGTGGTCGTGCCACAGCATGATCCGGTCCGAGGCGAAGGGCACCGCCTGCGCCTGGGCGCCGAAGCGCAGCACCCACGGGTTGCGCGCCCCCTGCATCAGCGCGTTGTGCAGCGTGACGTTCATCTGCTGGTAGGGCGCGAGGTCCTCCGGCAGCAGCGCTCCCTTGGCGAGGATCTCGTCGCCCACGCGCAGGCACTCGCGCAGCAGCGCGGCGCCGGCTTCGTCCACGCCCAGCGACGCGACGCGCCGGCAGGCCAGGCCCTCGAGCACGGAGCGCACCTCGTAGGCCGCGAGGATGTCCTCGAGCGCGAACGCGCGCACCAGGTAGCCCTTCTTCGGCTGGTGGTCGATCAGCCCCTCCATCGCGAGCGCCGCGAGCGCCGCGCGCACCGGCGTGCGCGACACCTTCAGGCTCGCGGCGACCGGCACCTCCTCCACGCGCGTGCCCGGCGTGAGCCGTCCGTGAAGGATCCAGGTGCGCAGGGTGTCGGTGACTTGTTGGGAAAGTGTGTCCATGTCAGGTATACATGATGCCGGCAAATCGACGCAATAGTTCGCAATATTAGGGAAAACGAGGTCTCGTCAGCTCGATCATGTATACACAATGCGGCCTCTACCCCAATTCAGGCCGCCGGACGAGCGGCCATCGGAGACCTTGCATCCATGGCGGAACATCATGCACAAGCGCACGGCCGGCTGGCCCTCGTGACCGGCGGCGGCCGCGGCATCGGCGAGGCCGTGTGCCGGCGGCTCGCGGCCAGCGGCTTTCGCGTCGTCGTGGCCGACATCGACGGGGACAACGCGCGCACCGTCGCGCATTCGCTCGGCGCGGGCCATCACTTCCGCCGCTTCGACGTGAGCGACGAGGCCGCCGTCGAAGCCGCCTTCGACGACATCGAGGCCGGGATCGGCCCGGTCGCGGCGCTGGTCTGCGTGGCCGGCCTGCTGCTGATGCCCGGCGGCGAACGCTCGCCGATCAAGGACACCACGCTCGCCGACTGGGAGCGCACCTTCGCGGTCAACGCGCGCGGCGTGTTCCTCTGCGGCCGCGCCTACCTGCGCCGGCGCGAGGCGAAGCCGGTGCCGCAGGGGCGCATCGTCACCTTCGGCTCGGTGGCCGCGCAGCTCGGCGGCTACCGCTCGAGCGCCACCTACATCGGCGCGAAGGCGGCGGTGCTGGGCCTGACCAAGGCCATGGCGCGCGAGTCGGCGCACCTGGGCGTGACCGTCAACGCGGTCGCGCCGGGCCTGATCGACACCGACATGCTGCGCGGTACCGTCAAGAGCAGCGGCGCGCTCGACGCGGCGGCCGCCAACATCCCGCTTGGGCGCATCGGCACGGTGGACGACGTGGCGGGCGCGGTCGACTACCTGGTCTCGGAGCAGGCGGCCTACATCACCGGCAACGTGATCGACGTGAACGGCGGCTACCGCATGCAGTAGCGCAGCGCCGCATCCGCACCCTTTCCTTCCAACGGAGACAGCCCATGAAAAAGAACGCCCTGATTTCCGCGCTGGCGCTGGGCGCCGCGCTGTGCACGCTCGCGCCCGCCGCCGCGCTGGCGCAGGCCGAGCCCGGCCTGAGCGACAAGACCATCCGGATCGGCATGTTCTCGCCGATGTCGGGCGCGTCGATGAACTACGGCTTCGACGTCATCAACGCCGCGAAGATGTACTACGACAAGGTCAACAAGGAAGGCGGCGTGAACGGCCGCAGGATCGAGCTCGTGGTGGAGGACGACCGCTGCAATGCCAACGACCTGCTGGCCGCGGTGAAGAAGCTCACCGAGCAGGACCAGGTGTTCCTGCTCAACGGCGGCTCCTGCTCGGCCGCCGTGGTCGGCGCGCGCGAGTACGTGGAGCGCGCGAAGATCCCGCTCGTCATGCTCAACGCCTCCGGCGACGGTGCGCTGTATCCGCCCTCGAAGTACATCTACGGCGCCTTCTCGATCTCGCAGCATGCGGTCGGCGGCTCGATGGTGCAGTTCGCGAGCGAGCACCTGAAGGCGAAGAAGATCGGCTACATCAACCACGACGACGCCTACGGCGGCTGGAACCTCGAATCGGCGCAGGCCCAGGCCAAGGCGCTCGGCGGCGTCGACCTGCAGGTGCAGTCGGTCAACCCGAACATCACCGACGTGACCGCGCCGATGCTCAAGATCAAGGCGGCCAATCCCGACGTGCTGCTGCTCACCACCTATGCGCGCCCCGTGAGCCTGATCGTCAAGCGCGCCTTCGAGCTCGGCTTCAACAAGCCGATCGTGCTGGCCGTCAATTCCACCGCCGACCTCAAGCAGCTGGTGGAGAACGTCGGCAACAAGGAAGCCTTCAGGAACGTCTACATCCAGGAAGTGCTGGCCGACGTGCCCGGCGGTCCCAAGCTCAAGTGGGTGTACGACATGTACAAGGCCGCGTACCCCGACCTGGCCGCGAAGCCCGGCCATCCCCAGACCTACATGCCCTACGGCATCCCCTCGGCGATGGCGGTGGTCAACGCGCTCAAGGCCGCGGGCCCGAACCCGACGCGCGAGAAGGTGCTCGCCGCGCTCTCGACCATGAAGTTCGATTCGGGCGTGATGGCCGGGCCGATCGAGTTCGGCCCCGACGACCGCGCGGCGCAGGAGGCCGCGATCTACATCAAGTTCGACAGCGCCAGCATGACGCTGGTGCCGGGCAGCTACAAGAGCGTGTGGAAGTACAAGCCCTGAGCCGCCCATGAGCCTTTCCGACATCTGGCTGTTCGTGCAGCAGGGCGTGCTGTCCGGCATCGTGACCGGCAGCGTCTACGCGCTGCTCGCGGTGGCGATCGTGATGGTCTTCAAGACCACCGACGTGCCGAACTTCTCGCAGGGCGAGATCTTCATGGCCGGCGGCTACGTGGCGCTGTTCCCGCTCGTGGTCTGGGGCTGGCCCTACTGGGGCGCGGTGCTCGCGAGCATCGCCGTGACCGCGCTGCTCGCGGCGCTGTTCCAGCGCGTGGTGATGCAGCGCGTGACCGCCTCGCGCGGCGTCGGCGTGCAGCTCGTGATCGCGACGCTGGGCTTCGCCTACCTGCTCAAGGGCCTGGTGCGCAAGACCGGGCTCGGCGACACGCCGCGCTCGCTGCCTTCGCTGGTGCCGCAGGACCCGGTCACCATCGGGCAGGCCTCGCTCACGCAGCTCGACCTCGCGATCTTCGGCACCGCGGTGGCGGTGATGGTGCTGCTGTACCTGATGTTCACGCGCACGCGCACCGGCCAGGCGATGCGCGCGGTCGGCATGAACCCGCGCGGCGCGCAGATCGTGGGCGTGAAGCTCGGTTCGATCCGCATGCAGATCTGGGCCCTGACCGGCGTGCTGTCGGCGATCTCGGCGCTCCTGATCACGCCCAAGATCCTGATCACGCCCGACATCGGCCACATCGCGATCCTGGCCTATGCGGCGGCGATCGTCGGCGGTTTCACGAGCCTGCCGGGCGCCGTGGTCGGCGGCTTCGTGATCGGCATCGTCGAGAACCTCGTGGGCCTGTTCATCTCGTCGAACGCGATCGTGGTCGCGCCCTTCGTCGCGATCATGGTGGTGCTGCTGGTGCGGCCGCAGGGCCTGTTCGGCGGCCGGCCGCAGGTGAAGAAGGTATGACGATGGGCGCCGCTTCCCCTGCGTGGCGCGACCGCGCGCTGCTGCTCGGTCTGGCCGCGCTGCTCCTGGTGCTGCCCTTCGCCGCCACCGGCTACGTGCTCTACGTGGTCAACCTGCTGATGGTGTTCACCGTGCTCGCACTCGGCATGCACCTCGTGATCGGCGAGACCGGCCAGTTCGCGCTCTCGCACGCGGCCTTCTTCGGCATCGGCATCTACACCGCCGGGCTGATCAACAACCAGTGGCAGCCGCCCTTCGTCGTGTCGATCCTCGCGGGTGCGCTGCTCGCGGCGGCGCTGGGCTGGGTCATCGGCCTGCTGGCGCTGCGCATGCGCGACATCTACCTCGCGCTCGCCACCTTCGCCTTCGGCGAGGCGATGCAATGGGTGTTCCTCAACTGGGAGTCGGTCACCAACGGCTCCAACGGACTGCAGATGAAGCCGGCCGCGCTCGGCGGCCTGCGGCTCCTGAACGACCTGCAGGCCTATCCCTTCGTGGTCGCGATCGCGGCGCTGATGCTCTGGCTCACGGTGGCGCTGTCGCGCTCGCGGCTCGGCTCGGCGTTCCGCGCGGTGCGCGAAAGCGACGTGGCGGCGATGGCGATGGGCGTGAACACGCGCGCGGCCAAGGTCACGGCCTTCGTTCTCTCGGCCGCCTTCGCGGGCGTGGCCGGCGGCATGTACACGCTCTTCACCTCGTTCATCCATCCCGAGAGCCTGGGCTTCCAAACCACCATCCTGGTGCTCACGATGGTCGTGGTCGGCGGCCTCGGCTCGGTGCGCGGCGCGGTGGTGGGCGCCATCGTGTTAGGCCTGGTCTCGGAGCTGCTGCGGCAGGCGCCCTCGTACCAGGAGATCATCTACGGCGGCATCCTCATGCTCTTCATGATGTTCCTGCCCAGGGGCCTGGCCTCGCTGGCCGGGACGCGCACGGCGAAGGGAGCCCGGGCATGACCGCCTTCCTCGACGTGCGCGACATCAGCGTGGTGTTCGGCGGCCTCAAGGCTGTCAACGGCCTGTCGTTCCAGGTCGAGCAGGGCCGCATCCACGCGCTGATCGGGCCCAACGGCGCCGGCAAGTCGACCACCTTCAACTGCATCTCGCGCTTCTACACGCCCACGAGCGGCACCGTGGTCTTCGAGGGGCGCGAGCTCACGAAGGTGGCGCCGCACCGCATGGCGTCGTTCGGCATTGCGCGCACGTTCCAGAACCTCGAGCTCTTCGCCGAGCTCTCGGTGCTCGAGAACGTGCTGCTCGGCACCCATGCGCGCGAGGCCGGCACGCTGGGGCGGCTGCTGCGGCGCGCCGACCGCGAGACCGAGGACTTCGCGCTGCACCTGCTCGAGCGCGTGGGGCTGGCCGACGAGCGCCACCAGAACGCACGCGATCTCGACTTCGGCCGCCAGAAGCTGCTCGAGCTCGCGCGCGCGCTCGCGATCCGGCCGCGCCTGCTGCTGCTGGACGAGCCCGCGGCGGGGCTTCGCAACCGCGAGATCGAGAGCCTGGACCGGCTGCTCAAGGAGCTGGTGGCGCGCGACGGCATCACGGTGCTGCTGGTCGAGCACGTGATGCAGCTCGTGATGTCGATCTCGGACCGGATCACCGTCATGGCCTTCGGCGAGAAGATCGCCGAGGGCACGCCCGCGCAGATCGGCAGCGACGCGCGCGTGATCGAGGCCTACCTCGGCAAGGGCAGCGCGAAGGAGGTGGCCCATGGCTGAGGCATTGCTGTCGCTCAAGGCGATCTCGGCCGCCTACGGGCGCATCCAGGCGCTCAGCAACGTGTCGGTCGACGTGCCCGAGGGCGCGATCGTGGCGCTGCTCGGTAGCAACGGGGCGGGCAAGACCACCACGCTCAACTGCATCTCGAACATCGTAGGATGCACCGAGGGCGAGGTGCGCCTCGCGGGCGAGCGCATCGACCGGCTCGGCTCCGACGCACTGGTCCAGCGCGGCATCGTCCAGGTGCCCGAAGGCCGGCAGGTGTTCCGCGACATGAGCGTGCGCGAGAACCTCGAGCTCGGCGCCTACCTGCGGCGCGACCGCGCGGGCATCCGCAGCGACCTCGATGCGGTCTATGCGATGTTTCCGCGCCTCGCGGAGCGCCAGGGCCAGATGGCGGCCACGCTCTCGGGCGGCGAGCAGCAGATGCTCGCGATCGGCCGTGCGGTGATGGCGCGCCCGCGCGTGATGCTGTTCGACGAACCCTCGATGGGGCTGTCGCCGCTGCTCGTGGAGCAGATGTTCGGGATCATCGAGCGTCTGCATCGCGAACAGAAGATCACGATCCTGCTGGTCGAGCAGAACGTGCAGCTCGCGCTCGCGGTATCGAGCTACGGCTACATCCTCGAGAACGGCGAGATCTCGCTGCACGGCCCGGCCGCGCGGCTGGCCGGCGACGAGGCCGTGCGCCGCGCCTACCTCGGCGTGTGAGCACGCCGCATCCACGACAAGCAAGAAGGACTTCTCCCATGCTCCTGAAGGACAAGCGTTCCCTCGTGACCGGCGCCGCGCGCGGTCTCGGCGAGGCGATCGCGCGCCGCATGGCGGCCGAGGGCGCGCACGTGCTGGTGGTTGACCGCGAGCGCGATGCGGCGGAGCGCGTGGCCGCCTCGATCCGCGGGGCCGGCGGCCGCGCGGACGCCGAGGTCGCCGACGTCAGCGACGCCGCCGCGGTCGATGCGCTCGCCGCGCGCATCGGGGCGGCGCACGGCGACATCGACGTGCTCGTCAACAACGCCGGCATCTCCGCGCGCTCGAAGTTCGACGAGCCCGGCGCGCGCGAGGCCTGGGACCGCGTGCTCGCGGTCAACCTGCAGGGCGTGTTCAACGTGACGCAGGCCTTCGTGCCCGCGCTCAAGCGCACGCACGGCAGCATCGTCAACCTGTCGTCGATCGTGGCCTTCGGCGCGGGCATCTCCTCGGCCGGCTACGTGGTCGCCAAGGGCGGCGTGCGCTCGCTCACGCAGGTGCTCGCGCGCGACCTCGCGCCGTACGGCGTGCGCGTCAATGCAGTGGCGCCCGGCCTCATGGTCACCGACATGACGGCCGGCCAGCGCGAGACCGAACACGGCACCGACTGGTACCTGAGCCGCGTGCTCACCAAGCGGCATGGCGAGGCCGACGAGATCGCCGGGCCGGTGGTCTTCCTCGCGTCGTCGATGGCGAGCTATGTCAACGGCGTGGTGCTGCCGGTCGACGGCGGCTATCTCGCGGCCTGAACGCGCCCATTCTGCGGAACGACGATGAACAACAGCAGTGAAGACAGCAAGCCGTTGGTCCTCGTGACCGGTGGCGCGAGCGGCATGGGCCGCGCGATCGTCGAGCGCATGGCGCGCGACGGCTGGCGCGTGGTGATGGCCGACCGCGACGGCGCGCTCGCGGCGCGCGAGACGCAGGGATTGCGCGCGGCGGGCCTCGACGTCGAATGCCGCACGATCGACCTGACCGACGAGGCCGCGGTGCGTGCGATGGTGCAGTCGCTGCCGCCGCTCGATGCGCTGGTCAACAACGCGGGCATCTTCGACGAGCGCGGCTTCATGGATGTGAGCTCGGCCGACTTCCGGCGCATGTACGAGGTCAATCTTCTCGCGGTCGCCACGCTCACGCAGGAAGCCGCGCGCAGGATGCGGGACGGCGCGCGCATCGTCAACATCGCCTCGCGCGCCTACCTGGGCGCGAAGAACCATCCGCATTACGTGGCCTCGAAGGCCGCGCTCGTGGGCTACACGCGCGCGAGCGCGATGGAGCTCGCGCCGCGCGGCATCCTGGTCAACGCGATCGCGCCGGGCCTGATCGACACGCCGCTGCTGCGCGCGCTCACGCCCGAGCGGCGCGCCGCGCAGCTCGCGCTGCAGCCGACCGGCGCGGCCGGCCGGCCCGAGGACGTGGCGCATGCCGTGGCCTTCTTCGCCTCGCCCGCGACCGGCTTCGTCACCGGCCAGGTGCTGTTCGTCGACGGCGGCAAGTCGCTGGGCGGATCGGGGGCCTGATGGCGCAGCTGCAAGAGAAGACCGACTGGGACGTGGTCGTGGTCGGCAGCGGCGCGGGCGGCCTCGCGGCCGCGCTGACCGCGAAGCTCGAGGGCCTCGACGTGCTGGTGATCGAGAAGACCGGCCGCATCGGCGGCTCGACGGCGATCTCGGGCGGCGCGGTCTGGGTGCCGCTCAACGACCAGGCCGAGGCGGCGGGCCATCCCGATACGCCCGAGGCGGCCTGGACCTACCTGGCGCAGACGGTGGGCGCCGCCGGTGACGAGGCGCTGCGCCGCGCCTTTCTCGAGGCCGGCCCGCGCGCGCTGCGCTACCTGCGCGAACGCACCGACGTGCAGCTCGCCGCGCGCACCTACTCGCCCGACTACCATCCGGACCGCGAGGGCGCCGCGATGGGCGGCCGCTCGCTCGACCCGGTCGAGTTCGACGGCCGGCGGCTCGGCCGCCACTTCAGGACGCTGCGCGACCCGCTGCCGGAGTTCTGCGTGCTCGGCGGCATGATGGTCAACATGACCGACGTGAAGCACCTGCTCGCGGTCACGCGCTCCTTCGCGTCGTGGAAGCACGGCACGAGGCTGGTGCTGCGCTATCTCGCCGATCGCCTCGCGGGCCACCATCGCGGCACGCGGCTGCTGCTCGGCAACGCGCTCGCGGCGCGGCTCTTCCACAGTGTGCTCCGGCAGGGCATCCCGTTCTGGCTCGACACGCCCGCGCTCGCGCTGGCGCAGGATGCCGACGGCGCGGTCACGGGCGTGCGCGTGCGGCGCGAGGGCCGCGATCTGCTGCTGCGCGCGCGGCGCGGCGTGGTGGTCGCGACCGGCGGCTTCCCGTGGAACGCACAGATGCGCGCCGAACACTATCCCGCGCCGACCGGGCCCTATTCGATGTCGCCCGAGGCCAACGTCGGCGAAGGCATCGCGATGGCGCGGCAGGCCGGCGGCGTGCTCGGCAGCGGCCATGCGGGCCCGGCGCTGTGGGCGCCGGTCTCGATCCTGCAGCGGCCCGACGGCAGCCTGCTGCGCTATCCGCATCTGGTGTGGGACCGCGCCAAGCCGGGCCTGATCGCGGTCGACGCGCGCGGCCACCGCTTCGTGAACGAATCGACCTCGTACCACGAGTTCGTGCGCGGCATGTACCGCGCGAACGGCGAAGGCGGGGCCATCCCGGCGCTGCTGGTGTGCGACAGCGATTTCATCGAGAAGTGGGGCCTGGGCCTCGCGCTGCCGGGCGGGCGTCCGCGCGAGCACCTCGTGCGCGCCGGCTACCTGCTGCGCGACGCCACCCTCGAAGGCCTCGCGCGGCAGGCTGGCGTGGACCCGGCCGGGCTCGCGCGCACGGTCGCGGCCTTCAACCCGCCGGCCGCGCGCGGCGAGGACCCGGCCTTCGGCAAGGGCGGCACGGCCTACAACCGCTACCTCGGCGACCCCGAGCACCAGCCCAACCCCTGCGTCGCGCCGGTCGCGAAGGCGCCGTTCTACGCGGTCAAGGTCTATCCCGGCGACATCGGCACCGCGCTCGGCGTGCGTGCGGACGGCCACGCGCGCGTGCTCGATGCGCGTGGCGCGCCGATCGCGGGCCTCTACGTCGCCGGCAACGACATGCATTCGGTGATGGGCGGGGAGTATCCTGCGCCCGGCATCACGCTCGGCCCGGCGCTGGTCTTCGGCTGGGCCGCCGGCATGCACCTGGCCCATGGCCGCGACAATCCCTGAACACCCCGGACACAAGGTTCCATTCCATGCAGATATTCTTTTCCCCCGCTTCCCCGTTCGTGCGCAAGTGCATGGTCGTGGCCCACGAGCTCGGCATCGCCGAGCGCATCGAGAAGCTGCCGAGCGCGGCCGGCCCGGTGAAGCGCGACGCCACCATCATCCCGAAGAACCCGCTCGGCCAGGTGCCGACCTTCGTCTGCGACGACGGCCAGGTGCTCTACGACAGCCGCGTGATCTGCGAGTACCTCAACGACCGGCAGGGCGGGGCGCTGTTTCCCGCCACGGGCGCGGCGCGCTGGGCGCGGCTGACCGAGCTCTCGCTGGCCGACGGCATGACGGCCGCGGCGCTGCTCGCGCGCTACGAGAACGTGCTGCGCCCGCAGGAATTCCGCTGGGCCGACTGGACCGAGGGCCAGCTCTCGAAGGTGCGCACCGGCCTCGAATGGCTCGAAGGGCAGGCCGCGGCCTTCGGCGACCGCGTCGACATCGGCACCATCGCCTTCGGCTGCGCGCTGGGCTACATGGACTTCCGCTTCCCCGAGGTGGACTGGCGCGCCGCCGCGCCGAACAGCGCCAAGTGGTTCGAGGCCTTCAACCGCCGCGCCTCGATGCAGGCCACGCTCCCCTCGGCCTGAAAGTTGCGCCGCCTGGCGGCGGCCCGGCGTCTTTGGTTGAATGCGGGGTTTCTTCCTTTCGCACGAACCAAGGATTTCCCCGATGTCTTCTGAACACAAGCACAAGGTCGCCATCGTCACCGCCGGCGGCAGCGGCATGGGCGCCGCCGCGGCGCGCAAGCTCGCCGAGGACGGTTTCCGCGTCGCCATCCTGTCGTCGTCGGGCAAGGGCGAGGCGCTCGCGACCGCGCTCGGCGGCATCGGCGTGACCGGCTCGAACCAGTCGAACGACGACCTCGCGACGCTGGTCGACCGCGTGATGGCCGAATGGGGCCGCATCGACGTGCTGGTCAACAGCGCCGGCCACGGCCCGCGCGCGCCGATCCTCGAGATCAGCGACGAGGACTGGCACCGCGGCATGGACGTCTACCTGCTGAGCGCCGTGCGTCCGAGCCGGCTCGTCGCGCCGCACATGGTGGCGCAGGGCGGCGGCGCGATCATCAACATCTCGACCTTCGCGGCCTTCGAGCCCGACCCGGTGTTTCCGACCTCGGGCGTGTTCCGCGCCGGCCTCGCGGCCTTCACGAAGCTGTTCGCCGACCAGTACGCGAAGCACAACGTGCGCATGAACAACGTGCTGCCGGGCTTCATCGACAGCCTGCCCGAGAAGGAAGTGTTCCGCGAGCGCATCCCGATGGGCCGCTACGGCCGCACGGCCGAGATCGCGGCCACCATCGGCTTCCTGGCCTCGGACGGCGCGGGCTACATCACGGGGCAGAACCTGCGCGTGGACGGCGGCATCACGCGCTCGGTCTGACGCCGGCCTCAGCCGAAGGGGCTCGCGGTCGCGAACCACAGGCCGATGCCGGTCGCGATGATGAAGGCGCCGTCGGTCACGCCCGCGATCAGGAAGAACTTGGTCTGCATCAGGTCGACCATCTCGGGCTGCCGCGCCGTGCCCTCGAGGAACTTCTGGCCCACCAGCGCGATGCCGATGCACGAGCCGAGCGCGGCGATGCCGATCAGGAGCGCGACGGCGAGCGGGAGGATGTTGAAGCCGGTCATGGTGTTTTCTCCTTCGGGTTTTGAATCGATGCCGTGATCGTCCCGCAGGCGGTGGATGCGATCCATGACGTGGGAGGTCATGCGCACAAGAAAAAACCGGCCGCGGGAGCGGCCGGTCGTCGGTGGCGAAGCGCGGCGGGCGCGCGCGTCGCGGGCGGCTACGGGAGCTGCGTCCAGTTCTGGTTGTTGCCGCCGTTGCAGGTCCAGGTGATCAGCGCCGTGTCCTGCGTGGTCGAGCTGTTCGGCACGTCGAGGCAGGAGCCCGAGGCGCGGTTGCGGATCGTCGAGCCCACCAGCGTCCACTGCGTGGTGGTGCCGGCCGTGCAGGCCAGCTGGACCACGGCCGCGTTGGTGGTCGCGGTGCCGTTCTGCGCCAGGCACAGGCCGCTGTGCTCGGCCACGAACTGCACGTAGCCGCCGCTGCTGGTCACGGTGAAGCGCTCGTTGCCCGCGGTGCCGCAGGGCCACTGCACCGCGGTCGTGCCGCTGGTGGTCGCCGCGCCCTTGATGTTGACGCAGAGGTTGCTGTGGTCCGAGCGGATCCGCGTGACGACCGCGGGCGCGGTGTCGAGCGAGCGCACGTACTCGCGCAGCGCGACCACGTCCGACGCGGGCAGGCTCGAGGCGTTGCCGTGGCCGCTCTCGAGCACGGCCTGCAGCGAGGCCGCCTGGCCGTTGTGGAAGAAGGCGGTGGTGCTCCAGCTGCCCGAGAGCGTCGGCGTGTCGAAGCCCAGCCCCGCGAGCGGCTGGTTGCTGCCCTTGCCCGACGAGAGCTGGATCGTGCCCACGTCGTGCCGCTGGCCGTCGCGCAAGGTGCCGCCCGTGTGGCAGGTGGCGCACTGCGCGGTGTTGAACACCGTCTGGCCGCGCGCCGCCTCCACGCTGAGGTTGCCGTCGCTGGTGCGCGCGGGACTGCGCATGTACTTGTTGAGCGAGCTCAGGTAGGCCGCCATGTCGTCGAGCTGCGCGTTCTTCCCGGCCTTGGGCGCGCCGAGCGGATCGGCCGTGGCCGCGAAGTCGGCGTTGCTCAGGAAGCCGGTGCCGCCGAACTCGTTGCGGATGTCGTTCTCGAAGTCCTGCACCTCGTCGAAGTTGGCGGTCCAGTGCAGCCGGCCGTGGCCGAGGCCGCGCCGGCCCTGCAGGCTGATGGTGCGCCGCAGGCCCTCGCCGCGCTGCGTGAAGTCCCACACCATGCCGTCGTCGCCGCCGTCGGCATGGCAGCTCGCGCACGAGATGTAGTTGTCCTTGCTCATGCGCCGGTCCGAGGCGTTGTAGAACACCTGCTTGCCGCGCAGCGCCGCGGCCGCCATCGGCTCCTGCGCCACCGTCTGCACGTTCTGCAGGAAGATCGCCGCCGCCGTCTCGGAGGCGAGCACCGAGGCCACGTCGTGCACCGAGACCGAGCGCGCGAGGAAGTTGTTGACGTAAAGCCGCTTGCGCGCCGCGTCGAGGTACAGGCCGTGCGGGGCGCTGCTCGCGTTGATCTCGCCGCGCACCGAGCGGCTGTAGGGATCGACGATCGCGACCCGGTTGCCCTCCATCTGCGCCACGAACAGCAGGTCGCCCGGCGGCGAGAACAGCGCGGCGCGCGCCGGCGCGCGGTCGTCGAAGTCGATCTGCTCGTCGAACACCTCGGCCGCCGTCTGCAGGTCGACCTGCGAGAGGATCGAGCGCACGGTCTGGTCGTGCACGAGGTCGTTGCCGTCGCGGAAGCGGCCGCGCACGATGTTGTCCTTCTTCGAGGGCAGCACGGCGCGCCGTCCGTCGGGCGAGATCACGACCTGGCTCAGGTAGTTGGCGACGCCGCGCGCCCGGCTCTCGGTGTCCACCGTGGTGGTGTCGACCGGCAGCGCGATGGTGTTCATCGCCGTGAAGGTCTGCAGGTTGACCTTGTGCAGCTGGCCGCCGGTCATCTTCGACTTGAAGCGCGTCACGTAGGCGAGCTGCGAGTCGCCGCTGACCGCGATGCCGCGCAGCGCGCCGTCGAGCGCGATGCTGCCGGTGGCGCCGCCGCTGGCCGGGTCGAAGCTCATGAGCGCCGACTTGCTCTCGAGCGTGAGCAGGCCGCGGCTGCCGTCGGGCGTGAAGACCACGCCGTAGGGGCCGCTGCCGTAGGCGAGCGGCACGGTGGCCGAGAGGCTGCCGTCGGCGGCGTTGAGCGCGACCAGCTTGTCCTCGCCCTGCACCGCGACCCAGACGCGGCCGTCGGGGCCGAGCGCCAGCGTCTTGGGCTCGTCGCCCACGCGGACCTCCCAGCGCTTGGCGAGGCTCTGCGCGTCGATCGCCGCGACGGTGCCGCTGTCGGGGTTGACGGTGTAGACCGCGTTCGCATCGCCCGTGATGTTGGTCGTGTGCGTGGGCGGCGTCGCGGTGAGCGGCATGATCACCGTCACGTTGTAGGTGTAGAAGGTCTCGCGTCCGCTCGCGTCGCGCACCGTCAGCGTCACCGTGTAGTGGCCCGGCCGCGTGTAGGTGTAGGTGTAGCCGGGCTGGTTCGAGAACGCGGTTTGCGTGCCGTCGCCGAAGTTCCAGCGGAACTGCGCGCCGCTGCTGCCGAGCGTGGCCGGGTTGAAGACCAGCTGGCCGTTGACGATCTTCGGTCCGCCGCCGATCCCCGGGTCGCCGATGATGGCCTGCGCGCGCAGCGCCGCGACCTCGGCGTCGCTCAGCACGCGGCTGTAGACGCGCACCTCCGCGAGCGTGCCGCGGAACAGGTCCGCGTTGCCCTGGATCTGGCCCATGACCTGGAACTTGTTCGACAGGCCCTTGTTGCCGGTAAGGCCGGTGGAGCTGGTCTTGACCCCGTCGACGTAGACGGCCTGCGCGCCCGAGGCGGCGTCGCGCGTCATCACCACGTGGTGCCAGTTGCCGTCGTTCACCGCTGCGGTCGAGCGCGTGCCCGGGTTGTTGGTGGCGGCGTTGCCGACCGAGAGGTTGATGCGGCCGCCGCTGTCGAGCCAGCCCCAGAACACATCGTCCGCGCCCGAGGCCTGATCGCGCCCGAAGATGCCGGGCGCGGTCCACGGGTTGCCCGCGCCGGCCTGCGTGGTCTTCATGTAGAAGCTCAGCGACGCGGTGCCGCCGAGCACGGTCGCGACGCCGTCGTTCTTGAGCGGCACGCCCGCGGTGCGGTTCGCGAAGCTCAGGCCGATGCTCTCGAAGGCGTCGCCGGTGGCGGGCGTGCCGTTGTTGGCGGCGATCTGGTCCGAGAGGTTGCCCGCGAGCGTCCAGTAGTGCTGCAGGTTGATGTCGGTCGCGTTGCCGGTGTGGAACACCGACTTGAAGTCGGCGCCGATCGCGTTGCCCGCATAGTCCTTCACGCCGTTGGCGGGCAGGAACACCTCGTAGCTGGTGCCGGGCGAGAGCGGCTGCTCGGGATGGAAGTTGATGATGCCGAGCTGCACGCTGTAGGTGCCCGCGAGCGTGTTGCCGCCGACCGCGCGCACGATGAAGGTGTTGCTGTTCACGCTCTCGGGCCGGATGCTGTCGGACAGGCCGATGCCGATGCGCGAGGTCAGCGCCTGCTGCTTGGCGCCGTTGGTGGGCGAGACCTGCACCACCTCGGGCTTGGCGGTGTCGGGGTCGACCGAGTGCACCAGGAAGCCGCTGCCCGAGCCGTGGTCGTTGCCGACGAACACCAGGTTGCCCATCGGCGCGACCTGGCCGTGGTCGGAGTGCGAGTACTCGGGGTCCGACTCCGCGAACAGGCTGCCGCGGCCGATCTCGACGTGGTTCAGCGGATTGCTCACGTCGACCTTGTGCACCTTGAACTGCGCGCCCTGGAACACGTAGTGGTCCTGCATGCCGCAGTACAGCTGCTCGTCGATCACGAGGCGGTTGTCCTCGGCCACGAAGTTGGCGCGGTCGGCGAGGTCGTAGCTGTACATCTTCGCGCCGCCGCCGCGCGCCGAGGCGTGCAGCCGCCGGCCGTCGAAGCAGGTGGCGTAGTAGTTGGGGTTGCTGCCGATGGTGTCGAGCACCTTCGGGTTCAGCGGGTCGGAGATGTCGAGGCTCGCGAAGCCCGCGGTGTTGTCCATGGAGCTCAGCACCATGTGGTTGCCCATGGTGAAGATCGGTCCCACGCGGAAGCCGCCGAGCTCGCCCGTGGGCACCGGGTTGGGCTTGCCGGCGCCGCGGTTCGCGAGCACGGCGTTGGCCGGATCGCGTGCATCCACGATGTAGATGCCGTCGTTCGCCGAGGCCACGTAGACGTAGGGCGCCTGCCACCAGAGCTGCCAGGCCACGTTGGCGTAGTCGCCGCCGTTGACCGTGGGCAGCGAGAGCTTCTTCACCTGCTGGATGTTGTTGATGTCGGTGAAGTCCCAGAATTCGATGCCCTTGATGCTCGGCACCACCACGTACTGCCGCCCGCCGATCTTCGAGACGCCGAAGGCATGCGCCTCGCGGAACTCCGCGGTGCGGCCCTCGGGCTCGTAGATCTTCTTGACGAGCTGGATCGCGCGCGGGTTCGACACGTCGTAGAGCAGGAAGCCGCCGGGGCCGAGGCCGCTGTCGGGCGCGAACGAGGTGAGGAAGTAGCCGTTGAGCATGATGCCCACGTTGAGGCCGTAGTCCTTGCGCCCCGGGTAGGTGGGCGGCACGTCGCCCGACGCGCGCGTGATCATCGAGACCGGCTTGAACAGCTCGGCCGAGGTGTAGGTGAGGTTGCCGAGGCCCGGCCCCTGCAGCGGGAGCGGATCGGCGACGGCCTCGGAGACCGCCGTCGCCATGTTGCCCAGGGTCGTCAGCGGACTGACCCCGGTGATCGCCGCATGGGTCAGCAGGGTGACCAGCGGCAGCAGTAACGCCATCAGGAAATACCGGATCTTCATCGTCGCCTCCAGGTTGTCGGAAGTGTTCTCAGGGGCACCCGTGCCTCGACTCTCCTCCGGTGCGCGCGCAGGACGCACCCCGGCAGGCGTCGGGTCGAACGCCTGCCGTGCTGACGTGTTGTTGTGGGGGACCGCGCCTGCGCTATCTGCCCGGCTTCGCGCCGCCCGATTCGTAGAGCGCCCAGGCCGCCTCGGCGCTGGCGCCGTCGTGGATCATGGCCATCAGCGCGCGCACCACCGCGGAAGGATCGGCGTGCTGGTAGACGTTGCGTCCGTAGACCATGCCGACCGCGCCCTGGTCGAGCAGCACGCGCGAGCGCGCGAACACCTGCTGCAGGTCCTCGCGCCCGCCGCCGCGCACGAGCACGGGGCAGCGCGCGGCCTGCACCACGCGGTGGAAGTCCTTCGGGTCGCTGGTCGGGTCGGCCTTCACGATGTCGGCGCCCATCTCGCGCGCGAGGCGCACCAGCGTGACGATCTTCTCGGCGTCGCCGTCGACCTGGTAGCGACTGCCGGGCGTGGGCGACTGCATCACCAGCGGCTCGATCATCAGCGGCATGCCGTAGCGGTCGCAGTCGGCGCGCACGCGCGCGATGTTCTGCACGCACTGGCGGAACAGGTCGGGCTCGCCGGGCAGCATGAACAGGTTCACCACCACGCAGGCGGCATCGCGCTGCACGGCCGGCAGCACCGGGTCGTGCTCGTTCTGCAGCACCGCCCACATCACGCGGTGCAGCGTGGCGTTGTAGGGGTTGCCCATGTCGATGCGCATCACGAGCGCGGGCTTGTCGCGCCCGGGCCGGTCCTGCAGCAGGTCGGACTGGCCGTAGTTGAGCTGGATCGCGTCGGGGCCCGCGGCGGCGAGGCGGTCGACCACCGCGGCCATGTCCTCGAGCCCGTCGAGGAAGGTGGGCTCGTTGCACACGCCGTGGTCGAGCGCGATGTCCAGGCAGCGGCCGTTGCGGAGCAGCCGGTTCAGGCGTGCGGTCTTGTCCTTCGACATACGGAAGAGATCCTTGTGCTGGGATGGGGGGGGACGGAAGGGGCGGGCGCTCAGGCGAGCGCCTGCAGGTGGTGCGCCGCGGCGGCGTCGATGCGCGCGAGCGCGTCGCCCTCGAGCTGCAGCGCGCCCGCGGCGGCGTTCTCGGCCGCCTGCCGGCTGGTGCGCGCGCCGCACAGCGCCACCGAGACGCTGCCGCGCGCGAGCGTCCAGGCGATCATCATCTGGCCGAAGGAGCAGCCGAGCTGCGCCCGCAGCGGCTCCAGCGTCTCGAAGAAGGCCTTGAGCCGGGCGCGGTTCTGCGCGCTGAAGCGCGGGTTGGTGGCACGCTGGTCGTCGCCGGTGAATTCGCGCGCGGGATCGATCGGCCCGGCGAGCAGGCCCAGCGCGAGCGACGAATAGCCGAGCACCGCGACGCCGTGCTCGGCGCACAGCGGCGCGAGCGCGGCCTCGATCTCGCGGTCGATCAGGCTGTAGCGCTCCTGCGCCGCGTCGACGGGGCCGTGGCGCAGGTACTCGGCGAGCGTCGCGGGATCGACGTTGCTCACGCCGATGGCGCGGATCTTCCCCTGCTTCTTGAGCGTGAGCAGCGCGTCCATGGTCTCGGCCACGGGCGTGGTGGCGTCCTGCCAGTGCGTGATGTAGAGGTCGATGTAGTCGGTCTGCAGGCGGCGCAGGCTCTCTTCGCATTCGTGGAGGATCGATTCGCGGCCCAGGTGGCGGTGCACCGGATGGCCGTCCTCGTCGAAGAAGTGCGTGCCCTTCTGCGTATGCCACACGAGGCCGCACTTGGTGGCGATCACCGCTTCCCGGCGCCGGCCCTTGAGGGCCGTGCCCACGATGGTCTCCGAGCGGCCGAGACCGTAGGCCGGCGCGGTGTCGATCAGCGTCACGCCCGCGTCGAGCGAGGCCTGGATCGCGAGCACCGCGGCCGCGTTGTCGGCGCCGCCCCACATCCATCCGCCCATGGCCCAGGTGCCCAGGCCGATGGCCGACGAGCGGATGCCCGAGGGGCCGAGGGTGGTCTGTTTCATCGTCGAGGAACTCATCGCGTGGTCTTCCGGGTATTCATGAGGTGGTCGATGGTGACGGCCGCGAGCAGGATCAGGCCCTTGATCACGTCCTGCCAGTAGGGCGACACGTCGAGCAGGATCAGCGAGCTGGTCACGACCGACAGCAGCGCCAGGCCCAGCACGGCGCCGAGCACCGTGCCCGAGCCGCCCTTGAGGCTGGCGCCGCCGATCACGGCCGCGGCGATCACGTTGAGCTCCATGCCGGTGCCGAAGGTGGGCGTGGCGGCGCCGAAGCGCGCGGTGTAGATCACGCCCGCGAGGCCGGCCGAGGCCGAGCAGGCCACCGTGACCCAGAACTTCACGCGGCCCGTGCGGATACCCGCGTAGAGCGCGGCCTTCTCGTTGCTGCCGGTGTAGAACACGCGCCGCAGCAGGGTCGAGCGGCGCAGCACGAAGTCGCTCGCCACCACGATCACGAGGAAGATCAGGATCACCGCGGGCACGCCGGCGAGCGTGCCCTGGCCGATGAACTTGAACGACGCCGGCAGCGAGAACAGCGACTGCGGCGTGCCCTGCGTGAGCGCGAGGCACAGGCCGCGCACGATCACCATGAACGCGAGCGAGGCGATGAAGTGGTTGAGCCCGATGCGCGTGACGCAGCCGCCGATCATCGCGCCGATCAGCCCGCTCAGGCCGATCGCCACCAGGCTCGCGAGCCACGGGTCCACGCCCATGAGGAACAGCTTGCCCGTGACCACCATCGCGAAGCACACCACCGAGCCCACCGAGAGATCGATGCCGCCGACGATCAGCAGGATCGTCATGCCGACCACGACGATGCCCTCGATCGAGAACGACAGCAGCATCGCGCGGATGTTGTCCCAGGTGAGGAAGTAGGGCGAGGCGAAGCTCATCGCCACGCACAGCGCCGCGATGATGAGCACCAGCCCCAGCTCGCGCATGCTCGCGAGCCGGTGCACGGGCTTCAGGGGAGGGCCGCCCGCCTGGCGCGGCGGCAGGCCTGCATCGAGTTGTGCCGAATGGTTCATGCTGTTTCCTGTTCGCAGAGTCCGGAGGCCAGCCGCAGCAGCGCCTCCTCGGTCATGTCGCCGGCTGCCACCTCGCCCGCCACGCGGCCGTCCCGGATCACGAGCGCGCGGTCGCACAGGCCGATGATCTCGGGCAGCTCCGACGAGATCACGACCACGCCCACGCCCTGGTCCGCGAGGTCGCGCAGGATGTGGTGGATTTCCGATTTCGCGCCCACGTCGACGCCGCGCGTGGGCTCGTCCATCAGCAGCACCGCGGGGTTGGTGGCCAGCAGCTTGGCGATCGCCACCTTCTGCTGGTTGCCGCCCGAGAGGCTCGAGACCTCGATCGCCACGCCGTCGGACTTGAGCTTGAGGCGCGCGCCGAGCTCGCGCGCGAGCCGGTGCTCGGCCGCGCGCTGCAGGAGGCCCCAGCCCGAGCTCACGCGCCCGAGCGCCATCGAGGAGACGTTCTGCGCGATCGGCAGGTCGAGGAAGACGCCGGCCGCCTTGCGGTCCTCGCTGAGGTAGGCGATGCCTTCGCGCACCGCGTCGCTGTAGCCGCGGATCGCCAGCGCGCGGCCGTTGAGCCGCACGCGGCCGCGCCGCGCCGGGCGCAGGCCGCAGACGGTCTCGGCCAGCTCGCTGCGGCCCGCACCCATCAGGCCCGCGATGCCGAGGATCTCGCCGCGCGCGAGCGTGAACGAGACGCCGTGCACCCGCTCGCCGTCAGCGATGTCCTCCACCTCGAGCACCGGCTCGGGCGTCCCGGCCGGCGCGGCCTGCTTGGGCGGGTAGTAGTTGCCGAGGTCGCGCCCGACCATGCGGCGCACCAGCTCGTCGGGCGTGAGCTCGGCGAGCGGGCCGCAGTGCACGTCGCGCCCGTCGCGCAGCACGGTGGCGCGGTCGGCGTGCGTGAAGATCTCGGCCATGCGGTGGCTGATGTAGATGATGCCGATGCCCTGCGCCTTGAGGTCGTGCAGCACGCGGAACAGCGCGGCCGACTCGTTGTCGGTCAGCGCGGCCGTGGGCTCGTCGAGGATCAGCACCTTGCAGTCGAGCGTGAGCGCCTTGGCGATTTCCACCAGCTGCTGGTTCGACAGGCTCAGCTCGCGCACCGGCAGCGCCGGGTCGATGTCCTGCCCGAGCCGGCGCAGCACCGCCGCGGCGCGCTCGTTGAGGCTCGCGAACTTCATCCACGCCTCGCGCCCGGCGTTGGTCTCGGCCATGAAGATGTTCTCGGCCACCGTGGCGTCGGCGCACAGCGCGATCTCCTGGTGCACCAGGCCGATGCCCAGGCGCATCGCATGCGCCGGGCCGTCGATCGCCACCTTCCTGCCCTCGAGCAGGATCTCGCCCTCGTCGGGGCGGTGGATGCCGGCGATGATGTTCATCAGCGTCGACTTGCCCGCGCCGTTCTCGCCGCACAGCGCATGGATCTCGCCCGCGGCGAGCGTGAAGTCGACGCCGGAGAGCGCGCGCGAAGCGCCGAAGCGCTTCGCGATGCCGCGCAGCTCGAGCAGTCCGGCCGAGGTGCTCACTCGCCGATTCCCTTGGTGCCGCGGCGCGCGAGGTACTTGTCCCAGTAGAAGTCGTCGGCGTTGGCCTTGCTCACCACCGACAGTCCGTTGTCGAGGAAGGGCACCGACATCGGGTTGGTGCCGTTGCGCTTGGCGTCGTTCATCGGGTCGATGAGCTGCGGGTTCTTCGCGAGGAACAGCATCATCATGCCCATGTAGCCCTGCATGCCCTGGTTCGGGTTGATGGCGCCGAACACGTCGCCGGCCTTGATCATGTCGAGGATCTTGGCGTTGACGTCGCAGCACATCACGCGGATGTTCTTCTTGGTCTCGATCTTCGCCTGCGCCGCGCCGAGCGCCGAGTTGGCCTCGGGCATGAACAGCGCGCCGAGGTTCGGGTTGGCCTGCGCCAGGCTCAGCACCGCCTGGTAGGCCTTGCTCGGGTCCTGGTTGCTCGCGGCGCGGCCCACCAGCTTCATGCCGGGGTCCTTGGCCTTCATGCGGTTGATGAAGGCGGCGATGCGGCGGTCGTGGTTGTCCTGGCCCGGGTTCTCGAGCACCGCGAACTCGCCCTTGCCGCCGAGCGCCGCCGCCAGCGCGTCGGCCGCCTGGCTGCCTTCGCGGTCGTTGTCGGAGGTGACGAACGAGGCGCGCTTGGAGTTGGGCGAGTCGGCCGCGAAGGTCACGACCGGGATGCCCATCGCCACCGCGCGGTTGATCGGCTCGATGAACGGATCGGGGTTCATCGGATGCAGCAGGATGCCCGCGGGCTTGCGCGCGAGCTCCTGCTCGAACGAGGCCAGCTGCTTGTTCACGTCGTACTCGGGCGTGCCGGTGTAGCGCGTGCGCACGCCGAGCGTGCGGCCGAGCTGCTTCATCATCTCGTAGACCGGGAACCAGTACTCGACGCCCGAGACCATCACGTTCATCACGTAGACGTCGTTCGGATTGCCGCGCAGGCCGGCGGCGGGCGCGGATGGCTGCTGCTGCGCGAATGCGCGGGTGCCGGCCAGGCCGATACCGGCGGCGGCTGCGGACTTCAGGAAATTACGCCTCATTTTTTCGTCTCCTCGCAAGGACTGGCTGGAGCCTGCGGCCGGCCGTTTCGGGCCGCCCTTCGGACTTGGGGTTGTCATCTATGTTGTTATGACAGGTGCACTGTAAACTCGCGGCATCTTCCGAGATAACTAGGGGAAACGCTACTGGCGAGTGCTTTGCAACACGCCGAAGCTGTTATGACATGAAGTCCAACATATTGATCGGCGTCGACATGGGCTCGAGCAGCCTCAAGGCGCTCGCGCTCGAGGCCGGCAGCGGCCGCGCGGTGGCGCTCTCGCGCATGCCGCTGCCGCATGCGCGGCTCGCGGGCGGTGGCTGCGAGGTGGGCGCGCAGGCCATCGGCGACGCGCTCGCGCACGTGCTGCGCGACGTCGCCCACCAGCTCGGCCCGCGCACGGCCGAGGTGCGCGCCATGGCCTGCACCGGCCACGGCGCGGGCCTCTATGCGCTCGATGCGCGCGGCGGGCTCGCGGGCGGCCGCGCGGTGGCGTCGACCGACCAGCGCGCCGACGCCCGCGCCCGTGTGCTGGCCGCGCGCTGCGGTGCGCGGCTGTTCGACGAGGTGGGCTGCAGCCCCTGGCCCGGTCAGCCCACGGTGATCGCGGCCGAGCTGCTCGGTACCGATGCCGTGCAGCGCGGCGACCTGCACCGGCTGCTGTTCGCGAAGGACTACCTCGGCCTGCTGCTGACCGGCGAGATCGCGACCGATGCGAGCGACGCCAGCACGGCCGGGCTGGTGTCGCTCGCCACGGGCGGCTGGTCGTCCGCCGCGTTCGAGGCCTCGGGCCTCGCGGACCTCGGCCCCGGCGCCTTCGGCCCGATCGTGCCCAGCGGCAGCGTGATCGGCCGGCTGCTGCCCGGACCCGCGGCGCGCAGCGGCCTGCCCGCGGGCATCCCGGTGGCGATGGGCGCGATCGACCTGCTGGCCTCGATGACCGCGATCTGCGCCGAGGGGCGCGGCCGCGCGGTCTCGGTCTTCGGCACCTGGTGCGTGAACGCGGTCGTCGGCCCGGTGATGGACCCCAAGCCCGCGGTGGCCGCGATCGTGAACTTCGGCCGCGCGCGCGAGCGGCTCTACATGGAGAACAGCCCCTCGTCGATGGCCAACATCGCATGGCTCGCGGGCGTGCTCGGGCTGCCCGATGCGCGCGCGGTGGTCGACCTCGCGATGACCGTGCCGCTGGGCGCCAACGGCCTGCGCTTCCTGCCCTTCGTCAACGGCGGGGGCGGCGTGACAGCGGGCTTCGTGGGGCTCAAGAGCCACCACACGCGCGCCGACATGGCGCGCGCCGTGGTCGACGCGGTGGCGGCGCTGCATGCGCGGCACGTGGCACGGCTCGCGGCCGCGGGCCTCGCGGCGGCCGACTCGACCGTGCTCGGCGGCGGCGCGGGCGACCTGCGGCTGGTGCGGCTGCTCGCGGGCCTGCTCGGCCGTCCGGTGGAGCGCTGCGCCGACGACGAGACCGGCGCGCGCGGCGCCGCGCTCTATGCCGCGATGTCGCAGGGCCTCGACGACGCATCGCCCGCCAGCGCGCTGCTCGCCCCCTGCGAGCCGGTCGAGCCCGACGCCGGCGAGGCGCGCGCGCACGCGGATTTCAACGCCGACTTCAACCAACTGATCGACAGCATGTCACCTGCATTCACCCACCTGGCGAACGGCGGCGCCCGATGACCGCCTGGCAACTGCCCTTCGTGCGCCCGGCCTCGCTCGACGGACGCCATTTCTCCACCGTGATCGTCGGCGCCGGCATCAACGGCGTGGGCGTGTTCCGCGACCTCTCGCTGCAGCGCGTGGACTGCCTGATCGTCGACAAGGGCGACTTCGGCGCCGGCGCGAGCAGCGCGCCCTCGCGCATGATCCACGGCGGCCTGCGCTACCTCGAGAACGGCAGCTTCTCGCTCGTGGCCGAGGCCACGCGCGAGCGCAACCTGCTGCTGCGCAATGCCCCGCACCTGGTGCGGCCGCTCGAGACCGTGGTGCCGCTGGCGAACTTCTTCGGCGGCCTGATGAGCAGCGCGCTCAAGTTCCTCGGCCGCACGCCGCCGCAGCGCACGCGCGGCCTGCTGGTGGTGGCGCTCGGGCTGCGCCTGTACGACCTGCTGGGCCGGCGCCAGCGCGTGATGCCGGGCCACCGCATCGGCCGCGTGCCGCAGGCCGACCGCGGGCTGTTCCGTGCCGCGATCCGCTGGACCGCGACCTTCTTCGACGCCTGGATCAGCCACCCCGAGTGGCTGATCCTCGAGCTGATCGCCGACGCCTGCCGCGACCAGCCGCGCTCCGTGGCCTCGAACCACTGCCGCGTGACCGGCTGCGCCGGCAACATCCTCACGCTGCGCGACGAGATCACCGGCGCCCTGGTGCGCGTGACCGCCGACACCGTGGTCAACGCCACCGGCGCCTGGCTCGACCGCAGCGCGGCCGTGCTCGGCGGCGCCGGCCCGCGCGTGATGGGCACCAAGGGCTCGCACCTGGTGCTCGACCATCCGCGGCTGCGCGACGCGCTCGAGGGGCGCATGGCCTACTTCGAGGCGCTGGACGGGCGCGTGTGCATCGTCTACCCCTTCCTCGACCGCGTGCTCGTGGGCTCGACCGACATCCCGGTCGAGGACCCGGACCGCATCGCCACCGACCCGGCCGAGATCGACTACCTGATGGAGGTGCTGCGCGAGGTGTTCCCGAACCTGGCCTTCGGCCGCGAGCAGGTGGTCTACACCTACGTGGGCGTGCGGCCGCTCGCGCGCTCCGACGCCGACAAGCCGGGCCAGATCTCGCGCGACCATTCGGTGGTCGTCGATGCGCCGAACGCCACGCGCGACATCGCGATCGTGAACCTGGTCGGCGGCAAGTGGACCACCTTCCGCTCGCTCGCCGAGGAGGCGAGCAACGCGGTGCTGCAGCTGCTGGGCCGCGCGCGCACCGCCTCCACCGAGCTGCTGCCGATCGGCGGCGGCGCCGACCTGCCGGCCGACGCGGCGGCGGTCCAGCGCTTCGTGGACAGGATGGTCGCGGCCTCGGGCCTGGGCCGTGCGCGCGCGCAGGGCCTGCTTTCGCGCTACGGCTCCAAGGCGCTGCCGCTCGCGCAGCGGCTCGCGGCCTCGGGCGACGTGCCGCTGCTGCATGCGCCGGACTACTCGGTGGCCGAGCTCTCGTGGCTGTGCCTCGAGACCGGCGTGGTGCACCTCGACGACCTCGTGATCCGCCGCACGCTGCTCGCGATCCGCGGGCTGGTCACCGACGCGGCGCTGGCCGAGATCGCCGGCGTCGCGGCCGAGGCACTGGGCTGGGACGCGGCGCGCGCGCGCGCCGAGCTCGACGCCTGCGCGACCCGGCTGCGCGAGCGCCACGGCGTGCCGCTGCAGACGGTCGCGCCCGCGGCGCACGACGAGGCGCCTTCTTTCGATGCATCATTGATGCCCAGCCCGGCGCTGGGCCCCTCCTGAAGTGAACAGTTCCAACCACGACATGTCGACCGTGCTCGACCGCAATTCCGAATCGCCGCTGTGGGCGCAGTTCCGCGACGCGCTGCGCATGCAGATCCTGCAGGGGGTGCTGCCCGTGGGCGCCAAGCTGCCGTCCGAGGCCGAGCTCGGCGAGCAGTTCGGCATCTCGCGCATCGTGGTGCGCGAGGCGCTGGCCGACCTGGTGCGCAACAACCTGATTTACAAGATCAAGGGCCGCGGCGCCTTCGTCTCGGCGCGCGAGCGCGACGAGGACTTCGTCTCCACCGTGCTCGGCTTTTCCGACGAGATGGAGCGCAAGGGCCGTTCGGTGCGCACGCAGATCCTCGCGCAGGAGCTGCGCGCGCCGACCGAGCAGGAGGCCGCTTCGCTCGGCCTCGCCGAGGAGGGCGCGCAGGTGGTCGCGCTCAAGCGGCTGCGCAGCGTCGACGGCGAGCTGCGCCTCCTGGTCGAGACCGTGGTGCCGGCCGACCTCGCGCCGGGCCTGCACCGCACGCGCCTGGACGACCGCTCGCTCTACGACGTGCTGCGCCGCCAGTACGGCCTGCGCCTGGTGCGCGCCGAGCGCTGGATCGACGCGGTGCTGCCCGACGCCGAGACCTGCCGCCTGCTCGACCTGCCGCAGCCCGAGCCGCTGCTGCGCATCGAGTCGATCGCCTACGGCGCCAACGGCCGGCCGCTCGAGCACTACCGCGCGCTGCACCGCTGCAAGACCAGCCGGCTGCACGTGCAGACCACGACCTGAGCCGCCCGCGGCGGCGGCACGCGCCGCGCGCCGCGCTCAGTCCTTCGCCTTGCGCGCGGGCCACAGCACCGACGCGATCGCCACCATCATCAGCGCCACCGCGACCCCGTCCTGCCAGTGCACGGTCTCGCCGAGCCACACGGCGCCGCTGAACACCCCGAGCACCGGGATGAACATCACGCTCAGCGTCGAGGCCACGGGCGGCAGCCCGCGCGCGAGGTAGAACCACGCGGCATGCGCGAAGCCGAAGATCAGCACCGCGTTGTAGCCGATCGATCCCCAGGTCACGGCGCCGGGCCAGCGCCACGGCCGGGGCTCGAACAGCAGCGACAGCACGGTCATCACCGCGGCCGTCATCGCGGTCATCCAGAACGAGAGCGTGAGCGTGGGCAGCCCGATGCGCGTGTGGCGCAGCAGCTGCGTGCCCAGCGCCCAGGTCGCGGCCGCGACCAGCGCGAGCGCGACGTAGCCGGGCCGGCCCGCGAAGTCGGTCAGCTCGTGCCACAGCAGCAGCCCGACGCCGATCGCGCAGGCGCCCACGCCGATCCAGGCGCGCCGCGTGAGCACGGCCGAGAACAGCAGCGCGCCGATCACGGCCGAGAACACCGGCATCGTGTAGCCGAGGATCGCGGCGCGCCCGCCCGACAGCGCCTTCACCGCGAGGATGATGCAGGCGTGCCAGACGAACATGTTGGTCGCGCCCAGCCACACGAGCTCGGGCCAGGCGCTGCGCGGCACGCGGAACGGCACCTTCATCCATGCGAGCGCCGCGGCGAGCACCGGCAGGCCGAGCCAGATCGAGATCGCGCGGAACGCGAGCGGCGGATAGTCGGCCACGCCGAGCTTCATCACGGGCCAGTTGATCCCCCATGCGAGGGTCAGCAGAACGAGCAGGACGAACTGGCGCGGCGTGAAGGAAGGCATGGCCCGCGATTGTGGCGCGGGCCGTGCGATCGTGCAGGATGTCGCAATGGCCGTTGCTTGCTAGGCGGGAGATGTCCAAGACCCTTAAGGCTTTGTATGCTGGCGCCCCATGGCCATATTCCCTCAAGGGCTCTCCAACATCGACAAGCGCTGTGGCAACGCGGGAGAGCGCCTCGTGCTACACCAGCTCAAACGTTGTCTCTCGGACGACTACATGATTTGGCACAACGTGCCAGTCGGACCGAGAGCGCGGCAGCCGGATTTCGTAATTCTGAGCCCGAGGCAGGGCATCTTGATCTTGGAGGTCAAGCACTGGAAGCGATCGACGCTCCTGCGCATCGATCGCGAAGAGGTAGAACTCAGAACCGAACGCGGCCTGGTCCGCGATCACCATCCACTGCGGCAGGCGCGCGACTACGCGATGGAACTGGTGGATCTCATGGCGAGAGATCCGATGCTGGTGCATGCTGAGGGGCACCATCGCGGCAAACTGCTTTTCCCCTACGGCTGGGGTGCGGTGCTCTCCGGGATGGCCGAGAAGGACGTCGATGCGCTAGATTTTCGAGAACTGTTTCCTGCGCACCAGGTACTGCTGCGGGACGATCTGGAGGAATCGATCGACAGCGTTGCATTTCAGCGCAAGTTGTGGGGCATGTTCACGGTCAGCTATCCGTACACCTTGTCGCTTCCACAGCGAGACCGGATTCGTTGGCATCTGTTCCCGGAAATACGGGTGCAGCAGCAGGGCTCATTGTTTGAGGATGGCGAACCCTCGCCTGCCTTGGTGCTGCCCGACCTGATGCAGGTCATGGACTTGCAGCAGGAACAGGTGGCGCGAACGCTCGGCGACGGCCACCGTGTGATCCATGGCTCGGCAGGCTCCGGCAAGACCATGATCTTGGTGTTCCGCGCGCAGCAGCTCGCCGCCGCTGCGCGTGCCGACCGGCCCATCCTGGTGCTTTGCTACAACAAGGCGCTGTCGCAGCGCATTGAGTCCCAGCTGCGCCAACGCGGGGTCGATGAGCGCGTTGTGGTCCGCACCTTCCACGGCTGGTGCCAGGATCTCGTCAAAACCTATCAGTTGGATCTTCCGAGAGGGCTCGCCGGTAGTGCCTACTACGAAGCTTTGGTCGAGACGGTGATTCGGTCTATGGACAGGGGGCTGGTGCCTGCAGGGCAGTATTCCGCATTGCTGATCGATGAGGCTCACGATTTCGAGGATGCCTGGCTAGAAATGGCGGCTCGTATGGTCACGCCGAGCACGAACTCTTTACTGGTTCTGTACGACGATGCGCAATCGATCTATCAAAAGAAGCGCCGTAAGTTCAACTTCGCGAGCATTGGAATACAGGCGCAGGGGCGTACCAGCATATTGAAGCTGAATTACCGCAACACGGCCGAAGTGCTTGCACTGGCCATGCACTGTGCGCAGAGCCTGCTTGCCGAGCGTGCCGAAACCGAGGACGCGACGCAGTTGGTGCTTCCGGTGAGTGCCGGCAGACGTGGACCTATTCCCGTGCTTTTGCTCGCCAGAAACTCACGTGAAGAAGCCGAGTTGGTGGCAGAGCGTATCGCGCAGGCCATGTCGCAGGGTCGCGAGCCTAACGACATGGCTGTGCTGTTTCGCATCAAGCGCCACATGGACTCCGTGGCCGCCGCGCTGAGAACCCGAGGCATCGCATTTCAATCCATGAATTCGCCCGGTTTCAGGGCCTTCGACTGGGCGCCATCAAGCGTCAAACTCTTGACACTTCACAGTGCCAAGGGTCTGGAGTTCCCGATGGTGGTTGTCGCCGGGTTGGACGCCATGCCGGTCCCGGATCAATCGATGGAGGAAGAGCTGCGGCTGCTATACGTCGGCATGACCCGTGCAACACACGAGCTGCTCCTCTCTGCAGCGGGCACTTCGCCCATGGTGCGGCGAGTACAGAACTCGCTGGAGGCAGTGGCTCGACAGTTCGGCGACGCCTGAGCCGCCCTGTCGGTCGCCTTGGCCGAGCCGCAGCGCCGTCGCGTCGCGCCGCGCTCGTCAGAGCAGCCGCTGGAGGTACCGCCCCGTATGGCTCGCCTCGTTCGCCGCGAGTTCCTCGGGCGTGCCCGCGCCCACCACCATGCCGCCGCCCGCGCCGCCCTCGGGGCCCATGTCGATGAGCCAGTCGGCGGTCTTGATGACGTCGAGGTTGTGCTCGATCACGACGATGGTGTTGCCCGCGTCGCGCAGCTGGTGCAGCACCTTGAGCAGCAGCTCGATGTCGGCGAAGTGCAGGCCCGTGGTCGGCTCGTCGAGGATGTAGAGCGTGCGCCCGGTGTCGCGCTTGCTGAGCTCGAGCGCGAGCTTCACGCGCTGCGCCTCGCCGCCCGAGAGCGTGGTCGCCGACTGGCCGAGCTTGATGTAGGAGAGGCCCACGTCGAGCAGCGTGCGCAGCTTGCGCTCGATGGTGGGCACGGCCTTGAGGAACTCGTGCGCCGCCTCGACCGTCATGTCGAGGATCTGCGCGATGTTCCTGCCCTTGTACTGGACCTCGAGCGTCTCGCGGTTGTAGCGCTGGCCGTGGCAGACCTCGCAGGGCACGTAGACGTCGGGCAGGAAGTGCATCTCGACCTTGACCACGCCGTCGCCCTGGCAGGCCTCGCAGCGCCCGCCCGCGACGTTGAAGCTGAAGCGCCCCGGGCCGTAGCCGCGCTCGCGCGCGGTGTTGGTCTCGGCCATGAGCTCGCGGATCGGCGTGAACAGGCCCGTGTAGGTGGCGGGGTTGCTGCGCGGCGTGCGGCCGATCGGCGACTGGTCGACGTTGATGACCTTGTCGAAGTACTCGATGCCCTCGACCGCCTCGTGCGGCGCGGGCTCCTCGTGCGCGCGGTAGAGCGTGCGCGCCACGGCCGCGTAGAGCGTGTCGTTCACGAGCGTGGACTTGCCCGAGCCCGACACGCCGGTCACGCAGGTCAGCAGGCCGACCGGGAAGGCCACGCTCACGTTGCGCAGGTTGTTGCCGGTGGCGCCGACGACGCGGATCTCCTGCAGGTCGGTCTGGGTCGCGAGGTGCGCGGCCTCGCGCGCGGCGCGGCGCTCGGCCGCGGGGCTGGGCGGAAAGCGCGAGGGCTTGCGGCCCTCGTTGAAGGCCGGCTGCTTCACCACCGGCAGCCAGGGCGTGCGGTGCTTCGGTACCTCGATCTTCTTCGCGCCCGACAGGTACTGGCCCGTGAGCGAGTCCGGGTTGGCCGACACCTCGGCGCAGGTGCCTTGCGCCATCACGCGCCCGCCGTGCACGCCCGCGCCCGGGCCCATGTCGATCACGTGGTCGGCGGCGTGGATCATGTCCTCGTCGTGCTCGACCACGATCACGCTGTTGCCGATGTCGCGCAGATGCTTGAGCGTGCCGATCAGGCGGTCGTTGTCGCGCTGGTGCAGGCCGATGCTGGGCTCGT
>CBHTTS010000008.1:0-41838 GCA_966095775.1 uncultured Variovorax sp. | reverse complement strand
CGGCAAGGTGCGCCATGGCGACGGGTACCACTGAGCGCGCCGCGCGCCGCTGGGCCCGGCGCGTCGGGTGGCTGGCGCTGCTGTGGACCGCCGGCGTCGCGTCGACCGGCGCGCTCGCGATGCTGCTGCGCTACCTCATGGCGTGGGCGGGGTTGGTGCGCTAGCGGCCGCCGCGGGTTCGAGCCGCAGGCCTTCGGCCCGGCCGTCCGCGAGTGCGAGTTCGAAGCGCATCCGCGGCCCTTCGACCTTCAGCTGCAGCGAGAGCGCCGCCTTCAGCCGCGCCGCGCCCAGCCTGAAGCCGCGCCACTCGGCCGCCGCATCGCGCGCCGACAGCGACGCGAGCTCGGCCGTGAGGCCGCGCCCCACCGACTCGGCATGCAGCGCCACCACGTTGCCGCCGGCCTCGCCCGCCTCGACGACGGCCTGCAGCCCCGGCATCGCGACGAGGCCGTCGCCGAGCCGCAGCTCGCCCGACAGCGCCGTGCGACCGAGCAGCAGCCGTGCCTGCTCCGTCAGGCCCTGCCCCGGGCCGCGCCGGCCCTGGCGCACCATCGACTCGGCGAATTGCTGCAGCCGCAGGCTGCCGCGCTCCGAGATCCACGGCCCCAGCATCGCGCCGCGGCGCTCGAACGTCACGCCCGCGACCGGCGCCGCGGCGAACTGGTAGAGGTAGCTGCGGCCGTTGGGCGCGTCGACGTAGAAGCCCATCTTGCTCACGCCCATGCGCGAGTCGGGGCCGACGTGCTCGACCGTGGCATCGTTGAAGTCGATGCCGCCCGCGCGGATCGGCACCGTCACGTCGGCATCGAACAGCAGGTGCGCATCGGTGATGCGGCTGCGGATCGTGCCCTCGGCGGCGGCGAGCGGATCGAGGCGCCAGGCATCGCCCGGCGCGGAGGCCGCGGCCGCCGGCGCGTGCGCGGCCTCCCAGAGCCTGCGCACCGGCGCCGGCAGCGCCACCGGCCCCTGCAGCTTCAGCCCCGAGAACACGGCCTCGCGTGCCTGGAGCGAGGTCATGCGCGGCAGGTCCTCGCCGGCCCGCACCTGCGCCGCGAGCCCGCGCACGTCGATGCGCTCGATCTCGAGCAGATGCGGCCCCGACGCGAGCCGCAGCGACATCGCCTCGAGCCGCTCGATGCCGATGTCGAACGCGCCGTCCTCGCCGGGCTTGCAGGTCAGGCCTTCGACCGCGAAGCGGTTGCGCTCGGCCGGGCCGGCCGCGCCGAGCTGCAGGCCGAGCGCGAGTTCGAGCAGGGAGGCCGCGAGCGGTGCCGTCATGCGGTCGTTCTACCAGAGCGCTTTTGGCGACGCGGTCGTCGAGGGCGCCTGGACTTGTACGACGAAACCGCGCGGGACCGTCAGTCGCGCCGTCCTGCTGCGCCGGCTTCCACGTCACCGCCGCGCTCGATCCGTCTCGTCTCCAGTTCGCGCCGCGTCCTGTCCAACTCCTCCGCCAGCAGTTTTTCATCAGGCAGCACGGTCTGGTATTCGGCAGCCAGCACCTTGTTGCCCAGCCCTTCCAATGCATAGCGCGCCTCGGCGGCGCCCTTCTCCGCGCAGAGGATCAGGCCCACGGGCGGATTCTCACCAGGCTTCATCCAGTGTTCGCGGGCGTAGTTCAGATACAGATGCATCTGGCCTGCGTCGGCATAGCCGAACTTGCCGACCTTGAGGTCGCGAAGCGAGCCGAAAGATCAGCCGACAGGCGTTCGATCAGGGCTTCTCCGTACGCCGCCCTCTCGCCTCCACCCTGCTCCAACGCCTGCGACTCTATCAAGCCGAAGCTGTTTCGGCGACGAGCAGGATCCTCACTCCCGCCGCTTCCCCGCCACCAGCCGCAGCCCCGGCATCAGCTCGGCAGCCAGCTCGGGCCGCTCGAGCGCGTAGTCGAGGTTCATGCGCGCGATCTCCACGTGCTCCTCGCCGAGCGCCTGCGCGCGCGAGCCCTGGCCGCGCTCGATCGCCTGCACCAGCGCATGGTGCGTGCGGTGGGCGATCTTCATCCACTGCTGGCCCTCCTCCATCGACGACTGCATCGGCAGCATCGCGCTCGGCGAGGCGAAGGGCTGGCGGTCGAGCATCTCCATCACGCGCTGCAGCGCGCTGTTCGCGCAGCCCTGCATGATGAGCTTGTGGAAGCGGTCGTTCATCTGCACGTAGGCCGCATAGTCGTCGAGGCCCATCGCGGGCTTGTTGACCACGCGGTCGCCCTCGTCGAGGCATTCGTGCAGTTCGCGCAGCAGCTGCCGCGGCGCGCCGTCCTCGGCCAGCAGGCGGGCCGCGAAGCCCTCGATCACGCCGCGCACGCGGATCGCGTCGGCGATCTCCTGCGAGGTGAAGCGTCGCATCTGGTAGCCGCCGCTCGGCGACTGCTCGATCAGGCCCTCGTGCTCCAGGCTGGTGAGCGCGAGCCTCACGGGGGTGCGCGAGGCGCCGAGCTTCTCGGCCAGCGGGATCTCGGCCAGCCGCTCGCCGGGCACGAATTCGCCCTTGAGGATCAGGTCTCGAAGCTGTACCAGCACGCGGTTCTGTTGGGAGTCCATCGGTGTCGCAAGGCGGGAAAGGTGGAGGAATTGTAGGCAGCCGGCCGCCGCTGCACGCAGCCGGAAAAACTTGGCATCGTTGTTGCATGCAATGACGAAACCTTGAATGCAACAAAACTCACCGCACCGGCCAGGTGCGTCGAATTTGTAAGTGATAACCCTTGTTTTAGGGCGAAATGAGGCCGATCAACGCCTCTCCGGATTGACTTTGCTGTGCTCGCATCCCAACAATGCATCCCGTTGTATGCAATACATGCACTGACCCCACACCCTCGATGGAGCACCCATGATCAGCGCTGAACAGAACGATTTCATGACCCGGGTCGGCCCGGGCACCCCGGCGGGCAGGCTGCTGCGCCGCTACTGGCAGCCGGTGGCGCTGTCGGCCGACCTGCGGGGGCCGCGGCCGGTGCGGCCGGTCCAGCTGATGGGCCAGCACTTCGTGCTGTTCCGCGACGAGAACGGCCAGCTCGGCATGCTCGACCGCGACTGCCCGCACCGCGGCGCCGACCTCGCCTTCGGCCGGCTCGAGAACGGCGGCATCCGCTGCGCCTTCCACGGCTGGCTGTTCGACGCCCAGGGCCGCTGCCTCGAGACGCCGGCCGAGCCCGAGGGCAGCAAGCTCTGCAGCCGCATCCGGCAGTCGGCCTACCCGGTGGTCGAGCGCTCGGGCACCGTGTTCGCCTACATCGGCGAGGGCGAGCCCCCGGCCTTTCCCGACTTCGACTGCTTCGTCGCGCCCGACTCGCACACCTTCGCCTTCATGGGCCTGTTCGAATGCAACTGGCTGCAGGCGCTCGAGGTCGGCATCGACCCGGCGCACGCCTCCTACCTGCACCGCTTCTTCGAGGATGCCGACACCGCCGAGAGCTACGGCAAGCAGTTCCGCGGCGCCTCGGCCGACTCGGACATGCCGATCACCAAGGTGCTGCGCGAGTACGAGCGCCCCGAGATCAGCGTGGACCCGACCGACTACGGCCTGCGCCTGACCGCGCTGCGCCGGCTCTCCGAACAGAGCACGCACGTGCGCGTGACCAACGTGGTGTTCCCGCAGGCCTTCGTGATCCCGATGAGCGCCGAGATGACGATCTCGCAGTGGCATGTGCCGGTCGACGACACGCACTGCTACTGGTTCGCGATCTTCACGAGCTTCACCGGCCCGGTCGACAAGGAGCAGATGCGCGCGCAGCGCCTCAAGCTCTACGAGCTGCCCGGCTACACCTCGCGCCGGAACAAGCGCAACAACTACGGCTACAGCGTCGAGGAGCAGCTCTCCGAGACCTACACCGGCATGGGCGACGACATCAACGTGCACGACCAGTGGGCGGTGGAGTCGCAGGGCCCGATCCAGGACCGCACGCGCGAGCACCTGGGCAGCACCGACAAGGGGATCATCGCCTACCGCCGCATGCTCGTGAAGGCGATCGAGAGCACGCTCGCGGGCGACGGCGCGCCGATGCTGATCGACGACGCGCAGGCCCGCACGCTGACCGGCCCGCCCTCGATCGACGGCATCGGCGAGACCGGCGACACCGAAGGCTACTGGCTCAGCGCCGACCGCGCGCGCCGCCAGAGCTCGGACTGGGCCTCGGCCCGGCTCGCGGGATGAGCGCGGCGCGCGACACGGAGCAGTCCCGATGACCTCCTTCACCGAACGCCACGGCCTCTGGAGCGACGACCAGGCGCGCCAGGCGCGCGAGCTGGTCGCGCGCATCGACGCCGGCGAGATCGACGTGCTGCGCTTCGCCTGGCCCGACCAGCACGGCCTGCTGCGCGGCAAGACGCTGGTGGCCGGCGAGGCGCGCGCCGCGCTGCGCGACGGCGTCAACCTCACGTCCACGCTGCTCGCCAAGGACACCTCGCACAAGACGGTGTTCCCGGTGTTCGCGGCCGGCGGCGGCTTCGAGATCGAAGGCTTCCAGGGCGGCGCGGACTTCACGATCGTGGCCGACCCCGCGACCTTCAAGGTCCTGCCCTGGGCGCCGCGCACCGGCTGGGTGCTCTGCGACGCCTACATGGCGGACGGACGCCCCTGCCCCTACGCGACGCGCCAGATCCTGCAGCGCGCGGTGCGCGAGCTCGATGCGCTCGGGCTCGACTTCGTCGCCGGCCTCGAGGTGGAGTTCCACGTCTTCAGGCTCGACGACGCGCGCATGGCGCTCGGCGACTCGGGCCAGCCCGGCGAGCCGCCGCGCGTGTCGCTGCTCACGCACGGCCACCAGTACCTGACCGAGCTGCGCTACGACCGCGTCGATGCGGTGATGGAGCTGCTGCGCTCGCAGCTCGTCGCGCTCGGGCTGCCGCTGCGCTCGCTCGAGATCGAGTTCGGCCCGAGCCAGTTCGAGCTCACCTTCGGCCCCACGGCCGGCGTGCTGCCGGCCGACACGATGGTGCTGCTGCGCAGCGCGATCAAGCAGATCTGCCAGCGCGCGGGCTACCACGCCACCTTCATGTGCCGCCCGAAGATCCCCAACGTGATGTCGAGCGGCTGGCACCTGCACCAGTCGCTGCGGCGCCAGTCCGACGGCCTCAACGCCTTCATGCCCGAGCGCGAGGGGCGCGAGCTGAGCGAGACCGGCCTGCACTACCTCGGCGGCCTCAAGGCGCATGCCTGCGGCGCCGCCGCGCTCGCGAGCCCCACGATCAACGGCTACCGGCGCTACCGCCCGTTCTCGCTCGCGCCCGACCGGGCCAACTGGGCGCGCGACAACCGCGGCGCGATGCTGCGCGTGCTCGGCGGCCCGGGCCAGAGCGCGACGCGGATCGAGAACCGCGTGGGCGAGCCGACCGCCAACCCCTACCTCTACCTCGCCTCGCAGCTGTTCGCGGGCCTGGACGGCATGCGCCGCGCGACCGACCCCGGCCCTTCGGCCGACGCGCCCTACGAGACCGCGGCCGAGGCGCTGCCGCGCTCGCTCGGCGAGGCGCTGGCCTGCCTGCGCGCCGACGAGATGCTCTGCACCCGGCTCGGCCGCGGCTTCGTCGACTACCTCTGCCGCATCAAGGAGGCCGAGATCGCGCGTTTCAACCTCGAGGTCAGCGAGTGGGAACACCGCGAGTACTTCGACATGTTCTGAGCCCCTTCCCATGCCCACGATCCACTACATCCTCAAGGACGGCAGCGCGCGCGCGATCGACGCCAGGGCCGGCACCAGCGTCATGGAGAACGCCATCCGCGGCAACGTGCGCGGCATCGACGCCGAATGCGGCGGCTCCTGCGCCTGCGCGACCTGCCACGTCTACGTCGACGAGGCCTTCTTCGGCCTGCTGCCGCCGCCCGACGACATGGAGCGCGAGATGCTCGAGGTCGTCGCGGCCGAGCGCCGGCCCACGAGCCGCCTCGGCTGCCAGATCACCGTGACCGCGGCGCTCGACGGCCTGACCGTGCGCGTGCCGGAAACGCAGAGCTGATGACCGCGGCCCGCAAGCCCCTGGTGATCGTCGGCGCCTCCTACGCCGGCGTGCAGCTGGCCGCGAGCGCGCGCGAGCTCGGCTTCGCCGAGCGCATCGTGGTGGTCGGCGAGGAGCGCCATGCGCCCTACCAGCGGCCGCCGCTGTCGAAGGGGCTTTTGACCGGCAAGACCACGCGCGAGCAGCTGCCGCTGCGCGGCGCCGACTTCTTCGCGCAGAACGGCATCGAGCTCCTGCTCGGCCGGCGCGCCGAGGCGCTCGATGCGGGCGCGCTCGCCGTCACGCTCGACGACGGCGCCGTGCTCGACGCCGGCTGGATCGCGCTCGCCACGGGCGCGCGCTGCCGCCCCTTCGCGCGGCCGGGCGCCGCCCTCGAGGGCGTGTTCGACCTGCGCACGCTCGACGACGCCGAGCGCATCGCCGCGGCCGCGGACCGCTGCGCGCGCGCCTGCGTGATCGGCGGCGGCTTCATCGGGCTCGAGGTGGCCTCGGCGCTGCGTTCGCGCGGCGCCGAGGTCTGCATCGTCGAGGCCCAGCCGCGGCTGCTCGCGCGCGCCTTCCCGCCCGCGATGTCGGCCTACGTGGCGCAGGCCCATCGCGCCCAGGGCACCGAGGTGCTCACGGGCACGGGCGTGCGCGAGCTGCTCGCAGGCGCGCAGGGCCGCGTGGCCGCGGTGGTGCTCGACGATGGGCGGCGCATCGACTGCGACATGGTGGTGCTCGGCATCGGCGTGCTGCCCAACGACGCGCTCGCGCGGCAGGCCGGCCTCGCGGTCGACAACGGCATCCTCGCCGACCGGCTCGGCCGCAGCTCGGCGCCGCAGGTGCTCGCGATCGGCGACGTCGCCGCCATGGAGCTGCCGCCCGCGCCGGGCGCGCCGGCGCGCATGCGGCTCGAGTCTATCCAGGCCGCCAACGACGGCGCGCGCGCCGCGGCCTCGCTGGTCGCCGGGCGCCCGGAGCCCTGGCGCGCGGTGCCGTGGTTCTGGAGCGACCAGTTCCACCTCAAGTTCCAGATGGCCGGCCTGCCGCGGCCGGGCGACGAGGCGGTGCTGCGCGGCGACATGGCGGGCGACCGCTTCAGCGTGTTCTACCTGCGCGACGGCGTGCTCGCGGCCGCGCATTCGGTCAACCGGCCCGCCGAGCACCTGCACAGCCGCAAGCTGATCGCCGAGGGCGCGCGCTTCAGCGCCGGCGAACTCGCCGACGCCTCCTTCGACCTTCGGCGGCCCGCGCCGGCCTGAGACCCACCCGATTCCCCACCCCACCGAACGGAGCCCACGATGAGAACCATTGAGAGAAGACAACTGCTGGCCGCGCTCGCGCTCGCCGGCCTCGGCGCGGCCGGCGCGGCCCGGGCCGCGGAGCCGCCGCTGCGCATCGGACTGATCGCGACCTACTCCGGCCCCTATGCCGACTACGGCCGCCAGTTCGACGCCGGCGTCGCGCTCTACCTCAAGGAGCACGGCGGCAAGATCGCGGGCCGCACGGTCGAGATCCTCAAGAAGGACACCGGCGGCCCCGCGCCCGACGCGGCCAAGCGCATCGCGCAGGAGCTGATCGTGCGCGACAAGGCCAGCATCCTCACGGGCCTGGACTTCAGCCCCAACGCGTACGCGGTGGGCGCGATCGCGACCCAGGCCAAGGTGCCGACCATCGTGATGAACGCCGCCTCCTCCGCGATCACGACCAGCTCGCCCTACGTCGCGCGGCTGTCGTTCACGGTGCAGCAGGTCACCGACCCGATGGCGCGCTACATGCTCAAGCAGGGCGTGAAGGACGCCTACACGGTGGTGGCCGACTACGCCTCGGGCGTCGACGCCGAGACCGCGTTCAAGAAGGCCTTCACCGCGGGCGGCGGCAAGGTCTCGGGCGAGGTGCGCACGCCGATGAACAACCCCGACTTCTCGGCCTACGTGCAGCGCATCAAGGACGCCAAGCCCCAGGCCGTGTTCTTCTTCTTTCCCTCGGGCGTGATGCCGCCGGCCTTCCTCAAGGTCTGGAAGGAGCGCGGCATGGAGGAAGCGGGCATCAAGCTGTTCGCGACCGGCGAGGCCACCGACGACAGCTACCTCGACGCCACCGGCGACGTGGCGCTGGGCCTGGTCACGAGCCACCACTATTCGTACGCGCACGCCTCGCCGAAGAACCAGAAGTTCGTGAAGGACTTCGAGGCCCAGTTCGGCACCGCCATGCGCCCGAGCTACTTCGCCGTGACCGCCTACGACGCGATGGCCGCGATCGACCTCGCGCTCGCGAAGACCCGGGGCGACACCGCGGGCGACAAGTTCATGGCGGCGCTCAAGGGCCTCGCCTTCGAGAGCCCGCGCGGCCCGGTGGAGATCGACGCCGCCACGCGCGACATCGTGCAGACGGTCTACATCCGCCGGACCGAGAAGGCCAACGGCAAGCTCGTGAACGTGGAGTTCGACAAGTTCGAGCGCGTCAAGGACCCGGCCAAGGAAGCGCAGTAGGCAGCCATCGGCGCGCCCGCGCGCCGCGCACACGGGACCTCCATGCAAATCATCATCTTCGACGGGATCGCCTACGGCATGCTCCTGTTCCTCATTGCCGTCGGCCTGTCGATCACGATGGGGCTGATGAATTTCGTCAACCTCGCGCACGGCGCGTTCGCGATGGTCGGCGGCTATGCGGCGAGCCTGCTGATGAGCCGCTACGACGTGGGCTTCTTCCCCGCGCTCGGCGCCGCCTTCGTCGCGGCCGCGCTCGCGGGCGCGGTGCTGGAGGTGCTGTTCTACCGGCGCCTGTACCGCGCCCACGCGCTCGACCAGGTGCTGCTGTCGATCGGGCTGGTGTTCGTGGCGGTGGCGGTGTTCACCTACTTCTTCGGCCCGACCCTGCAGCCCTTCAGCCTGCCGCCGGTGCTCGACGGACGCGTGTCGCTGCTCGGCCTGGAGGTGGGCCGCTACCGGCTGTTCCTGATCGTCTGCGGCCTGCTGGTGCTCGCGGCGCTGCTGCTCGCGCTCGGCCGCACGCGCTACGGCGCGATGGTGCGCGCCGCGGTCGACAACCAGCGCGTGGCCGGGGGCACCGGCATCCACGTGCAGCGGCTCTTCTTCCTGACCTTCTCGCTCGGTTGCGGGCTCGCGGGGCTGGGCGGCGCGCTGAGCCTGGGCATGCTCGGGCTCGAGCCCTCGTTCCCGTTCAAGTACCTCGTGTACTTCCTCATCGTCGTCTGCGTGGGCGGCGCCGGCACCATCACCGGGCCCTTCGTGGCCGCGCTGCTGGTCGGCATCGTCGACGTCGCCGGCAAGTACTACCTGCCGCAGGCCGGCGCCTTCCTCATCTATGTGGTCATGATCGCGATGCTGCTGCTGCGGCCGAACGGCATCATTCCGCGGAAAGGGCTGGCATGAAGCCCCTCGTCCTCTCGCCCGCGCGGCTGCGCGGCGCCGAGATCGCCTTCTGGCTCGCGCTCGCGGCGAGCTTCTTCCTCGTGCCCGACAAGCTCACGCTGATGAGCCAGGTGCTGATCTTCGGCCTGTTCGCGGTCTCGCTCGACATGGCGCTCGGCTACGCGGGCATCATCACCGTGGGCCACGCGGCCTTCTTCGGCATGGGCGCCTACGCGGCCGGCCTGCTCGCGAAGCACGGCTTCGGCGAGCCCTTCAGCGGACTCCTGCTCGCCCTCGCGGTCTGCGCCGCGCTCGGCTGGCTGCTGAGCCACCTGGTGGTGCGCGGCGCCGACCTCACGCGGCTCATGATCACCATCGGCGTGTGCGTGCTGCTGGCCGAGCTGGCGAACCGGCTCTCGTCGATCACCGGCGGCTCCGACGGGCTGCAGGGCGTGACGATGGCGCCGGTGCTCGGCCGCTTCGAGTTCGACCTCTACGGCCGCACCGCCTTCGTCTACACCTACGGCGTGGTGCTCGCGATGTTCCTCGCGGTGCGGCTGGTGCTGCGCTCGCCGTTCGGCCTCGCGCTGCGCGGCATCCACGACAGCCGCAGGCGCATGCTCGCGATCGGCTCGCCGGTGGAGTCGCGCCTGCGCACGGCCTATGCGCTCTCGGCCGGGGTGGCCGGCGTCGCGGGCGCCCTGCTCGCCCAGACCACGCAGTTCGTCGGCATCGAGTCGATCGGCTTCAACCGCTCGGCCGAGGTGCTGATCGTGCTGGTGCTCGGCGGCACCGGACGGCTCTACGGCGGCATGGTCGGCGCGATCGTCTACATGCTGCTGCACGACTGGTTCTCGGAGCTCAATCCCGAGTACTGGATGTTCTGGCTCGGCGTGTTCCTGATCGCGGCCGTGATGCTGGGCCGCGGCGGCATCATGGGTGCGCTCGCGCGCGTCGTGAAGACGAACGGGAGGCCCTCGTGAGCGCCGCCGCACTCCGGACCGAAGGGCTCGGCATCTCCTTCGGCGCCTTCCGCGCGGTGCACGACGTGAACCTGCACCTCGAACCCGGCGCGCGCCAGGCGCTGATCGGCCCCAACGGCGCCGGCAAGACCACGCTGATCAACCTGCTCACGGGCGTGTTCAGGCCCACGCACGGCACCATCCACATGGGCGGCCAGGAGCTCACGCGGCTGTCGGCCGACCGGCGCGCGCGGCTCGGGCTGGCGCGCACCTTCCAGATCAACACGCTGTTCCCCAGCCTCACGCCGCTCACGTCGGTGGTGCTCGCGATCGCCGAGCGCGAGGGCCTGGGCGCGGTCTGGTGGCGCCCGCTCGCGCGCCACCGGGCGCTGTTCGACGAGGCGCATGCGCTGCTCGGGCGGCTCCGCCTCGACGCGCTCGCCGACGCGCCGGTGGCCGAGCTCGCCTACGGCAAGCAGCGGCTGCTCGAGATCGCGCTCGCCCTGGCCGCGAGGCCGCGCATCCTGCTGCTCGACGAGCCCGCCGCGGGCGTGCCCGAGGACGAGAGCGCGGAGCTGTTCGAGGTGATCGCCGAGCTGCCGCAGGACATCAGCGTGCTCTTCATCGAGCACGACATGAACCTGGTGTTCCGCTTCTCGCGCCGCATCTCGGTGCTGGTCGCGGGCCAGATCCTGACCGAGGGCACGCCCGCCGAGATCGGCGCCGACCCGCGCGTGCGCGAGGTCTACCTGGGGACTTCGCATGTCTGACGCGCTCGCCTTCGACGCGGTCGTCGCCTGCTACGGCAACGCCGTGGTGCTCGACCGCCTCAGCTTCTCGCTCGCCGAGGGGCAGAGCCTCGCGGTGCTCGGCCGCAACGGCGTGGGCAAGACCACGCTGCTCGAGACGCTGATGGGCAACACGCGCGTGCCGCGCGGCGCGATCCGCTGGCGCGGCGAGGACATCACGCGCTGGCCCCCGCACCGCCGCGTGCGCGCGGGGCTGGGCTGGGTGCCGCAGGAGCGCGAGGTGTTCCCCTCGCTCACGGTGGAGGAGAACCTCACCGTGGTCGCGCGGCCCGGCGCCTGGCACCTGGGGCGCGTCTACGAGTTCTTCCCGCGGCTGCGCGAGCGCCGCGGCAACTACGGCAACCAGCTCTCGGGCGGCGAGCAGCAGATGCTCGCGATCGGCCGCGCGCTCATGACCAACCCGAAGCTGCTGCTGCTCGACGAACCGATGGAGGGCCTCGCGCCCATCGTCGTCGAGGAGCTCGCGCGCGCGATCCGCCGGCTCTGCGAGCACGAGGGGCTGCCCTCGATCGTGGTCGAGCAGCACCCGGTGCTCGCGCTCGAGATGACGCACCAGGCGATCGTGCTCGAGCGCGGCACGGTCGTGCATGCGGGCCCGAGCCGCGCGCTCGCGCACGACCGCGCGCTGCTCGACGGGCTGCTCGGCGTCGGCATCGCCGAGACGCCGGCCTGAGGCGCGCGGCGCCCTTCCCGTTCCGACAACGACACCCCAGAAAGGCATCCGGATGAGACTGCTTCCCTCCCTCGCCACCCTCGCGGCCGCCGCCGCGCTCGCCGCCTGCGCGAGCCTCGGCGGCACCGGGCCGGCCGACACGGTCTACCTCCACGGCAAGGTGGTCACGGCCGACCGATCGTTCTCGATCGCCCAGGCGGTCGCGGTCAAGGACGGCCGCTTCGTCGGCGTCGGCTCCGATGCGCAGATGCAGAAGCTCGTCGGCCCCGCCACGCGCACGGTGGACCTGCAGGGCCGCACCGTGATCCCGGGCATGACCGACAGCCACAGCCACATGAACAACGCGGGCACGGCCGAGACCACCGCGCAGATGCTGCCCGCGAAGACGGTGGCCCAGGCGCAGGCGATCATCGCGGACTTCATCCGCGCGAAGCAGGTACCGCCCGGGCGCTGGGTGCAGACCAGCCGCTGGCATCCGCCCTCGCAGCTCCAGGAGCAGCGCTACCTCACGCGCCAGGAGCTCGACGCGGTCGCGCCGGACCATCCGGTGTTCGTGCAGACGGTGGGCCACTTCGCGATGGCGAACACGCGCGCGCTCGCGCTCGCGGGCATCGGGCGCGCGACGCGCGATCCGGTCGGCGGCAAGATCTTCCGCGACGCCAACGGCGACGCCACCGGCGTGCTCGAGGAGACCGCGATCGACCTCGTCGAGGCGAAGATCCCGAAACCGGGCTTCGAGGAGATGGTGGCGCAGACCATCGCGGCGCAGCGCATCTACAACCGCTCGGGCATCACCAGCACCATCGACGCCGCGGTCGACGAGGAGCAGATCCGCGTCTACTTCGCCGTCGCGCAGCGCGGCCAGGCCTCGGTGCGCACGGGCACCAAGTGGCTCGCGCGCGCGGACAGCCCCGAGGCCTTCGAGCGCATGCTGAAGGCCGCGAAGTTCAAGGACAACACGGGCAACGACTGGGTGCGCACCGCGGGCATCAAGATGTTCGCCGACGGCGGCATGACGCTCAAGTCGGCCTACATCCGCGACGCCTATGCCGACGATCCGCACAACCACGGCACGCTCGCGACCGACCCCGCCGTCTACCGCCGCAACGTGCGGCTCGCCAACCAGTACGGCTGGCGCGTGGGCACCCACGTGGTCGGCGACGCGGCGGTCGACCTCGCGCTCGACGCCTACGAGGCGGCCGACAAGGACGACAGCCTGCGCGACAAGCGCTTCGTGCTGATCCACGCGAGCCTGATCACGCCCGAGCAGGTGGCGCGCGCGAAGAAGCTCGGCGTGCGCATCGACGCGCAGAACGCCTTCATGTGGGACAAGGCCGCCACCGTCGAGCGCTACATGGGGCCGCGGCTCGCGAACCGCGCGGTGCCGACCAAGGTGCTGCTCGACACGCTGGGCTACGAGGGCACGGCCGCGGGCACCGACAACCCGGTCAACCTGCTCAACCCCTTCGTCGGCATGTACATCATGGTCACGCGCAAGGATCCGCGCGGCCGCGTCTACGGCGCCGACCAGGCGATCACGCGCGAGCAGGCGCTGCGCCTCTACACCAATGCCGGGCCCTACTACACCTTCGAGGAGCGCAGGAAGGGCTCGATCGAGGTCGGCCGCTTCGCCGACATGGTGGTGCTGTCGGCCGACTACCTGACCGTGCCCGAGGCGCAGATCAAGGACATCGTGCCGCTGCAGACCATCGTCGACGGCAAGGTGGTCTACGACGCGCGTCGGTGAGGGCGGTTCAGCCCGCGAGCGCGACCTGCAGCCGCTTCGCGATGCGGCGTGCCTCCGCCGGCGTGCGGACGTTGGTGAAACCCATCAGCAGGCCGCCGTCGCGCAGCGCGGCGCTGCCGCGCGCCGACAGCGGCTGCGCCTGCAGCCCCGCGGCCTGCGCGCGCCGCGCGAGCGCGGTGTCGGCCTGCTTCGCGGCGGGAAAGCGGGCGATCAGGTGCATGCCGCCGCCCTGCAGCGAGAGCGCGACCGCGCCGCCGAAGGCCTGCTGCAGCGCCTCGGCCAGCATGGCGCGGCGGCGCGCGTAGAGCAGGCGCATCTTCTTCAGGTGCCGCGCGAAGTGGCCCTCGCGCATGAAGTCGGCCACGATCGCCTGCGTGAGCTGCGGCGGCCCGTTCGAGGCCGCGCGCGCCGCGGCCTCGAAGGCGGCGCGGCGCTGTTCGGGCACGACCAGGTAGCCGAGCGCGAGCCCCGGGTAGAGCACCTTCGAGAAGCTGCCCGCGTAGAGCACCCGGTCGTGGCCGTCGAGGCTCTTGAGCGCCGGCAGCGGCGGGCCGGCGTAGCGGTACTCGCCGTCGTAGTCGTCCTCGACGATCCAGGCCTTCGCCTGCGAGGCCCAGGCCAGCAGCTGCAGCCGGCGCGCGAGCGACATCGACACGCCCAGCGGCGCCTGGTGCGAGGGCGTGACCACGGCCATGCGCGCCGGCGCGCCGCGCGGGGCCGCCGGCACCTGCATGCCCTCGGCATCGACCCGCACGCGCACCGGCCGCAGGCCGGCATCGCGCAGCAGCTCGGCCGTCGGCGGAAAGCCCGGGTCCTCGATCCAGACGCGCGCGCCGCGCGCGAGCAGCGTGCGCGCGGCGAGCGCGAGCGACTCACGGTAGCCCGCGGTCACGAACACCTGCGCCGCGCTGCAGGCCACGCCGCGCGAGACGCCGAGGTAGGCCGCGATCGCCTCGCGCAGCGGCAGGTGGCCCGCGGGATCGCCATAGGCCAGGTCGGCCGCCCCGAGGACGCGCATGCGCCGCGCGGCGAGGCGCGACCAGAGCTTGCGCGGGAACGCGTCGAGCGCCGGCACGCCGAGCTGCAGCGGCAGCGGTTCGGCCGGGCGCGCGGCCGCGGTACCCGCCGCATCCGCAGCGCCCGCGCCGCGCCCCGCACCGGCCGCGCGCGTACCGTGCCGCGCCGGCAGCGCGGGCGAGACCACCGTGCCCGCGGCCCCACGCGCGCTCAGGTAGCCCTCGCCCGCGAGCTGGCTGTAGGCGAGCTCGACGGTGCCGCGCGCCACGCCCAGCGCGCTCGCCAGCGCACGGGCCGAAGCCACGCGGTCGCCGGGCTGCAGCACCCCCTGCGCGATCGCGGCGCGGTAGCGCTGGTAGATCTGGCGGTGCAGCGGCGTCGAGGCGCTGCGTTCGAGCGCGGCGGGGGAAGCGGGCAGCATGGGTTTTTCCTGGCGGGCGATGGCCCAGTCATTCTGCATTTTCTTGGTACTGGCGACTGGGGCATCGGCGGCACAGACTCCGGTGCAGCGGCCGCGGCATCCGCGCCCCCGATCCCACCCGAGCCAAGGAGAACCCATGACCCATCCCCCGATCGTCCGGCAGAAGATGCTCGCCGGCGCAGCCGCCACCGCGGTGGCGCTCGCGGCCGCCTGGGCGCTGCTGCCGCGCGGCGGCCCGGCGCAGGCCATCGACTGGCTGGCCGACCTGTGCAGCAGCGTGGCGCGCCCGATGTTCTCGTCGCCGCCCGTGAACACCGACGCCTCGGGCGCGGTGCGGCCCGCGACCGCCTCGAAGGTGATCTCGTGCGAGCCGCTGCCCAACGTGCCGGGCCATGCGGTCACCACGGTGATCGTCGACTTTCCGCCGCGCGCCTATTCGCCGGCGCACCGCCACCCCGGCTCGGTCACGGCGGTGATCCTCCAGGGCACGATCCGATCGCAGCTCGCCGGCACGCCCGCGGGCGACTACCGGCCCGGCGAGACCTTCTTCGAGCCCCCGGGCACGCTGCACCTGTTCGCCGAGAACCCGGACCCGGTGCAACCCGCCAGGCTGGTGGCGATGTTCGTGACCGAGGAGAACTGCGGGCCGCTGCTGCTGCCGCCCTGATCAGTCTCATGCAAGTCATAACTGGCGAAAGACCTCATTTTCCGTTAACGTGTCAGTTATGACTGACACTATACGCCTCCCCGGCGATCTGGGCCGACAGCTGCGCCAGCGGCGCGAGGCCTTGCGTATGAGCAAGGCGGAGCTCGCCGGGCGCGCGGGCAAGGTCCGCGAAGTGGTCTACCGGCTCGAGGCCGGCGAGGACACCACGGTGTCGTCGCTGATGGCGGTGCTCGGCGCACTGGGCCTGGCGATGCGCCTCGAACCGGCGGGCCTGCCCTCGGCGAAGGACATCGCGCGCCGTTTCCAGGAGGACGACGATGCTTCCTGAGAAGGTCCGCGAACTGAGCGTCTCCATCGGCGACGCGGCGCAGGCCGGGCAACTGCTGAAGACCTCGGTCTACGAGTTCCGCTACCTGTCCTCCGATCTCGCGCAGCCCTCGGTCGCCTTGCTGATGCCGCCGCGGGAGCGGCTCACATGGCAGGAGGGCGACCTGTTCTCGCCCATGGACCAGAACCTGCCGGAAGGCGATCTGTTCCTGCGGATCCGTGCGCTGTTCCCCAAGCAGCCGATGACGCCGATGCACCTGTTGGCGCTGATCGGGCGCAATGGCATCGGCCGACTCGGGTACAGCCTTCCCGACCAGGAGGCCGCACCCGCCCCCCGGACGCTGAGCAAGGCGGAACTGCTCAAGACCCGCTACACGCCCCGGGTCTTCGACGAACTGGTGGCCGCCTACCTCAGCACCGGCGCGGGCATCGCAGGCATGCAGCCCAAGATCATGGTGCCCGATCGCCCGACGGTGCCCATTCCGTCGCTGATCGTGAAGGCCACCAGCCCGGCCTATCCGCACCTCGCGATCAACGAGTTCCTGTGCCTCCGCGCCGCGCGCGCGGCAGGCATCGAGGTGCCGGTCTTCGACCTGTCAGAGGACGGACAGATGCTGGTGCTCGACCGCTTCGATCTGGTGTCGCACGACGATGGCCGCATCGAACGGCTCGGCTTCGAAGACATCGCGGCCCTTGCCGGCCTGCGCGTGCGCGACATTCTTGCCGACCGCAAGTACCAGGGCAGCTATCAGCGCATTGCGGAGTTGCTGCGCCAGCTGCAGTTGCATGCCGCGAACCTGCAGCGCTTCTTCGCGCAGGTGGCATTCTCGATCATGGTCCGCAACGGCGACGCCCACCTGAAGAACTTCGGCGTGCTGTACCGCTCCGCCGGGGAGGTTTGGCTCGCGCCGATGTTCGATGTGGTCACCACGGCGATCTACCGCTACACCCGCTATCCGGGCGGGCCGGAACTCGAGGACCGCACGCTGGCACTGAAGCTGTTTGCGGGCAGGCACGGCACGAAGGCCTATCCCACGGTGGAGGACCTCCACGACTTCGGCCGGCGCATCTGCGGCGTGAGCCAGCCCGCGCGGGTGCTCGAAGCCATCGCGAACGCGATGCGGCAGACGCTCGACGAGGCGCGGCACGACGCGCGCGTCCCGCCGGATTTCCTCGCGAAGATGCGCGAGGCATGGCAGCCCGGCATCCACTACGCGGCCTGAACTCAGGCCCGCCGCACTTCCATCACCCCGTGCTCGGTGGCCTGCTCGTAGACCGCGGGCACGCGCGCCGCGAGGTGCAGCAGGATGCGCGGCGCCTGGGCCCTGATCGACCAGCGCAGCGCGATGCCGGCTGCCACCAGCGCGCCGCCGAGCCAGGGATGGCCCGCGAGCGCGGCGGCGATGCCGGGGCCGACGAGCGCGATCGAGAGCACCGTGGCATGGGTGCGGAACGACACGAAGGGTGCCGCGCGCGCGGGATCGACGATCACGCGGAAGCGCCCCTGCGGCAGCCCGTCGCGGAATTCCTCGAACGGGATGTACTCGGCGCTTTCCGCCGCTGTGGGCGTGCCGCCGCTCACGGCGCCGGCTCCGCCACCTCGTGCGTGAGGCCGAGGAAGACGTCGAGGATGTGGAAGTGGTCGTCGTGCAGCCGGTCCTCCAGGCCCGCGAGCTCGGCGACCGGCGTCCAGTGCGCGGCCGCGGCATCGTCGGCCGCGGCCACTGCGGGCAGCGTGCGGTCGCCGAGGTCGAACCAGTGCGCATGTGTGATCACGCGGCCGCGCTGGCTGCGCTCGGGATGGTCGAACACGCGCACGCCCCGGAAGGCGGCGCGGATCTCCTCGTCGGGCAGGCGCAGGCCGGTCTCTTCCTCGAGCTCGCGCAGCGCCGAATGCCAGACCGTCTCGTGCGGCTCGAGAAAGCCGCCCGGCACCGCGAGCAGGCCCTTGCCGGGCGCGCGGCCGCGCTCGATCAGCAGCACGCGGCCGGCGCACTGGATCACGCAGTCGACCGTGACGAACACCGGCGGGTAGGGCGAGCCGTTCCACATCGCCTTCTCGCGCCGCAGCGTCTCCCATTCGTCGGCGAGCCGCGCATAGGCCGGCAGGCAGGCGAAGGCGCGCAGGAACTGCAGCGTGCTCGCGGGCGCCTGGCCGACGAGCGCCGACAGCGCCGCGGCCACCGAGCCGTCGGTCGCGGCCTGGAAGTAGGCGTCGCGCAGCGCGGTGGCGCTGATGTCGCCCTGGCGCTCGACCTCGTCGAGCGTCCATTCGGGAAAGTCGCGCAGGTAGCCGCTGGTCTCGTCCTTCAGGTGGCCGACGAGCCGCACCGCGCGCGCCTCGGGATCGAGCCGCGCCACGCCGCGCCTCACCGCGTCGGCCCACCGCGCGGCGTCGTAGTGGTCGCGCACCGGCAGGAACTGCAGGCGCCCGCGCTCGTCCTCGGAGAGCGCGGCCCGGATCATCTCGGCGCGCTCCTCCCAGGTGAAGGGATGGCGCGGCGAGCGCGCCTGGAAGGCCGAGCCCAGCACCACCACGCAGCGCGGCGCGCCCGCGAGCGCGCGCCGCAGCAGCGCGAGCTGCGCGTTGTGGAAGACCTGGAAGCGGCCGATGTAGACCGCGAGGTCCGCGGCTTGCCTGCTGTCGATGCTCGTCATGTCCTGTGCTCGCTTTCTCTCATGCCCAACACGCCGCGATCGGCATCTGCCGGCCGGCGCCGAATGCCCGCGGCCTGACCCGGATGATCGGCGGCGACTGCCGCCGCTTGTACTCGTTGCGCACGATCATGCCCCGGATCCGCGCCACCAGCGCGTCGCCCTCGGGCGTCGCCCGCAGCCGCTCGACGAAAGCATGCGCCGCCTGGTGCTCGCGCGCGCCGAGGCGCGGGCCCTCGATCAGCAGCTTGAGCACCTCGTCGAGCACAGCATAAGGCGGAAGGCTGTCGGCGTCGGTCTGGCCCGGCGCGAGCTCGGCCGAGGGCGCCTTGTCGAGGATGGCCCGCGGGATGATCTCGCGCCCGGCGCTCTCGTTGAGGTGCCGCGAGAGCGCGAACACCTCGGTCTTGTAGAGGTCGCCGATCAGGCCCAGGCCGCCGTTGGTGTCGCCGTAGAGCGTGCAGTAGCCGACCGAGATCTCGGACTTGTTGCCCGTGGTCAGCAGCAGGTGGCCGAAGCTGTTGGCGTACCCCATGAGGATGGAGCCGCGCACGCGCGCCTGCAGGTTCTCGAGCGCGACGCCCTGCAGCGCGGCGCCGAACGCGCCCTCGAAGCCGCGCCCGAACTGCGCGACCGCATCGGCGATCGGATGCACCTCGAGCCGCACGCCGAGGTTGCGGCACAGGGCCTCCGAATCGCCGACCGAGCCCGTCGACGAGAAGCGCGAAGGCATGGTGACCGCGACCACGTTGGCGGCGCCGAGCGCCTCGACCGCGAGCGCGAGCGTCAGCGCCGAGTCGATGCCGCCCGAGGAGCCGACCACGGCCTGGCGGAAGCCGCAGCGCCGCGCATAGTCGCGCAGGCCGAGCACGATCTGCCGCTGGTAGAACGCGAGCGTCGGCAGGCCCTCGGCCGGCACCGGCGGCGGGGCCTCGCCCCCGGCGGTGAGGAAGCGGCCCTGCGCGAAGCGCAGCGTGCGCACCGCCTCGGCGAAGCGTTCGGCCTCGTAGACCACGCCCGCCTGCGGCTCGACCGCGAAGGACGCGCCGTCGTACACGAGCTGGTCGTGGCCGCCGACCTGGTTCACGTAGAGGATCGGCAGGCCGTGGCGCCGGCTCGCCGCGCCGAACACGCGGTGCCGCTGCTCGCGCTTGCCGACGTTCGACGGGCTCGCGTTGATCGACACCACGAGGTCGGGCGCGGCGTCGCGCAGGCGCTCGAAGGGATTGACGCCATAGTCGCCGCCGGCGTCGTTCCAGCCGTCCTCGCAGATCAGGAATCCCACGCGCGCCTCGCCGATGCGCAGCACACGCGCCGCGTCGGGGCCGGGCTCGAAGTGGCGGCGTTCGTCGAACACGTTGTATGTCGGCAGCAGCTGCTTGGCGTACTCGAGCAGCACCTCGCCGCCGCGCACCACGCGCAGCACGTTGCGCAGCTTCTTGCCGGCGCCCGCGTGCCGCGCCGGCAGGCCCACGGCCCAGTGCAGCGCGGGCATCGCGCGCGAGGCCGCGAGCAGTTCGGCGAAGGCGGCCTCCACGCGGGCCATGAAGCCCTCCTCCTCGAGCAGGTCGCCGGGGTGGTAGGCGGTGAGCGAGAGCTCGGGGAACACCACGAGCTGCGCGCGCTCGGCCTCGGCCTGGCGCGCCGCCTCGATCATGCGGGCCAGGTTGCCCGCGAGATCGCCGATGGTGGGATTCAGTTGCGCGACGGTGATGCGCAGCATGGCCTCGTCCTTCCTTTCGTTCTCAGCCGGCGATGCCGAACACCTGGCGCAGGTAGGCCAGGAAGGTCTGGTCCTCGCAGAGCGTCTTGCCCGGGCTGTCCGACAGCTTGGCGACGGGCTGGCCGTTGCAGCCCGTGAGCTTCATCACGATGTTGATCGGCTGCAGGCCGACGTCGTTGCTCAGGTGGGTGCCGATGCCGAAGCCGGTCTGCGTGCGGTCGGCGAAGCGGCGGTACAGCGCGACCGCCGACGGCAGGTCCAGCCCGTCGGAGAACACCAGCCGCTTGGTGCTGGCGTCGATGCGCAGCTTCGCGTAGTGCGCGAGCGCCTTCTCGCCCCAGGCGAACGGGTCGCCCGAGTCGTGGCGCAGGCCGTCGAACAGCTTCGCGAAATAGAGGTCGAAGTCGGCCAGGAAGGCGTCCATGCCGACCACGTCGGTCAGCGCGATGCCGAGGTCGCCGCGGTACTCCTGCACCCAGCCCTCGAGCGCGGCGCGCTGGAAGTCGCGCAGCCGCACGCCGAGCGCCTGGTAGGTCTGCAGGTACTCGTGCGCCATGGTGCCGATCGGCACCAGGTCGAGCTCCTTCGCGAGCAGCACGTTCGAGGTGCCCTTGAAGAACTGCGGCACCTCGCGCCGGAGCGTCGAGACCACCTCGCGCTGCCAGTCGCGCGAGAAGCGGCGCCGCACGCCGAAGTCGAAGAACTCGAACGGGTGCCGCCCCGCGGGCTCGTGGGCGAACGACCGCACCAGTGCGATCTTGGTCTGCAGCCGCGGGCGGCCCTCGGCCCGCGCCGCGTCGGCATCGAAACGGCGGAAGTAGAGCTCGTTGACGATCGCGAGCACGAAGATCTCGAACGCCATCGTGTGCACCTGCGGTCCGACCGCGCGGATGCGCAGCGTCTCGCCCGCGGCCTCGGCGGTGATGAACTCGCGCTGGAAGCCGAAGATGCGCAGGAAGTCGACGAAGTCGCTCTTGATGTAGCGCAGCCCGCGCAGGTAGGCCAGCTCCTTCGGGCGCGAAGCGCAGCGTGCAGAGGTGGTCGAGCTGCGCGTTCACGTCGGCGAGCAGCTCGGCGAGCGGATAGGCCGGCCGGTTGCGGCAGACGAAGCTGTACTCGGCCTGCGTCTGCGGATGACGGTGCAGCATGGTCTGCCACATCGTGAACTTGTAGAGGTCGGTGTCGAGCAGGCTCTGGATGATCGGTTGCATGGCGAAATCTCCCCGTCGCAGGTTCAGGCGTTCGCGCGCAGCAGCGCGCGCACTTCGTCGCTCGTGCGCAGCTGCACGCCGCGCGCGGCCATGTCGTCGAGGAAGGCGCGGTGCTGCGCCTCGAAGCCCGCGACCGGGCTCATGCAGTCGGTGACGAGCACCAGCTTCGCGGGCCGGCCCGAGGGCAGGTGCCCGGCGATGTGCTCGGTGGTGGCCTTCACGCAGTGGCTGCTCGCCTCGCCCGCGATGACGACGAGGTCGGCGCGGGCTAGCGAGGCGACCAGGTCCATGTTGAACGCGGTCGCGGGATCGTCCGCATCGGGCACCTCGGCCTGGATCGCGCTGTAGTGCTCGGTCCAGGGATTGCTGCCCTTGGCGACCTTCGCGACCATCGCGCCGCGCGCGTCCTCCCAGGCGTTGTAGGCGGCCTTGACCGCCGCATGCACGTTGTGGCCCCAGCCGCCGATCTCGCAGTGCACGGGCCAGACCATCAGCGTGTAGCGGCCGCGGCGCTCGAGTTCGTCGAGGTAGGCCAGCGCGCGCGGCAGTGCGGCCGCATCGCGCGGCGCGAACTCGCCGGCGCGCACCTGCGCCGCGGTGATCGGCGTGAACGGCGCCACCGCGGCGCCCTCGCCCGAGCGCCAGAAACCCGGGTGCGCGATGTCGAGGCGGGGGTGCGAGTCGAGCGTGACCGTGATCCCCGCGAGGCCCTCGCCGCCGGCGCGGATCAGGTCCGCGAGACGGAGCATGTCGGCATGCGCGCCCGCGACCGGCAGCGCCGGCCGGCACGGCGCGCCGCTGGCGGGGTCGAGCGGCAGCCAGTCGGGCGGCAGGTCGCAGAAGTCGTTCTGCGGATCGATCACGAGGAGCTGGATGTTCTGTTGCATGGTGCGAGGCTCTTTCAATTAGTTGTATTGTGCATCTTATATTGGTTGCACTGTACAACTTTCCATCGCGAAGTCAAGCCGCGAGTGTGCTGGACGGCTTGTCAGGTAAAGATAAACAAATAGAACACTCTTGTTGAAGTGTTACATTCACGGTCGTTTCTGCCGCATAGCCACGACGATCACTGAGCCTCACCGTCATGGAATTCCGCTCCGCGCGTTTGCCGAGGTCCGCGCCTCGTTGCTCCTTCCCCTCGTCCCACGCCGGCGGCAGCGCGCAGCGCCGGCCCACGATCACGACGCTGGCCGACGGGCGTGTGCTCACCATCGGCAGCTTCCAGAGCACGCCGGGCGAGCTCGACCCGGTCGAACTCTTCACGCCCTAGCGCGAATGCAGGCCCACCTCGAGACGGCCGACGACGGCGAGTTCCTCGAACTGCACGCCCTCGACAACCGCCTGCGCATCCGCAGCGGCGCCATCGGCCGTCCCTGCCTCGTGCTGCATGCCGCGTTCGACGACGCGGCCGCGGCGGGCGCGCAATACCAGCGCCTGCGTGATGCCTGGCAGGCGCGCGGCTTCGCCGAATGCGCGCCCACGGCGCAGATCGTCGAGGGCAGCGTCGCCGATGAACTCTGGAGCGACGGCCGCACGCCGCATCCGCTGCTCGAGGCGCTGCTGCGGCTCGATGGCGCCGAGGCGCTGCGAAGCCGGCCGCGCCGCATCGCGCTGTTCCGCCACGGCCTGCAGTGGCAGGGCGACTTCGACCTCGAGCGCGTGGCCGAATTCGGCCTCCATGCGGCCGTCATCGTCGAAGGCGACGTGGAGGTGAGCGGCGTGTTCAGCCAGCTCACGCCGTGCCATCCGCGCCACGTGCTCGTCGGCGGCGACCTGCGCGCCGCGAGCTTCGGCCATGGCGACAGCCACATGCGCGTGCTCGGCAGCGTGCACGTGCACCACATCCTCTACGGCGAAGGCAACGACGGCAGCCTGCGCATCGACGGCAGCGCCCATGGCCGCGCCTTCATCCGCGCCGACCACGACATGCACGCCGCGGGCGGCTGCCATGCGCCGGTGTGCGACTGGGATTCGGACGAGAACTGGTCCGACTGCCTGGACCCCGCGCTGTTCGAGGAAGGCGACGAAGGACCGGGCGCGATGCTCTCGCAGGAGGCGATCCGCGCCTTCATGCGCGACGGCCGCGATCCGTTCCGCCCCGGCGCCCAGCCCCTGGTGCGCGGCCTGCCCGGTGCGCCGCCGCTGCCTGCGGCCGCCGCCGTGCCCTCGTTCGCCGAGCGGCTGCGCGCATGCGTCGAGGCCGGCGACACCGAGGCGATCACGCGGCTCATCGAGACCTGGCCCGAGCGCGACGAGGCGTGGCAGCAGGCGCTGACCGGCCGCCTGTTCGCGCCGAGCACCACGCCGCAGCAACGCGCGCGGCTCAAGGCGCTGCAGGGCCACGGCCCGGCGGCATAGGCCGCAACGGACCGCCGGGCCGTCGTCAGAGAATCAGGCTTCGCGCCTCGCGCGGCAGCGCCAGCGCGCCGAGCACGTCGCCGAACGCGTACGGATCGCGGCGGCGGTTCTGGAGCTGGCCGAGCGCGGCCTGCTGCTCCTCGTCGGTTCCGCCGAGCACCAGGTCCTCGAGCATGCCGTCTTCGTGCAGCACGCGCAGCGCGACGCAGCCGCCCACCTCCACGCGCCGAACGACCGAGCCTGCCCCCTCGGTCAGCTCGAATTCGTAAACCTTTTCATTAGACATCCACGAAATTTAACGTCGGGATGGCGGCGCGCGAAGATGCCAAGGGTTCAGGAACAGACAACTAAATTCAGTAACAGAGAACTAAGTCACCAAAATGCCGTCGGAACAGAAAACTAAGGGGCTGGGGCTGCAGCGTGCGACGTGAGTTGAGAGAAAGCGATCGCTTCCAGAACGGATGTCATCCAAGAGTCATTCACACCTCAACAAGGTGTCTTTGAAACCGGCAGCAGCCCACATGGTCAGTAGCACCGCCCGCTGCGTTGTAGACGTAGCTGCCAAACTCCGTGGCCGTCATCTGGCCGGCGGTGTCGTAGCTGCGGCTGGCTGCGAGGCCCGGGCTGGCGAAGGCACAGGTCCAGACGGTGGGCTGGCCCAGCGGGTTCCACGCACGGCCCGTACCAGCGCGTGATGCACGAGTTGGGTCGCGGCGGCCATGCTTGTAGCCTTCTTTGCCCTCCTCATCGCTACATACCAGGTCGAAGTGGCGATCCGGCCCCTATTGCGTCCGCAAAGCGCCAGGCGAAGTCCGGTACTTCTTCTTGAGCAGGTCCCGCGGTGTCTTGCCTACATGGTTGCGGACCTCCCACGAGGCCCCCATATCGATCAACTGTTGCACGCTGGGCAAGTCGTGCTCGCTGTCGACATACCCGGCCATGAGGTGCAGAGCCGTGTTGCCGTCGGCATCCTGAGCGTCGATCTCCAGCCCCCAGCGCACCAGCTGTGGCCACAGGGTGCTGGAATGGACATAAAGGCGCTGCCCCTGCTCCACCGCGACATGTAGGCAGGTCTGGCCCCGAGCATTCCGCCAAGCCGGATCGAAGGGCAGACGTTTGGTCAGCAGCTCGGCGCATGTAAGGTGCCTGCAGTATGCCCAGGCGTTATTCCCCAGTGAGTCCGCCAGGGCCGGATCGGCCCCGGCCGACAGGAAGGCCTGTACGGCCTTGGCGGGTGCTGTCTCCGCCCATTCACCCAGCACCTCCTGCAAAGGGGTGGTAACCGTGCCACCAGGCGGAGGACGGGAAAAGTCGTTCACATCCAGGCCGTGATCGGCCAGTACCTTGATCTGCTCCGGCGAGCGCGCGTGGTGCATCGCCGTGCGGCCTTGCAGGTCCCGCATATGTGGATCGGCGCCGGCAGCGAGCAGACGGGCCTGGCTCATGGGGCCTGTGCGCATCAGCATCGTGGTCGACGCCCCGCTGGATGCGGCATCCCACCCCACGTTGGGGTTGGCTCCCGCGGTCAGCATGGCGTCGAGTACGGCGAAGTACTCGTCGTCGGACAGCTGTTCAGCATCCAGCAGCCGGTGCAGGGCCGCGAAGCGGTCTTCGGGCCAGGGATCGATGCGGGCGCCGGCGCGGAGCAGCCACAGCAGCGTCGGGGCCTGCGCCGTGGTCATGGCGGCCACGAGCGGTAGCTTGTGGGCCGCGAGCGAGGCACCATGGCGCACCAGGCACTCCAGCATCGCGAGGTCGTCTCGCTTGGCGGCCAGAACCACGGCGGTGTTCTCGCTGTTGTCGTGATCGTCCAGGTCCGCGCAGTCCAGCCGGGCACCCGCGGCAATCGCCGTTTCTGCGGCGTTGATGTCTCCATTGATCGCGGCCTCGAGCAATGCGAAATCGGCCGACGTGCTCGCACGTACGGGCTTGGGGCGCATCGCGCCCCCCTCGGGGGCGTACGCCGGGTCGTCGGCCAGCCACATGCGCCAGCGCTCGGCGGCCGGGCCTGCGGTGTCCAGGCGCACGCGCTCGGGTCCCTCGTCGGCCGTGAACAGATCCCAGCAATGCCAGGTCGAGCCCACACAGCCCAGTGTCATCCAGCCGCTGAGGAATTCGAACAGGTCGGCAGCGAGCACATGACCGTGCAGGCCGTCCCGTTCATGGCTGAAATAACGCACGGGCTGGCGAGCAGGGTCGTCGCTGCTCAGGTCCAGCACCAGCAGATCACCGTTGGGCAGGTGCAGGAATGGCAGCTGTCGATCCCAGAGCACCTGCATCGCGGTGGCCTCGGCATCCTCTTCGTTTTCCCGCAGGTCCTCCACCCAGCCCTCAACCCAGCTGGACAAGGCCTGGCCGGTGGGGTCGATCTGCTCCACGTCCCAGAGTGCTCCTCCGCCGCCTGCGTAGCAGGCAGCGAACTTGCCATCCGGCTCGTCTTCGGCCGACGCGCGCCAGCCGAAGGTGCAGGCCGAGGCGCGGGTCAGCAGCCAGCGCAGTTGCGCGGGTAACGTGCATCCCGTGCGCCGCATCAGTTTGGCATCGAGTGCTTTCAGCGTCTTTTCGGAAACCGGTGCACTGAATGCCAGCGGTTCGACCTGCCAGCCGCGGCCGCTGGCCACTGACTCCATGGACGACAGCTGGTCATTCCAGGTCTTCCACAAGCGCTCGAGCCCAGGCGCATCGTCCAGCGATGCCGAGCCGGCAGAGCGCCAGGAGAGAACAACGGGAAAGCGCGCGGCGCTCTTGGGTGTCGGCATTGGAGGAGTGTCGCATCATTGTTGATGATGATCGTCGACGGTCAAACGGCAGTGGCGTGGCGGATCGGTGTACCTTTGGATTCACAGCGGGGTTGGCACCTGTCCCAGTGCTGTTTGCCCAAGCGAGCATGCCTTCGCGGGCAGCATCCCCTTCACGCTGGCAGGCGTGCCGCTGGCGAAGAATATCGCCGTACTGGAAGCGGGTGCGGAGACGCAGCTGCGGCCGAACCTGACGCTCGGTGCGTCCTACACCGGCCAGTTCGGCGATGGACTGCGGGACCACGGAGTCAAGCTCCAGCTAAACTGGGCATTCTGAATCGCAGCTTCCGAATTCGCATTTCCATGAGCCGCACGCACGTTTGCGAGACCGCTTGGGCCGCCAATTTGAGAGGCTTCGAGATCACCGGGGTCGCGGTGCGCAATCGCGACATCCTGCAGGTGCTTGCCCGCAAGTCCCTGCCGCATGACCGGGCGACGCACGTGCTCGACGCCGACATTCCCACCCGCATCCTGAGCGTCTTTCTCGACGACACGTCGGACCGGAATCTCGAATGCCAGGAGCTGGAGAACATGGCGTTTCCGAAGCTGGGCGTCAGCCGTGCTCCGTTCGAGCGACCGGGAGGAATCGTGGTGTCGATGGGAAGGGACGGCGATGCCTGGCCGCTTGGTGGTGGCAACGGGCCGCTCGAAAAGATCGCCGTGGGTGCCCGGCCGGCGACGCGCCGCCTCAGATGCCTGTTCGGATTCACGTATTCCATCGGCATCGCCCGCACCATGTACAAGCGCGTGGCGGTAAGCCGCTGGGAGCGTGTCGAGGGCCTTCCCGCGCCCCGGAACGAAGACGAGTTGCAGGCAGCCGGTTTCAACGATCTGGATGCCTTTTCGGAATCGGACATGTATGCCGTCGGTGGACACGGCGACGTCTGGCATTTCGATGGGCGCGAGTGGCGCCCGATGGGTTTCCCAGCCAAGGAACAGCTGGCGACGGTGACCTGCGGCGGCGACGGCAATGTCTACGTCACGAGCGAAGGCGGCAGCCTTTGGGCGGGACGGCAGTCCACGTGGCGCCTGCTGGAGCAACGGAGCTCCAGCATCCTGTGGAACGACACGCGCTGGTTCGACGGCCGGCTCTGGCTGGCTTCCGACTACCAGCTTCGCGTTTGGAACGGGCACGAGATCGTGACGCCTGAGCACGAGGGAAAGCCCATCCTGGCATCGGGCCACATGGACGCACACGAGGGGCTGCTTGTCGTCGCGGATCTCTGGTCCATTTCCGTGTTCGACGGGCATGACTGGCGCAAGGTCGTCGCTCCTTGCTAGAACCGACTGCTAACGGCGGGCTGCCCCGCGTTGATGACCGAGGAGCACATGGATTCCCTTGCAGGATCGTCCGTTCGGTTCGCTCGCCGCGGACCCGGCATGCGAAGGACGCCGCCTGTCCGATACTCGGGTCGAGACGTCACCATGAGCGGACCTGCGGCATACCGTAGGCGCTGTCGATCTGAATGACTCGAGAAACTGAATGCGCCTGGAACTATCTCGAACCCGCACCAGCGGATTGGCGGCCATCACAAGGGTATTGATGGCCGCAGGTATCCTGCTGGGCACACCTGCATGGGCTGAGCTTGCATCTGCGAAGGGTGCCGGAAAGCCGGTCGACGCCTGGCGGAAGTTGCAACCGGGGTCTTGCACGCTGCTGGAAGCGAAGGATCGGGACCGCTTGCCAGCCGCGTGGACGCCTTACCTGGCGGCGACCCGCCGTTGCGAACTGGCGGCGCCCGGTGCGCGGCCGCAGGTGGCGCTGGTCACCGTCTTTGCATCCGCCTATTACGAAGGCAGGCCGGCCAACGCGCCGTGGGAGAGCTTCCCGACACCATTGCTGGTGGACAGCGAGTTCCGCTGTGTCGGCGGCATCGATCAGCTCTTTCCGTGGGACCAGCCGGCCATGCTCGAGCTCAGGCATGGGCTTTGGAAGGACGGCGTTCCGCAGGAGATCCGCATCCATGTCGACACGCCGGGCGTCGGCGGGGCGTATGAGCTTCCCACGCTGCGCTGGAATGCAGGGCAGCGTCGATATCAAGCGGTCGGCAAGGCCGATCGCAAGGCGAACCCATGTCAACAGCCATGACTTCGGCTTGGGGCTGCCCCAAGACTTCAATGCGCCTGCCGGGAAGGTAGCTCGTCAATTAAGGACGAAGCAAAAATGAATCCGGAGATTCGTTGGACGGCGGGCTCCGGAAGCCAGCGCCTTTCCGGCGGCCTGATTTAGAACTTGCTGCGAGTCCAGGGCGTCGCCTGGTTGACCGGGTCATGCACGATGTACTGCATGCGGGGCGCGGCGGGCTCGGTGAAGAACACACGGCCTCGACCTTCGAACGCACCCGCCGTCTTGAAGTTGTCCTTGACGATGCGGACCTCGCGTCCGAAGAGCTCCGCCACGCCGTCCCAAGCTGCGAACAACAGGCGATCGCCCAGTGCCGCCACGTTGTTGAGTTGCATGGGATAGCGGCCAAACTCCGTGAACCCCGCGGCATTGCCATGCAAGAGCCGTCCGTGGACGCCGGATGCGCAAACCATCACGGTTCGGTCAGGCAGCAAAGCGATCCCGCCGAGCGATTCCCCTTCCGTTGGTGTCCCGGGAATGGGCAGATTGCGCCACCGCTTTCCGTCGTAGTGCAGCAGCGTGCCGACAGCCCCCACCGCGTAGACATCATCGGCTGCATGCCCACGGATGGTCCGGATCGTCTGGTCGGCCGTGCCGTCGCCGTCTCGCGTCTGGGTCCATTGCGTGCCATTCCAGTGGTACAGGTGGCCGCCGTGAACGCCCACATGAACGTCGTCATCCGCGCTGCCCCACATGGCGGTGACATTGGGGGGCAAGCCTTCGACACGGTCACGCGGCAGGATCGAGACCGTCCAGGTCGGCCCTCCGTTCAATGCCTCGTACGCCGGGTCGCCTTCGGCCGCAGCCCATCCCGTCGATGCGGTGGTGCCCACACGGCCGTCGGCGCTGCCTACCCAAAGGCTGTCGGCAGGAGACACCCACAGCACACGAAGCGCATCGTTGGTCGAGAGGATGTGGACGGCCTGATCGCCGGCCTTGCTGCCGGGGGCGAGCCGATAGAGGCTTCCGACCGCCGCACCGATGTCTCCTGCAGGGTACGCCAAGCCCATGAACACGATGCCTTCGGTGGTCTCCGCGACCTGATTGATTTCCCTTTGCAAGCCCAACTCCTTCAAGCAGCCCTGGATACTTCGTACCGTCTCGTCGCGGACATGGCGCGCAGGATAACCGGGAGCGTCTCCCGCACACCTGCTCCCCAGTCGTTGAAGCGCCGCCTCAATCCTTCATGGGGAACGAAACCAGAACCGTCTTCACGGCCAATTCATCGTTGTAGTCGACCTTGACCTGCCGGCCGTCCTTCATCCAGATATCCCAGTAGACATCGCCATCCTCTTCCTCGGTTTCGTGCGGCTCACCAAAGGCTGCGAGCGCCTCGCTGCGGTTTCCGACCGGGCCGGCGGAAAACGGAACGGATCCCCGGTAGGCGGACACCTTCGCCGCCCCATTGGGGTAGTAGAAAACGCCACTCATCGCGTACGGGCCGGTGCCGATCGGATCGCGATAGTTCCGGGAGAAGAATTCCTTCGGCGTGAATACGAGCGCTACACCCAGGTTGTTCAACTGGATGAAGTCGATCGTCAACTCCGCCAACTTCTTCTCGGAGAGCGCTCCGATCGACCCACCATGGGCCCGGATCGCGTCGATCACGTCGTTGTCGGTATTGGTCATCCCGACCAGCGCAAACAGTCGTTCCGCATTCATGCTTCCACCTGCTTTCTCAGTTGGTTCCGAATCGATCCCGGATAGCTTAGTCCACGCAAGACAGTCAGTTCACCCCGACCTCGGCTCCTGCAGCGCGAGCTCGTGGCGTACAGCCTGCGCCAAGCCGAGCAGCGACGGTCCAAGGTCCTGCGCGATCGTGTCGATCGACTCATGCGTCATTCGAGAAAGTGCGTCGACGGTCAGGACCGCATCAATTCAGCCGTGCATGCGAACGCGATTGCGCCCCTCTTGCCTCGAGGCCTACGAGAATGACCTCGCTGATGCCGAAGCCATCGGTGGGCCTGGTGCACCGTTACTGGAACAGCTAAGGACTTGGGTCATTACGCTAGGAAGTTGAGGCGAAAGTGTGGGCGGGCATCACGGCATTAATCTCACGCGTCGGCCGCTCACCTTGAAGGCATCAGGTCAGCTTTGCATTCGTCGCTAGTCGGGGCTTACCCGGCCCGTGCAATCCGTACCTTGGGCGAATAGCTGCGGGCTCAACACGAGCCGACATCCAGTTCAGGGGGACTCGCCATGCGCGGCAGCGTTTAGGCATTCGGGAAAACAGTGCGTCGATCCCGATTCGGAAGCGTGCCGAATCGGTCGCCATCTCATCACGGCGCTACCTGATCTGGAAAGCCCGCTTGTTGATGCCAGCCACCGAGTATCCCTTCCTGCGGCGCACCGAATCAGCTCAACGGACAACCGTCTGATCCGGGTCGAGTTGCGGGTGCTCTCTTAACACCGAAGCCACGACCCCGATGTAAACCTCGCCGATCGCAAGTGCCAGTTGTTGCTTAATCTGCTTCCTCAGAGCTTCGTCTTGGACCAACTCCGCCAGCTCAGCAACCTTGTTCAAGCGTTGATTGATCCCATTCGCGCCGGCCATCAGTTCGCTAGCGTCTTGGAAGTTCATATTGCCAGCTCACAGAAGTCTCGCTGGTCCACTTCGGCCATTCGCATGCACACCCCTCGCGCAAAACTAGAACCGCGGACCCTAGATATCGCTCTATATTGATCTGAGGCGATTCAGCCATCAAACCTCTTCTTCAAAACAGGCCACAGGTTCACAAGATATTCCGCGGCTTCAGCGCTACCCGCATCTGATGCACGATGAAGCAACGCATCGGCATCTTCCATCGTCTTCTTGGATTTTGTGCGAAGGCCTTCAGTCACGCTGCTCATTGCCAGCTCAAAGAGCGCTCCGGGTTCATTCAGCGCTACTCGTTGCTGAAGATCCTTGGAATGCTCTTCTTCCCAGTGGGTTGTCGCGGCCTTGTAGTCGCGTATTCCAATCTTGGGATTGGCTGAGAGATCGAGCAGTGCAAAAAGCGCTGCGCCGAGCATTCGTTCAGCCTCGTCTGCCGACTTTGACTTGAACGATGCAACCGGTGTTTCGAGCGGCAGAGCTCCCGCCAACAGGGGCGCTGTATGCGAACTCTCAACCGTTGAGCAAACGATTTTTCCAGCGGTCTCGTCGTAGTGGATGATGATGTCACGCGCCATAACGTCCTCACTAGCAGCTTCTTGCCGCAGCACGACGTACGACGTGGAAAGGTCCGGTCCGCTCTTTCCTTGCAGTCCACATACGTGTACTTGGCGTCCTCAGGGCAAGGTAGGCACGGAATTTCCCTATACCGCGATTAGGTTTCCTGCCTCGAGAAGCTGAACGATTTCATTCGATCTTGCTTGCTGCGCTCTGTCTCAGGAACTTCCAGGGACACGTCATGGAGAACTCCCGCAGTAGTTCAGCGGCCCCTGCTCGCTGTTCTGGCGTTTTACTGTCCACTTGATCTAGTATCAGTGTGCCCAGCCGCTGAGACCAAGCTCGCTTGTTATCGGCAAGCATCTTGACGGTTTCAGCAAAGCTTTCAGGAGTGTCGATTGATGGAAGCTCTACCCGTACGAGTTGTTCTTGGACAAACGCTTGCAGCCAAGACATGAGATTTTCCCCATGCTGAACTTGCAGGTCCGCCAAGCTCAAAGCTGCAACAGAACGAAACTGCTCGATACTTGGTTCGGGATTCATCTTCTGCATTGCTTCTTACCATCACATAGATCAAAGGGCCATTCTCCCTCTGCGATGCATCGTCTCATGCAGTTCGCGCAATTTCCGGTCCAACCAAAATTTGGACAGATCTCGTACAGACGGATGCAGTGTCCCTTGTCATCGCGTGGCCAGCGCTCTGGTCGATCAATTGGCGGGGCGCAGGCGGCCAAGCACCAGGGATATACCCCGGCTCATAGTAAATTGGTGCCGTTGGCTGTATCGGCATTGGTTGACGCGGGGTCGTAAGGGGATAGTCGGCGGGAGGCGCTTGATCTGCGTAGTTAGTACCGATCATGTCCTGATATGTCTTTTGCAGACCAGTTGGATCAGCGTGGACAATCGGATTTCCATCCACATATCCAAAACGGTTCCATCCTCCCCGCAAGCCGATGGGGTCCGCTTGACTGTACCGCCCTGTCCCGGCGTCATAGCTCCTGAAGTAGTTGTAGTTGAGCCCTGACTCCTCATCCGCATACTACCCCGGATACCGCAGATTGAACTTCACCTCCGACACGTTCGTCGTGCCCGGATTCGGCGTGACCTCCAGATCGGCAAACCTGTTCTTCGCGATCGTCGGCTTGTCTTCCCCGAACGCGCTGTAGCTCCACTGCCAGACCGCTTGGCCTTCCGCATTGCTGAGCATGCGCGGCGTGTTCAGGTGGTCGCTGTGCACCGCATAGGTGTTTCCGTTGATCACCGCCGCGATCGGCATCGGCCCGTTTGCCGTCGGCAGATAGATGTACTGGCTGCGCCCTGCGCTGTTCGCACCACCGCTGCCGATCTCCGCGATCAGGCTGCCCTGTTCGTCGTAGACGTACGCATAGCCGAGTTGCTCGGCCTCCGTGGTGGCCGGACTCCACAGCTTGCTGAAGAACGCCACCAGGCTGCTCCAGAAGCCCGGATCGGTTTCGTCGCCGTGGCTCGGCGGGTACAGCGGCTCGGTCTTGAAGACACGCTGGCCCAGGGCGTTGTGCGCGTAGCGCGTGGTAGGGCTGGTATCGGTGGCGCCGGTGGTCGCGGTCGCCAATCGGCCCTCGGCGTCGTAGCCGTAGCTGCGCAGGCCGTCGGTGAGCAGGTCGCCGTTGGCGTTGTAGCCGTAGCTGACGCTGGTGCTGCTCGCGCCGTTGATGGTCTGGGTGAAGCCGGTCAGCCGGTTGCTGCCCGTGCCTACCGTGTAGGTGCGTGCTGTGGTTTGGCCGTTGCGCGTTCTGGTGCTGCTCGAGCGATTGCCGTTGGCGTCGTAGCCGAAGACCGCAGTATTGCCCGTTGTGTTGAAGCCCGTGATTCGACCCACACTGTTGTAGCTCACTGTCCAGGTGACATCGGCATTGGTGATAGTGCTTTGCGTCGGATCGGCGTCACCTGGCTTGTGGAGCTTTTGCGTCAGACTGCTGATGCGGCCTGCTGCGTTGTAGACGTAGCTGCTGAACTCCGTGGCCGTCATCTGGCCGGCGGTGTAGAACTAAGTCGCAAAAACAGAAAAGGCTTTGAACAGGAGGCTAAACCGGCGGCGGTTCGGCCGGCGAGCGGTAGCCCTCGATCGACCGCTTGAGGTCTGGCGGTGTCTCGATCGACTTCATCGATTCCATGTCGACGAAGACGAACGTCACCTCGGCCTTGAGCCGGGGCCGTCCGTCCGGACCCGCGAAGCCCACGACAAGCGCGACGGAACTGCGGCCCGCGGCGACCACGCTCAAGGTCGAGGTCAACGCCTCGCCCAGCCGGCTGGGGGCCGTGAATTCGAAATGGAGCTTCACCGTGGGGATCGCGATCCTGCGCACGCGATGCAGGCGGTCGAAGTCGACGCCGAGCCCGTGCTTGAACCAGTGCTCGACCGTGTCGTTGACCATCTCGGCGTAGCGCGGATAGAAGACGATGCCCGCGGGATCGCAGTGCTTGAACCCGATCTCCACGGGCATTTGATGGCGCTTCATCTCAGGCCCCCTGCCGGACGAGCGAGGGGCTCCGCAGCGGGCCGGATTCCGGGGCGGAGGCCGCGGGCGCCACGGTTTTCAGCGCTGCCTCCAGCGCGACGCCGCCTTCGTCCGCGAGCGCCGCCTCCCGAAGCGCCTTGACCCTGGAAGCCGCATCGGCGGCAGCAAGCCGCGGAAGCACGGACATGATGGCCTTGAAGTTGCGCATGCCCCGGGCATGGGTATCGCTGTAGCCCTTGATGAGGCGCTGGCATTCGGCGATCTCGCAGGCCAGGCCGTAGTCGTGGCCGGCCGCGTCCTCGATGCGCCCGAGCCACTCGGCCATCTCGCTCATCTCGTGGCGGTAGCGCAGCGAGTACTTGCGCACGGCCCTGAACCGGGAGACGCCGTACAACAGCAGGAAGCCGGCGAGGGACGAACTGCGGACGACCCGTCCGTTCCGCGTCAGCGGGCCGAGCAGCGAGCGCACGACCTTCGACCCGGCAACGAAGCTCCCGAGCGCCGGCGGAAGCGTATCCGCGATCTCCTCGAGCCTCGGATGGAAGTACTCGTTGATGCGCACGATCTGGTCGGGCGCCGCGCCGATCTCCTGCCGGACCCGCTCGAACCTCGACTTGCGGATCTTCAGCTCGGCGACACGCGGAAGGTCCTCGAAGGTCATCCACAGCGCGAGATGGCGCGCCACCTCGTTGGTCAGCCGGAACGAGCCGTCGCCTCGGGCGGCGTCGAGCCGATGCACCTCGTCCATCTTGTCGAGGTAGAGCCGCGCATGGTCCGTGGACTGGTAGTCCGAAGTCTTCGCGATGCCGGCCTGCAGCATCGCATGCACCGAGGGCGGATACTCCCGCCGGATGCGCTCCGCGAGGTCCGCCAGCCGTGGATCCACGCGCGCCGCAGCGGCAGCCGCGGCTTCCGCCTCCAACGGCTGCGCCTCGGTGCCCGCGGAGAATCCCGCGGCGAAGGCCTTCAGGCTCGTGGCGACGCCCACGCCGCCTTCCCGGATGGACTCCTCGCAGCTTTCGCGCGGCAACCCCGGAAGACCGGCGGCCGCCAGCGCGCCGAAGAGGCTGGCGCTGACGACGCTGCCCGCCTTCTCGGCAACGGCGGCGAAATCCCGCAGCACGAGCCTGCGCGAGGCCCTCTCGCATTGCGCGCGGAAGGCCTCGGCGTCCATGCGGCCGTCGCCCATCGCCATCTTTTCCTGCAGCGCGTAGACGCGATGGGACGAGGCGATCAGGAGCGTCCTGTCGGGCGTCACGAGGCCGCGCTGCACGGCGCGCGCGGCCTCCATGAGCTCGGAGGCGATCACCACGTCCACGTCGCCGGGGGTGGGCATCAGCGCGAAGATGGGCGCCCCCACGGTCCCGCGGACGAACGGGAGGATCTCGACGTAGTAGATGGTCGCGCCGGTGCGCTGGGCCACGCCGGGCACCGAGGTCGATTGCGCATGGAAGCCCTGGCGCTCGGCGGTCTGCACGATCCAGTCCGCCAGGACCCCGCCGCCCTCGCCCCCCATCGCGAGGATGGCGATCTTCAGTGGCCGCACGCCCGCTTCACGCTGCATGGCGAATCTCCCGCGCAGCCAGGCGGCGCTGGATCGGATCGATGACGGCCTTCGCCAGCCGGTGCCTGAACCGCTCGAGCCGACCGGCGTTGCGCACCCATTCGATGCGGTAGAAGGACGGGCAGAGCACGGCCGCATGGGACACCTCCCCGCAGTGCCCGCATGCGACGCAACTCGACTCCACCGTCGCCACGGGGTCCTTTCGCAGCGGGTCGGGATTGTCCTTGATGGTCAAGGAGGGACAGCCCGACAGCCGGATGCAGGAATGGTCTCCCGTGCACGTCTCCGCGTCCACCCCGAACTTCTCCTGGACCACGCGCGCGCCGGCCTTCAGTCGCTCGCGGACCTGCGGCTTGGTGCGGCGCTGCTTGTTGAGCATGCACTCGGATTGGGCCACCACCACCTTCGGCCCGGCGTCCGGCGACGTCAGCGCGTCCGAGATCGCGCTCTTCATCGCCTTCAGGTCGTAGGTGCGCGACACGGAGCGGATCCACTTGACGCCGATGCCGCGGACCGCCTCGGCGATCGGCAGCGAAGCCGTCCGGGTCGACGCGGCGCCTCGCGACGACAGGATGTCCTGGCCTCCCGTGGCGGCCGAGTAGCCGTTGTCCACCAGCACGATGACGTTGTCGCTCTGGTTGAAAACCGCATTCCCGACGCCGGAGGTGAGGCCGTTGTGCCAGAAGCCGCCGTCGCCCATGATGCTGACGCTGCGCCGTCCCGTCTGGCCGGTGTTCAAGGCGGCCGCGCCCGCGGCGCCCAGGCCGTAGCCCATCGAGGTCGCGCCGATGTCGAACGGCGCGAGCGCGGCGAACTGATGGCAGCCGATGTCGGCGCTGATGTGGTGCTTGCCCGTCTCCTTCTCGACCATCTTCAGCGCCGTGAAGACCGGCCGCTCGGGACAGCCGGTGCAGAACAAGGGCGGCCGCGGAAGGACGGGACCGCCGTCGTCGAGCGCGACGCCGGGCATGGAGGGCACGATCGGCGTGACCTTCGGCGCCAGCATCTGCCTGACGCCTTCGGGGATGCTCTCCTGCGCGAGCATCGACGGGGCGTACTTCTGAAGGAAGCGCCGCAGGCCCTTGAGCATGACCAGGGTGGTGTACTCGCCGGCCTTGGGCAGCATGTCCTTGCCGTGGACGCGCGTCGTCATCTCCATGCGGTTCACGAGGGTGTGCAGGGCCTGCTCGATGAACTCGGGCTGCCCTTCCTCGAGCATCAGGACCGCCTCCTTGCCCGCGAAGAACGCCTGCACTTCGAGGTCCACCACCGGATACACCACGTTCATCACGTAGATCGGCAGCGCCGTGTTGCCGTAGACGTCGGCCAGCCCCAGCAGTTCGAGCGCACGCATCAGCGAGTTGTAGAGCCCGCCCTGCACCACCAGGCCGATCGGATGCTCCGCGTCGCCGAAGAACTCGTTGAGTCCGTGCGCCTGGATGAAGGCCTGCGCCGCCGGCCAGCGATCGGCGATCTTCTCGTGCTCGTGCACGAAGGTCGCCGGGGCCAGGGCCATGCGTTGAACGTCGCGGCGGGGCGCCTCCAGCGCATCCTTGACCGTGAACGACGGCCTCCGGTTCTCGGAAGCGACGAAGCGACCGTGGGCGTGGCAGGCGCGCACGCGCATCGTCAGCATGGCGGGCGTCCGGCTCGCTTCGGACAGTTCGAACGCCTTCTCGACCGCGCGCACCAGCGAGGCGTGGTTGGGCCGCGGATCGAGCAGCCACATCTGCGACTTCATGGCGAACGCGTGCGAGCGTTCCTGGATGATGCTCGAGCCCTCGCCGTAGTCCTCTCCGAGGATCACCAGCACGCCGCCGGTCACGCCGCCGGACGCGAGGTTCGACAACGCGTCCGATGCGACATTGGTGCCGACGGTCGACTTGAACGTGATGGCGCCACGCAGCGGGTAGTGGACCGAAGCGCCCAGCATGGCCGCGGCGGTTGCCTCGCTGGCGCTGCTGTCGAAGTGGACCCCGAGCTCGTCGAGGATCCCGCTCGCATCCGCCAGCACGTCCATCAGGTGGGACACGGGCGATCCCTGGTAGCCGCCGACGTACGCCACGCCGGACTGCAGCAGGGCCTTGGTCACGGCAAGAATGCCTTCGCCCTCGAATTCCGCGCCGGGCGCGATCTTGAGCTTCTCGACTTCGTGCTTGAAGGAACGTTCTGCCATGGAGATTCTCGTGGGGTCTGGATGGAGTGGTCAGGAAAGGGCGCCGGATCGCGGGGCCTCGGTGAGCGCGAGGACGCGCAACGGACTGCCGGAGCCTTCGAGAATCTTCAGCGGCGCCGAGAAGATCAACGCCCCGGTGGGCGGCAGGAGGTCCAGGTTGGTGAGGCACTGGAGCCCGTACTTGCCGGCGCCGTGCATCAGCGTGTGGCAAGGGTAGGCCAGCGGCCACTTGAACGATTGACCGGCGTCGGTGTTGATCGTCTCCACGCCGAAGCCGTGCACGTCCCGTTTGCGGATCAGCCATTCGACGGCCTCCTGCGTGGGTCCGGGCGTGTGCGCGCCGTCCTCGCGGGTGTTCAGGAAGCGGGCCGCGTCATCGACGCGCTTGGACCAGTCGGTCCTGAACAGCACCCAGGCATGGACCGGAATGCGGCCATGCCGGTCCTCCCAATCGGCGAGGAACTCGCGCGTGAGCAGCCAGTCGCTGTCCTCCGCCACCTGCGCGCTGGCATCGACGACGACGGCGGGCGTCAGGAAGTTCTCGACGGCGATGGTGTCCACCGTGTTGGCGGCATGCCCGCGGCCGGTGATCCAGTGCGCCGGCGCGTCGAAGTGGGTGCCGGTGTGTTCGCCGCAGCTGAAGTTGTTCCAGTACCAGTCGGGGCCCGCCTCGTCGTACTTCGAGATCCGGTCGCGCTTGAAGCCCTGGACCTGGCCGAACTGCGGCGGCAGCTGCAGCGAGGGGAAATCCTCGCTCAGCGTCTGGGTCAGGTCGATGACGCGGATCTTGCGCGACCGGATCGACTCGGTCAGCGCGTGCAGTGTGTTCATGGCCGGAGCTCCTGTGGATGGGTTGATGCGGGGCGGCTCACCGCGGCGTCTCCACGAGCGCGAGCACGCGCAGCGGACTGCCGGAGCCCTTGAGGACCTTCAGCGGCGGCGTCAGCAGGAGCGAGCCGGTCGGCGGCAACAGGTCGAGGTTCGTCAGGCACTGCAGGCCGAGCTTTCCGGCGCCGTGCATCAGCGAATGGCAGGGATAGGGCGGCTTCAGGTGGTAGCCCTGGCCCGCATCGGTGCCGATCGCTTCCGAGCCGAAGCCCAGCACGTCCCGTTCCTCCACCAGGAACCTCACGGCGTCCGTTCCCGGCCCGGGCGTGTGCTGGCCCGTCTCGTCGAAGTTCTGGTAGGCGACGGCGTCGCGGCGCTTGCTCCAGTCCGTGCGCATCAGCAGCCAGGCGCCGGCGGGAATGCGGCCGTGCGCCGACTCGAACGCCAGGATGTCGTCGACGCCGAGCAGGTAGTCGGGGTCCTCGGCGGCCGCGGCCGAGCAATCGATGACGCACGCGGGCGCGAGAAGCTGCTGCACTTCGAGCGTGTCGACCGTGTTGTTCGGCAGATGGCGCCCCGAGATCCAGTGGGCCGGCGCATCGAGGTGCGTGCCGGTGTGCTCGCTGCACGAGAAGTTGTTCCAGTACTGGCCCGGACCCCGCTCGTCGTAGTGGGAGATCTCCTCGATGCGGAACGGCCATGCCTGGCCGAATTCCGGCGGCAGCGAGATCGTCGGGAAATCGGGAGACAGGGTCTGCGTGAGGTCGATCACGCGGACCGCACGGGTCTGCAGCGCATGCGCGAGCGCCTGGAGAATGCTGCCGGTCGTCATCACAGGCCTCCCGCGACGAGCTCTCGCTCGAGCGCCTTGTGGTTGTCCTTCCAGCGCGCGAACCACTCCTGGGCGACGTCGCCGGGGTAGACGTCCTCCACGCCGTTGTTCAGCGCCCGGAGGATCGCGCCGGCCAGTGCGCCGGGGGACAGCTTGGGCGGCGGCACGTTCTGGTTCCACTCGTCGTCGATCGGACCGGGGAACACGTTCAGCACGCGGATGCCGTGCGGCTGCATCTCTGCGCGCAGACACTGCGACAGCGACCACGCGGCCGCCTTCGATGCCGAGAAGGTGCCTTGCGAGGGCAGGTTCGCGAGGGCGAACACGGACAAAACGTTCACCCACGCCACCGCGTGGCCGGGCCCGTCGGCCGCGCGGCCCTTCAAGGCGGGGCCGAAGGCCTGCGCCAGGCGAAGCAGCCCGAAATAGTTCACCTCCATCTCGGCCCGGGCGATGTCCGTGCCCGGCCGCGACGAGATGCTCTCGGTCCGGTGGACTTCCGCGTTGCTCACCACGATGTCCACCTTGCCTCCGAGCTCGCCGCCGAGGGCGGCCACCGAGCGCGCGTCGGTGAGATCCAGCGCAACGATTTCGACGCCGGGAACGTCCTTGAGCCGCGCGATCTCTTCCGCGCGCTTCCACGGCTCCGAGCAGCCGACCCAGACGGTCTCGGCGCCCGCTTCGAGCAGCGCATGCACGATGGCCTGGCCCACGGCGGTCTTGCCGTCCGTCACGAGGATCTTTCGCCCACGAGGGCTGCATCCGGTTTCCATCTGGAGCTTGTCCTTCACATCCATGTTGAGTTCTTCGATCGGCTGGGCCACGAGCACCGCCTGCCCGGCCCGGTCGAGCCGCAGCAGCACCTGGACCCGGGTGCGTTCCGGGCCGCCGCCGCCCTTGGGCGGGACCACGCTGTCGGTCAGGAAGGCGATCACCGTGGGGCCGGCGTCGAGCCGCACCACGCCGATGCGCCAGGGCAGCCGCTCGCGGAAGTACAGGTGGTTGCTGTGATGCAGCGTCGCCACGCTGAGCAGGTCGCCGCAGGGGCTCTGCCTGCGCCAGTTCAGGTCGGGGGACAGGCAGGTCCCGCAGGCGTCGCGAGGCGGATACTGGACCGTCCCGCACGCCTCGCAGGCCTGGAGTTCGAGGTGGTCGCCGACCGCCGCCGCCCGCGTCAGGCCATGGGCCACGCGGCCCCGCCCCATCGGCGGGAGGTTCATGCGCTGCGTACGCAGCACCGGGTTCTTGCGAGGGAAGACCGGGGACGTCATTGCGCGCTCTCCAGGACGACGGCGCCGGTGCAGACGCAGCGGTCGAAGTTGACGATGCCGAAGCCGCTCACGAGCCCCCAGCGGGCGTCCTTCACCTGCCGCTCGCCTGCCGCGCCCAGCAGCTGACGGATCGTCTCGGTGAGCCCGAGAAATCCGCCGGCCGCCCCGGCCTGCCCGGCCGACAGCTGGCCGCCGCTCGTGTTGTGGGGCACCGTGCCGTCGTGGGTGAAGGTGTTCTCCCGCACGAAGGCCGGTCCGCCGCCCGGCTCACACAGCCCCAGGCCTTCGAACTGCATGAGCACGATGACCGGGTAGTCGTCGTACGTGTGGACCACGTCGAGCCGGTCCGGCGAGATGCCCGCCTGTGCGTACAGCTCGTCGCGGTCGCGAAGCCAGCCGCCGCGCACCATGACCGGATCGTCCGCATAGGCGTTGTGGCGCTCGATCGCGCCGCGCAGCTTCACGTGCGGCAGCGACAGCGCCTCCGCGCGCTCCTCCCGCATCACCAGGAATCCTTCGGCGCCGGCGCAGGGCATGACGCAATCCAGCAGATGGATCGGCTCCGCGATGGGGCGCGCCCGCAGGTAGTCCTCGAGACTCATCGGCTTGCGCAGCATCGCGTTGGGATTGAGGGCGGCGTTCGCGCGCTGGCTCACGGCGATCCGGCCGAAGTCGGCACGGGTCGCGCCGAACTGGCGCATGTAGTTGTCGGTGA
>CBHTTS010000007.1:0-44898 GCA_966095775.1 uncultured Variovorax sp. | reverse complement strand
GCCGCCTTGTGGCCCACCGACTTGCGGTGCTTCCAGATCGAATAGAACATGACCGCGAACACACCGACGAAGATGACGGTGCAGATGATCATCATCACCGTGTGCAGGAAATGCTGCTCCTGCGCGATCTTGGTGACGCCAAGCGGAAGATTCAACTGGCGCACCGAGGGGCCGCCGGGCAGATCGTTGACTGCGTGCGCCGCGCCGCTGAAAGCCGCGCCGGCCGCCAGCAACAGATTTGCCAGCCTGTACTTATTGCGCCAAATGCTCTTCATCGTGTTCACGTTTCTTCAATTTTTCAACAAACCCAACCCCGGCCGCGCGGCGTGGACCCCTCAGGCGCCGCGCAATGCCATGCGAATCTCGCGCGCCAGTGCGGCCCGCAGCTCCGGCCGCACGTAGCGACCCACCCTCACGGACCGGCCCTGGCCCGAGACCTCGATCAGGGATCGGTCGCCGGACTGGGGTTCGACCCGCACCTGGTGCGGCAGGAATTCCGTGCGTTCGTAGTCGCCGCCGTTCTCGAGCTCCACCACCAGCCGTCCGCCCTGCAGCGCGATCCTCTCTCCATCGGTCGCGTGCCGCGCATACAGCATGAAGGCGAAGCCCACGGCCGCCAGTTCGAGCCAGGCGAAAGGCAGGACCAGCGGCGCACCGTGCAGCCAGAAGGCCGTACCGATACCGAGCGACACCACGCACAGCGAGGCGTAGAGCCAGCCCAGCTGGCTCGGCGTCACCGAGCAGTTGCGTTTCAGGAACCATTGGATGCCCTGGCCTGAAACGGTGGCAAAACGAAACACGGAATTCGACACGGGCGAGTTCAGCAAATCGGTGCGTCGACGGCTGACCAATCCCTTGTCCCCACAGGATCCGACAGACCTCGTTCGCGGAACCATACCCGCGAGTTTCACGCAACGGCGGATTGTAGCGGGTAGACAGGCGCGCCCGGGCGCGAAATGCGCGCCCGCGCCTAGGCGCCGGGGCGGCCGCGCTGGAGCATCGCGCGCATCTCGCGCAGCGAGACCGCGCTCTCGGCCGACAGCGCCACGCGCGGCGCCGGCTTGAAGGCGTGCCCGTAGATGATCTCGAAGGTCAGCGCGATGCGCCCGCCGCCCTCCTCGGCCGGCGCGAGCTCGGGCAGCGCGCGCTTCAGCGACCGGTGCCAGTCCTTGCCGCGCAGCGCCGGAAAGCGCGCCGGATGCAGGTTGCGCCCGAGCGTGCGCAGTTCGGCCAGCGCGGCCTCGGGCGTGGTCCAGGTAAGCACGATGCGTTCCATGTCCATCACCGGCTCGGCGAAGCCGGCATGCACCAGCATATCGCCCCAGTCGTGCATGTCGGTGAACTCATGGCCCGCCGCGGGCCAGCCGAGCCGGGCATGCAGCGCGCGCAGCTCGCGGACCGTGTCGGGACCGAGGCAGGAGAACATCAGGAAGCCGTTGGTCGCGACCAGCCCGTGCCAGTGCGCGACCAGCGCCTCGGGATCGGCCGCCATGTGCAGCGCCATGTTGGCCCAGAGCAGGTCCACGCCGTCCTCGGGCGGCGCCTCCAGGCGCGCCCTGGCGCCGGCCTGCCAGCGGCGCGCGCTCCACCAGGGCGCGGCCAGCGCCTGGCCCGTCGCGGCCGCGAGCGCCGGCTCGGGCTCGATCACGAAGCAGGCCGCCTCGCGGTAGCGCCGGGCGACGAGCTCGTGCGCCTCGAGGCCGCCGCGCAGCGGCGCCCAGTCGGCCCAGCTGCGCGGCTGCGCCTTGATCCACTGCAGCCGGTCCTCCATGCGGCGGCCGACTTCCTCGTGCAGCCAGGGCGAGCCGCCCGCGGGCGCGAGCCGGCTCCAGCGCGCAGCCGCCGTGGGATCGATGGTCGGCGGTCTTCTCGCGGGGTCGGTGGCCATGGGGCCGTGAGTATATTGAGGCCATGTTGAGCCGTTGGCGCCACCGGCCTTTGACCTCGCTGCTCGCGCGGCTGCCGAGCCAGTGCGAGGTGTGCCGCGCGTGGCCGTCGCGCCGCGTCTGCGATGCCTGCGTGGCCCGCTTCGCGCCGCCGGCCACGCGCTGCCGCACCTGCGCCCTGCCGGTGCCCGACGGCGTGGCGCGCTGCGGCGAGTGCCTGCGCGAGCCGCCGCCGCTCGACGCCTGCCTGGCCGCCTGCGGCTATGCCTGGCCCTGGCCCGGCTGCATCGCGCAGTTCAAGTTCCACGGCGAAGCGGGCTGGGCCGGGCCGCTGGCCACGCTGATGCGCAGCGTGCCGTGGGTCGAGCCCGCGCTCGACCGCTGCGACCTCGTGCTGCCGATGCCCGTGGGGCCGGCCCGGCTGCGCGAGCGCGGCTTCAACCAGGCGCTCGAGCTGGCGCGGCGGCTGGCGCCCGCGAAGACCGAGGCCGCGCTGCTGCTGCGCACCCGCGACACCCCGCCGCAGCGCGGCCTCTCGCGTGCCGAGCGCCTGCGCAACCTCGAGGGCGCGTTCGCGATCGAACCGCTGCGCGCCGACGGGCTGCGGGGCCGGCGCGTGGTGCTGGTCGACGACGTCATGACCAGCGGCGCCACCCTGTTCTGCGCGGCCGCGGCGCTGCGGCTCGCGGGCGCGGCCCACGTGACGGGCCTCGTGTTCGCGCGCACCGAGGCGCCGCGTTGACGGCCCCGGCACCGACAATCGGCGCATGTTCCATATCGTCCTGGTCCACCCCGAAATCCCGCCGAACACGGGCAACGTGATCCGCCTCGCGGCCAACACCGGCTGCGCGCTCCACCTGGTCGAACCGCTGGGTTTCTCGATGGACGACCGGCTGCTGCGCCGCGCCGGACTCGACTACCACGAGTACGCCGAGGTCCGGCGCCACGAGAGTTGGCAGGCGCTGCTCGACGCCGAGCGGCCCGCCACGGAGCGCATGTTCGCGCTCACCACGCGCGGCACGCGCGCCGTGCACGACGTGCGCTTCCAGCCCGGCGACTGGCTGGTGTTCGGCTCGGAAACCAGCGGGCTGCCGCCCGCACTGCGCGACGGCTTCGCCGAGGCCCAGCGCCTGCGGCTGCCGATGCGCGAGGGCCAGCGCAGCCTGAACCTCTCGAACGCGGTCGCGGTGACGGTGTTCGAGGCCTGGCGGCAGAACGGATTCGGCTGAGCAGTTTTTTTGGCCAGGGTGTATCCAATCGGCAGTCGGCACCGTATTGAAGGGTACGTCCGGGGTGATTCCGCACCGGTCCCTTCAATCATTCTTTCAAGGAATTCGCCATGGCCATGAACCTCCCCACCCTCCTCGTCGCTGCGTCGGCAGCGTTCGCTGCAGCGACCGGCGCGCATGCCTTTCAGGGCGAGCAGAACCCGCTGCCGCCCGCGCCCTTCAAGTCGACGCTGTCGCGTGCCGAAGTGCAGGCACAGGCGCGCCATCCGCTCCAGATCGGCAACGGCAGCACCGGCGTCCATCACCTCGCCAGCCCACGGGCCGATCGCGCAACGGTGCGCGCCGGTGCGCTCGGCATCGCCGCGGAAGGCTCCGCCACCTATGGCGAGGCGTCCGGCACGATGCTCTGACAGGCTTCAGCGGTAGCGGCGCACCACCGATTCGGCCACGCAGGCGGGCTTGGCCGCGCCTTCGAGCTCGATCGTGGTCTCCCAGCTCATCTGGTAGCCATCGTCGGCGATCGGCTCGGCCGTCAGCAGCTTCATGCGCGCGCGCAGGCGCTTGCCCACGGGCACGGGCGACATGAAGCGCACGCGGTTGAGCCCGTAGTTGACGCCCATGCGCGACTCGACCACCTCGAGCGCGGTCTCGTAGAACCGCGGCAGCAGCGACAGCGTCAGGAAGCCGTGCGCGATCGGGCCGCCGAAGGGGCCGCTCTTCGCGCGCTCGAGGTCGACGTGGATCCACTGGTGGTCGCCCGTCGCCTCGGCGAACTGGTTCACCTGCTCCTGGGTGATGGTGATCCAGTCGCTCACGGCGACTTCCTGGCCCACGCAGGCCGCGAGCGCCTGCAGCGTCTGGAATGTCTTCTTGGTCATTGGGTAATCTCCGTGCTTCGCACTGCGATGCGAGCCCCGTCGGAACGGCCGGGCGGGGGCTCATGCGCGGCACTCTAGCGCCAAGCCGTCCGCGCCGGCTGTCGGCCGGGCGACAGGCGCGGGCTCAGGCCTCCAGCCAGTCGCAGATCGGCTGCCACTGCGCCAGGTCGCGCTCCACGCGCCCGGGCGCGATGTCGAACAGCGTGAGCCCGCGCGCGGCGAGCTGCACGTAGTTCTGGGTGTCGCGCAGGGTGCCCAGCACCGGCACGCCCAGGCTCGCGACGAACTCGTCGAGCCGCTCGGCCGCGAGGGTGCGGGCGTTCACGCGCATGCCCACCAGGCCGATGCGGGTCTTCTCGGCGCGGCGCTGTTCCATGAGCCGGTCGATGAAGTCGCGCGTGGCATAGATGTCGAAGATGCTCGGCTGCAGCGGCACGATCACCCGGTCGGCGAGCGCGATCACCTCCTTGAAGCGCCAGCCATGCAGGCCCGCGGGGGTGTCGAGCACGGCGTGCGTGGTGCCCTTGGGCGGCCGCACCACGGAACTGTCGCCCGAGGCTTCCCAGGTGGCGATCGGCCGCGCCTGGGCCGGGCGCAGCCCGAGCCAGAGCCGCGAGGACTGCTGCCGGTCCACGTCGCCGAGCATCACGGCATGGCCGCGGCTCGCGAAGTAGCCCGCGATGTTCGTCGCAAGTGTCGATTTGCCCACGCCACCCTTCGGATTGGCGACCAGAACCACCGGCATAGAGAACTCCTCCAGAGCTGGAACACCCCCGCATCGTAGTGCCTGCTTCCTGCGCTGCCGCGGGGGAGCCGATGTTGCGCTATGTTCGCGGCATGACGACAACAACACCCGCGGCCGGCGATGCCGGCGGCATCTATGTGATCGCGGCCCATCCGCACTGGCGCGACTCGCGCGTCAACCGCCGGCTGCTCGCGGCCGCGCGCGCGGTACCGGGCGTCGAGGTGAACGACCTCTACGGCAGCTACCCCGACTTCGCGATCGACGTGCCAGCCGAACAGGCGCGGCTCGCCCGCGCCAGCCTCGTGGTGCTGATGCATCCGATCCAGTGGTACTCGGCGCCGGCGCTGCAGAAGCTGTGGTTCGACGACGTGCTCGGCTACGGCTGGGCCTACGGCCGCGGCGGCACCGCGCTCCAGGGCAAGGACTGCTGGCTGGTCGCCACCACCGGCGGCCCCGAGCGCAGCTACCACCCGCAGAGCTACAACCGCTATTTCTTCGACGCCTTCCTGCCGCCCTACGAGCAGACCGCCGCGCTCTGCGGCATGCGCTTCCTGCCGCCGCTGGTGTTCCACGGCGCGCGCAGCGCGAGCGAGGAGGACGTGGAGGCGCACGTCGAGGTGTTCGTGCAGCGCCTCGGCAGCTATCCGGTCTGGCCCGAGATGGACGAGATCGAGGGCTGCATCGCCTGCCCGGTGCCGCAGACCGACCGGCCGGCCGAGAACGACGACTTCGCGCGGCCCGTCGCCAGCCCCGGCGAGGAGGCCGCCTGACCATGGAACATGCACCCGCCTGGCTGACCAGCAGCCTGATCTACCTGAGCGCCGCGGTGCTCGTGGTGCCGCTGTCCAAGGCCCTCGGCCTCGGTTCCATCATCGGCTACCTCGTGGCCGGCATCGCCATCGGGCCCTGGGGGCTCGGGCTGGTCTCCAGCGTCGAGGAGGTGCTGCACTTCGCCGAGTTCGGCGTGGTGCTGATGCTGTTCCTCGTCGGCCTCGAGCTCGAGCCCAAGCGCCTGTGGAACCTGCGCCGCCCGATCTTCGGCTGGGGCAGCGCGCAGGTGCTGGCCTGCGCGGCCGTGCTCTTCGCGGTCGGCTTCGCGGCCGGCGCCGCCTGGCGCGTGGCGCTGGTCGCGGCGCTGGGCCTGGCGCTGTCCTCGACCGCGATCGCGCTGCAGGTGTTCGGCGAGCGCAACCTGCTGAAGACCCCGAGCGGCCAGGCGGGCTTCTCGATCCTGCTGTTCCAGGACGTGGCCGCGATCCCGATCCTCGCGCTGCTGCCGCTGCTGGCCGGCGCCACGGCCGCCGAGCCCGCGATGTCGGGGCTCGACCGCGCGCTCGAAGGCCTGAAGATCGTGGGCGTGATCGCCAGCATCATCCTCGGCGGCCGGCTCGCGCTCAGGCCGCTGCTGCGCTGGATCGCGCGCAGCGAGACGCCCGAGATCTTCACCGCCGCGGCGCTGCTGCTGGTGGTGGCGATCGCCGCGCTGATGCAGTTCGTCGGCCTGTCGATGGCGCTGGGCGCCTTCCTCGCCGGCGTGCTGCTGGCCGAGAGCGAATACCGGCGCGAGCTCGAGACCGACATCGAGCCCTTCAAGGGCCTGCTGCTCGGGCTGTTCTTCATTGCCGTGGGCATGTCGATCGACTTCGGCGTGCTGATCGCGAGCCCCGGCCTGATGGCCGTGCTCGTGGTCGGCTTCATGGCGATCAAGCTCGTGGTGATCTACGCGCTCGCCAAGGCGATGGGCATCGCCTACCAGGAGCGGCCGGTCTTCACGCTGCTGCTCGCGCAGGGCGGCGAGTTCGCGTTCGTGGTGTTCCAGGCGGCCGGGCCTGCCGTGCTGCCGCCCGAGACCACGTCGCTGCTGATCGGGGCCGTGGCGCTGTCGATGCTGCTGTCGCCGCTCCTGCTGGTGCTGCTCGACAAGTTCGTGCTGCCGCGCTACAGCCGGCTCTCGGCCACGCAGCTCGAGGAGATCTCCGAGCAGCAGGACGCCAAGGTGCTGATCTGCGGCTTCGGCCGCTACGGCCAGATCGTCGGGCGCATGCTGATGTCGCAGGGGCTGCGCGTGACCGTGCTCGACCATGACGCCGACACCGTCGAGGGCCTGCGCCAGTTCGGCTTCCGCGTGTTCTACGGCGACGCCACGCGGCTCGACCTGCTGCGCACCGCCGGCGCCGCCACGGCCAAGGCGGTGGTGGTGGCGGTGGACGACGTCGAGCAGTCGCTCGAGATCGTCGACCTGTTCCGCGAGCACTTCCCCCAGGCGCGCATCGTCGCGCGCGCACGCAACGTCGGCCACCTGTTCCAGCTGCGCGACCGCGGCGTGGTGCACATCGAGCGCGAATTGTTCGAATCGTCGCTGCGCACCGCGCGCTCGGTGCTCGAGGTCCTCGGCTGGCCCGCGGCCGAGGCGCGCGAGTCGAGCATGCGCTTCCGCCTGCGCAACCTGCAGCTCACCGACGAGATCTACCCGCACTACAAGGACCGCGCCAAGCTGATCGCGGTCAACAAGGAAGGCCGCCAGCAGTTCGAGGAGCAGATGGCGCGCGAGCGCGAGGAGCGGCGCCGGCGCGCCGGGCGCGACTGGGACCGCTTCAAGGAAGAGGAAGAAGAGGCGGCGCGCAAGCGCCAGAAGGACGAGGCCGACGCCTGAGCGCCTCGCCGGGACGCGCGGCCCCGCGCCTAGCCTTCGAGCTTCAGCAGCCGGACCGCGTTGCCCTTGAGGATGCCGGGCATCACCTCGGGCTTGAAGCCGGCGTTCTCGAAATCGCGCATCCAGCGGTCGGGCGTGATCAGCGGGTAGTCGCTGCCGAACAGCACGCGGTCCTTCAGCAGCGTGTTGGCGTACTGCACGAGCTGCTTCGGAAAGTACTTCGGGCTCCAGCCCGAGAGGTCGATCCACACGTTGGGCTTGTGCGTGGCCACGCTCAGCGCCTCGTCCTGCCACGGGAAGCTCGGATGGGCCATGACGATCTGCATGTCCGGAAAGTCGATCGCGACGTCGTCGAGGTGCATCGGGTTGCTGTATTCGAGCCGCAGCCCGCCGCCGCAGCGCATGCCCGAGCCGATGCCGCTGTGGCCGGTGTGGAAGATCGCCGGCAGCCCGTGCTCGGCGATCACCTCGTAGATCGGCCAGGCCATGCGGTCGTAGGGATGGAAGGCCTGCACCGTCGGATGGAACTTGAAGCCCTTGACGCCGTGCTCGGCGATCAGCCGGCGCGCCTCGCGCGCGCCCATCTTCCCCTTGTGCGGATCGATGCTCGCGAAGGCGATCATGATGTCGCTGTTCTGCTGCGCGGCCTCGGCGATCTCCTCGTTCGGAATGCGGCGGCGGCCCATGTTCGACTCCGCGTCGACCATGAACATCACGAGCCCGATCTTGCGCTCGCGGTAGTAGGCCACGCTCTCGGCGATGGTCGGACGGCGGTTCGAGCCGAAGTACTTGTCGGCCGCGCGGTCGTATTCCTCGCCGTAGTTGTCGAACGGGTTCCAGCAGCTGATCTCTGCGTGGGTATGGATGTCGATCGCGATCAGGTTCCGATGGTCCATGGCTTGTCTCCGGTACGGGTAAGTCCCTAGGTTCGGGGGACTCCAAATTCCTTGAATTGATTATTTCCCATAACCATAATTCAACGCAACCCCGGACCCATCATGACCCATCCAGACCTTCAACTCGACATCCGCGACGAAGTCGCCATCGTCCGCCTGACGCGCGGCGCCAAGCGCAATGCGCTGTCCGACGGACTGATCCTCGCGCTGCGCGACACCTTCGAGAAGCTGCCCTCCAGCGTGCGCGCGGCGGTGATCGACGGCGAGGGCCCGCACTTCTGCGCCGGCCTCGACCTGAGCGAGCTGAAGGAGCGCGACGCCGGCCAGGGCATGCAGCACTCGCGCATGTGGCACGCCGCGCTCGACCTGATCCAGCACGGCCCGGTGCCGGTGATCGCGGCGCTGCACGGCGCGGTGGTCGGCGGCGGGCTCGAACTGGCCAGCGCCTGCCACATCCGCGTGGCCGACCGCACCAGCTTCTACGCGCTGCCCGAAGGCTCGCGCGGCATCTTCGTGGGCGGCGGCGGCTCCCTGCGCATCCCGAAGCTGATCGGCGTGGCGCGCATGACCGACATGATGATGACGGGCCGCGTCTACAACGCCGAGGAAGGCGAGCGCGCCGGCTTCGCGCAGTACCTGGTCGACGAGGGCACGGCCTTCGACAAGGCGCTCGAGCTCGCGAAGCGCGTGGCGACCAACGCGCCGCTGACCAACTACGCGCTGATGCATGCGCTGCCGCGCATCGCCGAGCAGTCGGCCGACCACGGCTTCTTCACCGAGGCCCTGATGGCGGGCATCGCGCAGGCCGCGCCCGAGGCCAAGGCGCGCGTGCGCGACTTCCTCGAAGGCCGCGGCGCCAAGGTGAGCAGATCATGACCACGGTGCGCTACCGCCCCCTCACCTTCGGCGTGACGCGCGCAGTGCTGCGCGCGGGCGCGCCCGGCACGCAGTACCTGCAGGCCGAGACGCCGCTCGGGCCCTACCTCGACCGCATGACCGACCGGCTGGTGCACTGGGCCCGGACCGCGCCGGAGCGCACCTTCATCGCCGCGCGCGAGCGCCTCCCCGACGGCGGCACCGGCGAATGGCAGCGCGTGAGCTACGCCGAGGCGCTCGAGCGCGCACGCGGCATCGGCCAGGCGCTGCTCGACCGCGGCCTGAGCCCGGACCGCCCGCTCGCGATCCTCAGCGAGAACAGCATCGACCACGCGATGCTCGCGCTCGGCTGCCTCTACGTGGGCGTGCCGTACTGCCCGGTCTCGCCGCCCTATTCGCTCGTGAGCCAGGACTTCGAGAAGCTGCGCCACGTGCTGGACACGCTCACGCCCGGCCTGGTGTTCGCCGCCGACGCCGCGCGCTACGGCCGCGCCATCGAGGCCGCCGTGCCGCCCGCCACCGAGGTCGTGCTCGGCGAGGGCCGGCTCGCGCACCGCGCCGCCACGCCGCTCGCGGAGCTGATCGCCACGCGGCCCACGCCCGCGATCGAGGCGGCGCTGAACGCCACCGGCCCCGACACCATCACCAAGTTCCTGTTCACCTCGGGCTCGACCAAGATGCCCAAGGCCGTGATCAACACGCACCGCATGTGGTGCGCCAACCAGCAGCAGCTGCGCCAGTCGATCCCCGCGCTCGGCGAGGAGCCGCCGGTGCTGGTCGACTGGCTGCCCTGGAACCACACCTTCGGCGGCAACCACAACGTGGGCATCGTGCTCGACAACGGCGGCACGCTCTACATCGACGAGGGCAAGCCCACGCCCACGGGCATGGCCGAGACGCTGCGCAACCTGCGCGAGATCGCGCCCACGATCTACTTCAACGTGCCGACCGGCTTCGAGGCGATCGCGCACGCGATGGAGAGCGACGCGGTGCTGCGCCGCAACCTGCTGTCGCGCGTGCGCATGTTCTTCTACTCGGGCGCCGCGCTCGCGCAGCCGATCTGGGACAGCCTGCACCGCACGCAGGAGGCCGAGGTCGGCGAACGCATCGTGATGGGCACGGGCCTGGGCATGACCGAGTCGGGCCCGTTCGCGCTCTACGTCACCGGCCCGGACGTGACCTCGGGCGACATCGGCCTGCCCGCCCCCGGCATCGAGCTCAAGCTGGTCGAGGTCGACGGCAAGACCGAGGTGCGCTACCGCGGCCCGAACATCACGCCGGGCTACTGGCGCGCGCCCGAGGCCACGGCCGAGGCCTTCGACGACGAGGGCTTCTTCTGCACCGGCGACGCGGTCAGGTGGATCGACGAATCGAACATCCACCGCGGCCTGCGCTTCGACGGCCGCATCGCCGAGGACTTCAAGCTCGCCACCGGCACCTTCGTGAGCGTGGGCCCGCTGCGCGCGAAGATCATCGCCGCCGGCGCGCCCTACGTGCAGGACGTGGTGCTCACCGGCATCAACCTCAAGGAGGTCGGCGCGCTGGTGTTCACGACGCAGAAGGTGCGCCAGCTCGCGGGACTGGGCGCCGACGCCCCCCTGCGGCAGGTGCTCGAGAGCGCGCCCGTGCAGGCCCACTTCCAGCAGGTGCTGGACGGGCTCGCCGCGAGCGCCACCGGCAGCGCCAACCGCATCGCGCGGCTGCACCTCGTGGCCGAGCCGCCGTCCATCGACAAGGGCGAAGTGACCGACAAGGGCTCGATCAACCAGCGCGCCGTGCTCAAGCACCGCGCCGCGCTGGCCGAGGCGATGCACGCGGGCACCCTGCCCTTCACCCTCACGCCACGCTGAAAGGACCCCCATCATGAAGATCGAAGCACAGGCCGCCATCGTCACGGGCGGCGCCTCGGGCCTGGGCGAGGCCACCGCGCGCGAACTCGCGCGCCTGGGCGCCAAGGTCGCGGTGCTGGACCGCAACGCCGAGCTCGCCGCCAAGGTGGCCGCCGAGATCGGCGGCGTCGCATGCGCCTGCGACATCACCGATGCCGCGAGCGTGACCGCCGCGCTCGACAAGGCCGAGGCCGCGCACGGCCCCGCGCGCATCCTGATGAACGTGGCCGGCATCGGCACCGCGAAGCGCATCGTCGGCAAGGACGGCAACCCGGCGCCGCTCGAGGACTTCGTGCGCGTGGTCAACGTCAACCTGATCGGCAGCTACAACGTGGCGCGGCTGTTCGCGGCGCGCTGCGCGAAGCTGCCGGCGCTCGACGACGGCGAGAAGGGCGTGATGCTGTTCACCGCCTCGGTCGCGGCCTTCGACGGCCAGGTCGGCCAGCAGGCCTACAGCGCCTCCAAGGGCGGCCTGGTCGGCATGACGCTGCCGATGGCGCGCGACCTCGCGCAGCATGCGATCCGCGTCTGCACCGTGGCGCCCGGCCTGTTCGCGACGCCGCTGCTGCTGGAGCTGCCCGAGCCGGTGCAGCAGTCGCTCGCCGCCTCGATCCCGTTCCCGCCGCGCCTGGGCAAGCCCTCGGAATTCGCCGAGCTGGCCTGCCACGTCGTGACCAACGGCCATCTCAACGGCGAGGTGATCCGCCTCGACGGCGCGCTGCGCATGGCGCCGCGCTGAGCACCGCCAGCACATCGTAGAACCACAGGAGACAAGACCATGACCCAACGGCGCCAGTTCATCAAGGTGCTCGGCGGTGCGGCCGCGCTCGGCGCGCTCAATCCGCTGGCCGCGCTCGCGCAGATCGTGCAGCAGGCGAAGATCTACTACGGCTTCCCGGCCGGCAGCGCGGGCGACAGCGTGGCCCGCCGCGTGGCCGAGAAGCTCGGCGACACGCCGTTCTCGAAGACCAACGCGGTGGTCGAGAACAAGCCCGGCGCGGGCGGGCGCATCGCGCTCGACACGCTCAAGGCCTCGGTGGCCGACGGCTCGGTGCTCGCGCTCGCGCAGGCCTCGGCGCTGTCGACCTATCCGCACATCTACACCAAGCTCAGCTACGGCTTGGCCGACTTCGCGCCGGTCTCGATCGGGGCCGTCATGACGCACGGCCTCGCGGTGGGTCCGATGGTGCCCGCGAGCGTGAAGACCCTGAAGGAATACATCGCCTGGGCCAAGGCCAACCCCGGCCAGGCCAGCTACGGCTCGCCGGGCGCGGGCTCGACGCCGCACTTCCTCGGCGCGCTGCTCGGCATCCACAGCGGCGCCGACCTGCGGCATGTGCCCTACCGCGGCTCGCTGCCCGCGATCAACGACGTGGTGGGCGGCCAGGTCGCCTCGAGCATGACGCCCGTGGGCGACTGCCTGCCGTTCGCCAAGGCCGGCAAGCTGCGCGTGCTCGCGAGCTCGGGCACGCAGCGCCCGGCCTACCTGCCCGACGTGCCCACCTTCGCCGAGCAGGGCTTCGCCGAGATCGTGGCCGACGAATGGTTCGGCTTCTTCGCGCCCGCGAAGACGCCCGCCGCCACCGTCGCCGCCGCGAGCAGCGCGATCCAGGCCGCGCTCAAGGACAAGGCCGTCGCCGAGGGCCTGCTCTCGGTCGGCCTGGTGGCGAGCGGCTCCTCGCCCGAGGACATGCGCAGGTCGCTGCAGTCCGAATACGAACGCTGGGGTCCGCTGGTCAAGAAGATCGGCTTCACCGCCGAGTCCTGAAAGCCCGAATGCACTACCGCCCCCGCCCCGACGACCAGCTTTTCCTCCTGCGCGCCGTGCTCGACGCGCCCGCGCGGCTGCGCACGCTCGCGCCGTTCGCCGAGGTCGACGAGGCGCTGCAGGCGCAGGTGCTCGAGGAGGCGGCGCGCTTCGTCGCCGAGGTCGTCGCCCCGCCCAACCGCGACGGCGACGAGATCGGCTGCCGCTTCGCGAACGGCGAGGTCGAGACGCCGCCGGGTTTTCGCGCCGCCTACCAGGCTTTCGTCGACGGCGGCTGGCCCGCGCTCTCGGCCGACCCCGAGGACGGCGGCCAGGGCCTGCCGACGGTGCTCGAAGCCATCCTCTACGAATGGATGAGCGCCGCGAACCACGGCCTCACGATGGCGCCGGGCCTGCTGCACGGCGCCTACGCCTGCCTCAGGCATCACGGCAGCGAGCCGCTGAAGCAGCGCTACCTGCCGAAGCTCGCGAGCGGCGAGTGGCTCGCGACCATGTGCCTCACCGAAGCGCATGCGGGCAGCGACCTGGGCCAGGTGCGCACGCGCGCGGTGCCGCAGGCCGACGGCAGCGTGCGCGTCGCCGGCGGCAAGATCTTCATCTCGGGCGGCGAGCACGACCTGACGCCCAACATCGTGCACCTCGTGCTGTGCCGCCTGCCCGACGCGCCGGCCGGCCCCAAGGGCCTGTCGCTCGCGCTGGTGCCCAGGCAGCTGCCCGACGGTTCGCGCAACGCGGTGCACTGCGAGCGCATCGAGGAGAAGATGGGCCTGCACGGCAGCCCCACCTGCGTGATGCGCTTCGAGGAAGCCACGGGCTGGCTCGTCGGCGAGCCGGGCCGCGGGCTGGCCGCGATGTTCGTGATGATGAACGCGGCGCGGCTGCACGTCGCGCTGCAGGGCATCGGCCTGCTCGACGCGGCCTGGCAGAAGGCCGACGCCTATGCGCGCGAGCGCCGCCAGATGCGCGCACCCGGCGCCCCGCCCGCGAGCCGCGGCGCCGAGGCCGCCGACCTGATCGCCGAGCATCCCGCGGTGCGGCGCATCCTCGACACGCAGCATGCCTGGATCGAGGGCGCGCGCACCGTCGCCTACCGCAGCGCGCTGATGCTCGACGTGGCCGCGCACGACGCCGACCCCAGGGCGCGCGAGCGCGCGCAGCGCTGGTGCTCGCTGGTCACGCCCGTGCTCAAGGCCGCCTGCACGCAGCAGGCCTTCCATGGCGCGAGCGAATGCCTGCAGGTGTTCGGCGGCCACGGCTACGTGCGCGAATGGGGCATCGAGCAGATCGTGCGCGACGCGCGCGTGACCATGATCTACGAGGGCACCAACGAGATCCAGGCGATCGACCTGCTGGTGCGCAAGGTGCTGCCCGACGGCGGCGCCGCGATGTCGGCGCTGCTCGTCGAGCTGCGCGACACGCTCGACGCCGCGCGCGAGGCCGATGCCGACGTGCAGCGCCGGCTCGCGCAGCTGCGCTACCTGGGCACCACGATCGCGATGGCCGCGCAGGTCGACCCGCGCCTGCCCTACGAGGTGGCCGACGACTACCTGCGGCTCGTGATGCTCGCGCTGCTCGCCTGGGCCTGGGCGCGCATCGACGCGGCCGAGGCCGGCGAGGCGGAGCGCGCCGCGCGCCGCGGTGCCGCGGCGGCGTTCCGGCGCTGGGTGCTGCCCGAGTTCGAGATGCGGCACGGCATCGTCAAACGTGCCTGCGAAGGCATCGCGCTCTCGCACGCGGCCGGCCCGCGCGGCTGACAACACGCAACCGATCGGTTGCTCGTCTCGGCATTTGGGCGTACGATGATCTCGCAACCATTCGGTTGCACGTTCATCCATCCCCGCCCAAGGAGACCGCCATGCCCCAGGAGACCCCCGCCGAATCCGCCGACCGCATCGAACGCAGCATCCTGATCCAGGCGCCGCGCGCCAAGGTGTGGCAGCTGCTCGCCGATGCCGAGCGCTTCGGCCGCTGGTTCGGCGCCGACCTGCGCGGACAGCGCTTCGCGCCGGGGGAGGTGGCGCGCGGGCCGATCACGATCGACGGCTACACCCACGTGATGTTCGAAGTGAAGATCGAACGCGTCGAGCCGCAGAACCTGCTCTCGTGGCGCTGGCATCCCTACGCGGTCGACCCGAAGGTGGACTACAGCGTGGAGGAGCCGACGCTCGTCACCTGGACCCTGCACGACGCGCCCGGCAATGCAACCCTGGTCAAGACCGTCGAATCGGGCTTCGACAAGGTGCCGCCGCACCGGCGCCTCGAGGCCTTTCGCATGAACACCGGCGGCTGGGAGGCCCAGCTCGAGAACGTGCGCCACCATGCCGAGCAGGGCTGAGCCCGTGGTCCCCGCGATCGCGGCGCCGCCCGAGCGGCTCGCGAAGGTGTTCTTCGCGCTCGGCGACGCCACGCGCCTGCGCCTCGTGGCCGTGCTGTGCGCGGGCGGCGCGTTCTCGATCGCGCAGCTCACCGCCAGCACCGAGATCAGCCGCCAGGCCGTGACCAAGCATCTTCAGGTGCTCGGCGACGCGGGACTGGTGACGGACCTGAGGCTCGGTCGCGAGCGGCTCTGGCAGTTCGATCCCGCGCAGCTCGACGAGGCGCGCCGCACGCTCGAAGTCATCGGCCGCCAGTGGGAAGCGGCACTTTCGAAGCTGAAGGCGTTTGCGGAGTCGGACTGAGCTCTCGCGCGATCCGCTCGCCGAGCGCCCGGGCGATGCCGAAGTTCTCGCTCCAGTCGCCGTCGGCCGGTTCGAGCAGCAGCTCGGAGCGCGGCACGCGCGCGCCGCAGTAGTCGAAGATGCCGTGGTCGATCTGGGTCTTCATCGCGCCGAAGTAGCCGTGGCGCGCATAGGTGCGCCAGTCGGCGCCGCCGATCGCGGCCAGGTACACGGGCAGGCGCTGCAGCTTCTTCGCGAGCGGCTGGCCGGGCCGTTCGTCGTAGGCCCAGCCGTTCGAGAACACGCGGTCGATCCAGCCCTTGAGCAGGCCCGGGAACGACCACCAGTACACCGGATAGACCAGCGCCAGCGCATCGGCCCGGTCGATGCGCGCCTGCTCCGCGAGCACGTCCGCCGCGGGAGGTCTGTGCTCGCGGTGCACGGCGATGTCGTGTTCGGTGAAGCGCGGATCGAAGCCTTCGGCGGCCAGGTCGGCCAGCTCGGCCGAATGACCCGCGCCGCGCACGCCCGTGGCGATGCGTTCGGCGAGGGCATGGGTGACGGAGGCGGGCCGCGGATGGGCCACGACGACGAGTGCGTGCATCGGAGGTTCCTTTCTTTCGTGAACGCTATATACGTTTGGTAGGTTTCTGTCCGCAATGTACCATTCGTACATAACCACGCACCCCATGCGCCTTTGACCACCACCGCCCCGCCCCGCCAACGCCTGGCCCGCGAAGACCGCTACCGGCAGCTGATCGCCTCGGCCTGGACGCTCGTGCGGCACGAGGGCATGGACGCGCTCACGCTCGGGCGCCTGGCCGAGCAGGCCCGGGTGGCCAAGCCCGTGGTCTACGACCACTTCGGCAGCCGCAACGGGCTGATCTCGGCGCTCTACCTCGACTTCGAGGCGCGCCAGGAAGCGATCATCGACGCCGCCATCGCGGCGACGCCGCAGCGGCTCGACGCGATGGCGAAGGTGATCGCCTCCACCTACGTGGACTGCACGCTGGCGCAGGGCCGGGAGCTGCCGGGCATCGTCGGCGCGCTCGCCGGCGCGCCCGAACTGGCGCTGGTGCGGCGCGAATGCGCCGACGCCTTCCACGAGAAATGCCGCCGCGTGCTCGCGCCGTTCGCGCCCGCGGGCCAGCTCGCGCCGATCCGCGTGCGCGCGATGCTGGGCGCGGCGGAGGCGCTGTCGTACGCCGCGGTCGCCGGCGAGATCACGCCCGCGCAGGCCAAGGCCGAGCTGCAGGCCGCGATCGCGCTGCTGGTCACGACGAAGGCGCCGGCATCGCCCCAGGCCTGAGGCGCGCGGTTACGCTGTCGGCCATCATGTCCCGCTCCACCAAGACCCCTCCCGCCAAGGCCGAGCCGGCCGCCTCCGCGGCCGCCAGGCAGGACCGGCTCGACGCCCGCGTGCTCGAGGCCTTCGTCGGCTACAACGCGCGCCGCGCCTGGCTGGTCGTGAGCAGCGTGTTCGCCGAGCGCATGGCGCCCTACGGGCTCAAGCAGATCGACTTCTCGGTGCTCTCCCTGCTGGCGCACAACCCCGGCGCCACCTCGCGCCAGCTCTGCAACACGCTCGAGATCCTGCCGCCCAACCTCGTGAGCCTGGTCTCCACGCTCGACAGCCGCGGGCTCATCGAGCGCCGGCCGCATCCGCACGACGGCCGCGCGGTGGGGCTGCACCTCACCGAAGCCGGCGAGAAGCTGATCCGCGAGGCCGAGCAGACCGTGATGCAGCTCGAGGCCGACGCCAGCGCGCGGCTCACCGCGCGCGAGCGCGAGACGCTGATCCGGCTGCTGCAGAAGATCTATCTCTGAGCGCCGGCGGCGCTACAGGCCGCGCTCCACCATGTCGATGAGCTGCTGCCCGAGCACGTGGATCGCGGCGGCGTCCATGGCCTTGAGCGGGCCGTCGATGATCAGCAGCGCGAGCCCGTGCACGGCCGACCAGGCGAGGTATTCGGCATTGGGACGGCGCGCGGGATCGAGCGCGCCGGCCTCCACGAGCCGGTCGAGCGCGGCGCCGAGCAGCTGGAACGGATCGAGGCCGCTCGCGCCCGCGCTGCCCGGGCCCACGTCGCCCTGCGCATCCTCCGACGACACCACGAAGGCCGTGCGGAACAGCCCCGGCTCCGCCTGCGCGAACCGCAGGTAGGCGGTGCCGATGGCGCGCACGCGCGCGCGTGCGAAATCGGCGGGCGGCTGGTCGCAGGGCAGCACCGCGAGTTCCTTTTCCATCGCCACCGCCGCCGCCGACAGCGCGGCCGCGCGCACCGCGAGCAGCAGCTCGCGCCGGCTCGCGAAGTGCCGGTAGGCCGCGTTGGGTACCACCCCTGCGCGCCGCGTCACCTCGCGCAGCGCCACCGCCTCGGGACCGCCGTCGCGCGCGAGCGCGATGCCCGCGTCGAGCAGCGCCCGGCGCAGGTCGCCGTGCCGGTAGGTGCTGCGCGCCGGGGGCGGCTTCGGGGCGGGCGGAACGACGTGCGGGCTCATCGGGAGATCTCCATGTGGACAGTGTCCATTATGTCTGCTATTCTTTGTGGACGGTGTACACAAACTAAGTATTCCGTATGCGCGCAGGGTCTGCGCCCCTTTTCATCCATCCAGAGGAATCGCCATGAAAGTCCAGTCCTATCTCTCGTTCGAAGGCCGTTGCGACGAAGCGATCGCTTTCTACAAAAAGGCGCTCGACGCCGAAGTCGTGCAGCTGATGCGCTTCAGCGAGGCGCCCGCGATGCCCGCGGCCGAGGCCGAGAACGGCTGCGGCGGCGCCGCGCCCGCGGCCGACAAGGTGATGCACTCGGTGCTGCGCATCGGCGAGACCGAGCTGATGCTGTCCGACGGACGGTGTTCGGGCCAGGCCGAGTTCAAGGGCATCATGCTGGCCGTCACGGCCGCCAGCGACGCCGAGGCGCGCCGGCGCTTCGACGCGCTCGCCGAGGGCGGCCAGGTGATGCAGCCGCTCACGCCGACCTTCTTCAGCTCCAGCTTCGGCATGCTGGCCGACCGCTTCGGCGTGGGCTGGATGCTGGTGGTCGCGGCGGCCTGACGCCGGCGCGCACGCCGCGGCCGGCCGCCCCGCTCCGAGTCCTTTCCTGCAGGAACCCAACCCCATGACCGACACACTCGACAACAACAACCGCAAGCGCTGGCTCGCCCTGATGGTGCTGTGCCTCGGCGTGCTGATGATCGTGCTCGACACCACGATCGTGAACGTGGCGCTGCCCTCGATCCGCACCGACCTGGGCTTCACCGAAACCTCGCTGGTCTGGGTGGTGAATGCCTACATGCTGACCTTCGGCGGCTTCCTGCTGCTCGGCGGCCGGCTCGGCGACCTCTACGGCCACCGCCGCATGTTCCTGATCGGCCTCGTGCTGTTCACGCTGGCGTCGCTGGCCTGCGGCATCGCGGGCTCGCAGGCGATGCTGGTCGCGGCGCGCGCGGTGCAGGGCCTGGGCGGCGCGGTGGTCTCGGCCGTGTCGCTCTCGCTGATCATGAACCTCTTCACCGAGCCGGCCGACCGCGCCAAGGCGATGGGGGTCTACGGCTTCGTCTGCGCGGGCGGCGGCAGCATCGGCGTGCTGCTCGGCGGGCTGCTCACGAGCACGCTGAGCTGGCACTGGATCTTCCTGGTCAACCTGCCGATCGGCGTGGCGGTCTACGCGCTGTGCGTGGCGCTGCTGCCGAAGGCGCGCGGCCATGCGCACGGCGAGAAGCTCGACGTGGCGGGCGCCGTCTCGGTGACGCTGTCGCTGATGCTCGCGGTGTATGCGGTGGTCAACGGCAACGAGGCCGGCTGGCGCTCGACGCAGACGCTCGGCCTGCTCGGCGCGGCGGCGGTGCTGCTGGCGCTCTTCATCGCGATCGAGGCGAAGGTGCAGCATCCGCTGATGCCGCTCGGCCTGTTCAGGCTGCGCAGCGTGTCGGTCTCGAACGTGGTCGGCGTGCTGTGGGCGGCCGCGATGTTCGCGTGGTTCTTCATCTCGGCGCTCTACATGCAGCTGGTGCTCGGCTACACGCCGATGCAGATCGGCCTGGCCTTCCTGCCGGCCAACCTGCTGATGGCGGTGTTCTCGCTCGGGCTGTCGGCCAGGCTGGTGATGCGCTTCGGCATCCGCGGCCCGCTCGCGGCGGGCCTCGGGCTGGCGGCGATCGGCCTCGCGCTGTTCGCCTGGGCGCCGGTCAACGGCAGCTTCGCGCTCCACGTGCTGCCCGGCATGCTGCTGCTCGGCCTGGGCGCCGGCATGGCCTTCAATCCGCTGCTGCTGGCGGCGATGAGCGAGGTCAGCCCGACCGAATCGGGCCTCGCGTCCGGTGTGGTGAACACGGCCTTCATGATGGGCGGTGCGCTGGGCCTGGCCGTGCTCGCGAGTGCGGCCGCCGCGCGCACCACGGCGATGAGCGCGGCCGGCGCGCAGCTGCCGCTCGCGCTGACCGGCGGCTACAACCTCGCGTTCCTGATCGGCGCGGTGTTCGCGCTCGTGGCGGGGCTGCTCGGCGGGCTGCTGCTGCGCACGGCGGGGCCGGCGGCCGCGCAGAACAACGACAACAACTCGAAGAACGACGAAGAGGCTGCCGAAGCCGGCACGGCCGGCCGTGCCGCGGCATCCTGAGGGCCTGCCCGTCGGGCGCCCGCTTTTCTTTCCCTTTCATCCGCTTCTCACAAGGAGAATTCCCATGGCTCGCTATGTCGATGGTTTCGTCGTCCCCGTTCCCTCGAAGAACATCGAGGCCTACCGCAAGCTCGCGCGCAAGGCCGGCAAGATCTGGATGGAGTACGGCGCGCTCGAGTACGTGGAATGCATCGCCGACGACGTGAAGCCGGGCAAGTACACCTCGTTCCCGCAGAGCGTGAAGCAGAAGTCCGACGAGACCGTGGCCTTCTCGTGGATCGTCTACAAGTCGCGCAAGCACCGCGACGCGGTCAACGCCAAGGTGATGGCCGACCCGCGCCTCGCGGCGATGGACCCGAAGACCCTGCCCTTCGACGGCAAGCGCATGATCTTCGGCGGCTTCAAGCCTATTGTCGAGTTCTGACGTTCAGGCCAGGAAGCCGTCGTAGACGAGCTTGAGGCCCGTGAGCAGCATGCCCAGGTAGACGAAGCGGTAGAACCAGGTCGCGTCGATCCGGCGGGCGATGCGGATGCCGACCCAGACGCCGAAGGGGGCGAGCGGCATCAGGACCAGCGAGGTGGCGAGCGTGCGCAGGTCGATCAGGCCGAGCCACGCATAGGGGATCCACTTGCTGAGGTTCACCACGAAGAAGAAGTACGCCATGGTCGCGGTGAACACCACCGGCTTGAGCCGCAGCGGGATCACGTAGGCGTTGATCGGCGGCCCGCCCGCATGGGCGATGAAGCTCGTGAAGCCCGACACCGCGGTCAGCGCCGCGCCGACCGCGCGCGAGGGCAGCGGATCGTCGGGCTTGGGCGGAAACACCAGGCGCTGCGCGAGGAACAGCAGCGTGAACACGCCGACGATGCCCGCCACCGTGTGGGCCGAGAGCACGCGAAAGAGCAGCGTGCCGACCAGCGTGCCGAGCAGCCCGAACGGGATCAGGAACTTGAGCAGCGCGCGGTCGAAGTCCCGGCGGAAGGCGGCGAGGCCGAGCACGTCCATCAGCAGCAGCAGCGGCATCAGGATGGCCGCGGCCTGCGGCACGGTGACGGCCAGCGCCATCAGCGGCACCGCGAGCGAACCGAAGCCGGCGCCGAAGCCGCTCTTGCTGATGCCGAGCAGCAGCACGGCAGGAATGGCGACCGCATAGAAATGCGGGTCGGTGATCAGGGGAAAGGCCATGGGACGGGGAACGGCGGGGCGGAAAAATGCCCGCGGACGCTGGGGCGGCGGGCCGTCCGAGCGTAGCAGGATGGCGCCGGCGCTGCAGGCGGCCGGCGCGCGTCGGCGAAAACTGTGCGCAAACGCACAGCGCGCGGCGCGGGCGCCGTGCAGACTGGCGGCGCCATTGCCGCAGCCGCGGCAGACCTCGATCCCCCACAAGGAACTCCCATGGACACCCGGGCCGCCGCCACCCTCCCTTCCCTCTCGACCTCCGACGACGCCGGCAAGCTGCTGCTGCGCGTGTCGATCGGCGTTCTGATGCTGCTGCACGGCATCTTCAAGCTCTCGGCCGGCGTCGGCTTCATCGCCGGCATGCTCGCCAAGGCCGGGCTGCCGGGCGGCCTGGCCTACCTGGTCTACGTCGGCGAGATCGTGGCGCCGCTGCTGATGATCGCGGGCGTCTGGACCCGCGCGGCCGCCGTGGTGGTGGTCGTGAACATGCTGTTCGCCCTCGGCCTCGTGCACATGGCCGACCTGTTCGCGCTCACCAAGCAGGGCGGCTGGGCGCTCGAACTGCAGGGCCTGTACCTGTTCGGCGCGCTGGCCGTGGCGCTGCTCGGCGCGGGTCGCCTGAGCGTGGGCGGCGCGCAGGGCCGCTGGAACTGAGCGCCGCGCCCATCGGGCGAGCTCCGGGCGGGGAGACTCAGGCCGGGTCGCCGCGCACCTGGGCGACCATGCGCTCGAGCCGGGCCACGTCGGCCACCACGAGCGCGCGGTCGTCCTTGCAGAGCACGCCGTCGCGCACCAGCACGTTGAGCTCGCGCGTGACCTGCTCGCGGTTGGTGCTGATCTGGCTCGCGAGCGCCGCGTGCTTGGGCGCCGGCGCGAGGCGCGCCCGGTTGTCCGCCACGCCGGCCGCGCGCGCCAGGCGCAGCAGCTCGGCATGCAGCCGGTTCTGCACGCCCAGCGTGCTCAGGTCGATCACGCGCTCGGACAGCTGGCGCACCAGCGAGGCCAGCCGCTGCATCACGCGCCCGGCCACCAGCGGCTCCTCGCGCAGCAGCGCCAGGAAGGCGGCGCGGTCCAGGCTCGCGACCACGCAGGGCTCGAGCGTGAGCACGTCGGCCGAGCGCGGGCCGCCGTCGATCGCGGCGATGTCGCCGAAGTGCTCGCCGGCTTCCGAGTCGCGGAAGGTCACCTGGCGGCCGTTGGCCGAATAGGTCGTGACGCGCACGCGGCCCGAGACCAGCAGGTAGACGTCGCCCTGCCGCTCGGCGCGCAGCAGCAGCGGCTTGCCGGCGTCGACGCTGTGCCAGAGGCATTGCGCGGCCAGCTGGTCGAGCCGCGGGTCCGAAAGGCCTTCGAGCAGCGCGATGCGGCGCAGCGCCAGGCTGGAGCGCGCGGCGGCGGGCGGAGGGGCGGGATTCGGAGAGGAGGCCATGGAGGTCGCTCGGGCGCGCGGATTATGCTCGGGAGCCCATCCGACCCGCCGCATGGAAAGACGTTCCCCATCCGCCCGCCTCGCCCCCACCCGGCGCAACCTGCGCTGGGCCAGCGGGCTGGTGCTGATGGGCTACGTCACGCTGCACCTGCTCAACCATGCGCTCGGCATCGCCTCGTTCGCCCGGGCCGAAGCGGTGCTCGACGTGCTGCGGTCGTTCTGGCACAGCCTGCCGGGCACGCTGCTGCTCTACGGCGCCGCCGCGGTGCACCTGGCGCTCGCGGCCGCCTCGCTCTGGGAACGCCACACGCTGCGCATGCCGCCGCTGGAGGCGCTGCGCGTGGTGCTGGGCTTCTCGCTCCCGTTCCTGCTGGCGGCGCACCTCACCGCGATGCGCGGCGCCCACACGGCCTTCGGCATCGACGGCTCCTACGCGCGCGTGGTGTGGGGCCTGTGGGACCTGCCCGGCGCGAGCGCGCAGTTCGCGCTGATGCTCGCGGCCTGGGTGCACGGCTGCCTGGGCCTGCACTTCGCGCTGCGCGTGCGGCCCGGGTACCGGCGCTTCTCGCACCTGCTGCTGGCCGTGGCGGTGGTGCTGCCGCTGCTGGCGGCGCTGGGCTTCGTCGCGATGGGCCGGGAATTCCAGTGGACCGGGCTGCCGCCGTACGAAGCGCCCACGCCCGCGCAGGCGCGCACGCTCGACGCGGTGGAGCGCGACATCAAGCTCTTCTACGGCCTTGCGCTCGCGGCGCTGCTCGCGGCGCGCTGGGCGCGCGGGCGGCTGCAGCGCCGCGCGGGCGGCGCGGCGATCGCGCTGCGCTACCCCGACCGCACGGTGCAGGTGCCGCGCGGCTGGAGCGTGCTCGAAGCCAGCCGCGCCCACGGCATCGCCCACCTGTCGGCCTGCGGCGGGCGCGCGCGCTGCTCCACCTGCCGCGTCCGCGTGGCCGGGCCCGCGGCGCACGTCGGCACGCCGGGCCGCGACGAGGCGCGCACCCGCGAGCGCGTGCGCGCGCCCCACGACGTGCGCCTGGCCTGCCAGCTGCGGCCGCGCGGCGACCTGGAGGTCACACCGCTGTTCACGCCGTCGCCCTACGAGGGGCGGCCTGCGCCGGTCGCGCGCTTCGGCCACGAACGCGACGTCGCGATCCTGTTCGTCGACCTGCGGCGCTGGTCCGGGCTGTCGGAGCGGCAATGGCCCTTCGACCTCGCCTATGTGCTCGACCGCTACTTCGCCACCGTGGGCGCCGCGGTGCGCGAGGCCGGCGGCGTGCCCAACCAGTTCATCGGCGACAGCGTGATGGCGATCTTCGGCCTCGAGACCGATCTGGCGACCGCCTGCCGCCAGGCCCTGCACGCCACCAGGCTGATCGGCGAACGCATGGACGCCTGGAGCGCCGCCTTCGAAGCCCAGTTCGGCCAGCGGCTCGATTTCGGCATGGGCCTGCATGCGGGCCGCGCCGCGGTCGGCGAGGTGGGCTACCTCGAAACCACGACCTTCAGCGCGATCGGCGAGGTGGTCAACACCGCGAGCCGGCTGCAGGACCATTCGAAGAAAGCCTCCGCGCGGCTCGTGCTCTCGCTGTTCGCGGCCGAGCAGGCCGGCGCGGCCGAGGACTTCGGCGCGCCCGAGCTGCTCGCGGTGCGCGGCCGCACCGCGCCGCTGCGGGTGCTCTACGGCGCGCGCGCCGCCTGAACCACGCTCCTTTCGTGCGAAACCGGTGCGCAAACGCACAGCGCGGCCGGCGCCGGGCCTCGACACTCATGCCGTGGCAACGACGAATGTCCGCCGCCCACACGACATCCGAAGGGACTCCAGACCATGAACGCCAAGCAACTCCTCGCCCTCTCCGCCATCGCCCTCGCCGCCGGCGCCGCATCGGCCCAGACCGTGCCGGCCGAAGCCTGGGTGGGCGCGCCGATCGCCGCCACCACCGGTGCGCAGAGCCGCGCCGACGTGCAGGCCGACCTCGCGCATTCGCAGGCCGTCGCGCGCGCGCCGCAGGAAGCCTGGGCCGGCAGCGCCGCGGGCGAAGCCGTGACGGTCGGTGCGCTGAGCCGCGCCGAAGTGCAGGCCGACCTGGCGCTGTGGACCCGCGCCGGCCTCGGCCAGTACGCGCTGCAGGACAGCGTGGACCGCAGCAACCCCGAATTCCGCCAGCGCAGCGCGGCCTACGAGCAGGCACGCAACAGCGCCGCCTACACCGCCGAGGTGCAGCGCCTGCAGGGCGCGCCCGCGGTGGCGAGCAGCGGCGGCAGCGTCTCGAGCGCGAACTGAACCCGGCCGAGCTCAGCCCGCGGGCTCGACGCGCACCGTGGACGCGGCGCGCCCCGGCGCGATCGCGAAGCGCACGGGCAGGAAGCGCTCGATCACCGCGCAGTTGGTGCGCGTGTGCTCGGTCACCTCGCTGCAGGTGAAGGCCGCGGGCTGCCCGCTCTGCCAGGCCGCGAGCGCGAGCAGCAGCGCGAGCTGGTCGGCCAGGTGCGGACCGACCGCCGCGCCGCTCTTCAGGAACTCGCGCACCTCCTTCACGAGCGCATGCGCGACCTGCTCGGCCGAGAGCGTCTTCTCGCCGAAGGCCGTGAAGACCTCGGTCGCATGGGCATGCACCAGCGTCGCCATCAGCGCATTGCCGGGCCCCTCGTTCTGGCGCGCCGCGCCATGGCGCAGCTGCTCGCCGCTCCAGCCCATGGCCGCGCCCAGCGTCTCGAGCTCGCGCGTGCAGACATGGCGCGGCAGCCCCGGCGTCAGGCATTCGGCATAGCGCTCGAGCGGCTCGCCGCGTTCGAGCAGGTCGAAAGGCTGCAGCGCGGCGCCTGCCGGCACGATGGCGGCTTCAACCTCACCCCCGCCCGCGGGATAGAAGCCGCAGCGGCCCAGCACCAGCTGCAGGTCGGCGCCGAGGCGGCGCACCAGCGGCGCGAAGGCGCGCGCCAGGAAGTGGAACGGCGGCGCCATCGGGTTGTGCGTGCCGCCGCGCAGCTGCACGCGGCTCGGCCCGTCGGCCAGCAGCAGCGGCGGCAGCACCGTCTGCAGCACGAGCAGGCAACTGCCGGCACTCGCGATCGTGAAGCGATAGTCGCCCGCGCGCGCCGGTCCGGGCGCGAAGCGCAGCGACTGCGAGCCGAGCTCGGCACCTTCGACATCCGCCCCGCTGATCTCGGCCGCGGCATGGACGCAGGCGAGATGCTGGCGCATCAGGCCGGGTTTGGCGCGGCCGGCTCGGATCCTCTCGATCGCGACCGGTCGGCCGGTCACGACCGAGAGCGCGAGGCCGGTGCGCAGGATCTGTCCGCCGCCCTCGCCCTGGGAGCCGTCGAGTTCGACGGCTTGTTCTCGTTCTTGCATGATGAGTCGGAAATTCGTCGTTGTTGTCGTCGTCGTGGTCTTCGTCGACGCCTCATGAGGCCTGCAGATGACGCGCCCACAGCGCGACGTCGCGGCGCGCGTGGCTTCGCACCACCGCCATCTGCGACACCGACAGCGGCCGGCCGAGGCAATGCATCAGCGCGAGGAGCCGCGGCAGCCGCTCGGGGTCGTGGTCACGGCGCGCGAATTCGGTCTCGGTGCAGGCCCGGATCCGCTCGCCGTCGACAGCCCGGAGGAAGTCGCGCCAGCTCCACGGGTTGGCCCGGCCGCGCAGGCAGGCCTCGACGGCCCAGTCGTCATCGTCGGGATGCCGCAGGCAGCCGGCCAGCGCCTTCACCGCCTCGTCGGCGCCCACGCGCTCCCAGCTTCCCCACGCGGGCTCGCACGCCTCGACCAGGGCGCGCAGCCGCGCCGTGTCGGCCGGCGCACCCCAGGCGCCGAGCGCCGCGATCGCAAGCACGCGCAGGCTCCACCACTTGCTTTCGAGCGCCAGATCCACCTCGGCGCGCGCCTCGGGCGTGGGCGCCGCGCGGGCCAGTAGCCGCAGCCGCTCCGAAGCCAGGCCGAGCAGGTTCGCGCCCTCGCCTTCGCGCGATGCCGCAGCCGCGGCGCGGCGCGCACGGCGGCAGGCGAGGCAGCGCACCGCGCGGCTCTCGATGCTGGCGTGCACGACCTCGTACCACCACTTCTGCTGCTTCGCGGTCCAGACCTCCTCGGCGCCGCAGTCGCGGCAGGTGAAGGCACGGTCGAGGTAGTGCGTGGGCAGCGTCCCGTAGGTGTTGTTGTGGCGGCCCAGCACCTCGAGGTCGGCCGGCTCCATGCCCGGCGCGCGCAGCAGCGCGCCGCCGCGGCGGTCGGGCGCGCGCAGTTCGGCCTCGAGGCGCGCCGCGCGCGCGAGGCGGTGCGCCTTGATCTCGGCGCGGCGTTGCTTGTTGCTCTTCATGTCCTTGTCTTCCACATGCCGGCCGGGGCACACGCCGCCGGCCTTGGCTATCCCTTCACGCAGACCACCTGCTTGAGCGTGTACACCACCTCGACGAGGTCCTTCTGCGCCGCCATCACCGCATCGATGTCCTTGTAGGCCATCGGGATCTCGTCGATCACGTCGGCGTCCTTGCGGCATTCGACGCCCTGGGTCGCCGCGACTTGGTCGGCCACGGTGTAGAGCTTCTTCGCCTTGGTGCGGCTCATCTTGCGGCCCGCGCCGTGGCTGCAGCTCATGAAGCTCTCGGGGTTGCCCTTGCCGCGCACGATGTAGCTCTTGGCGCCCATGCTGCCCGGGATGATCCCGAGCTCGCCGGCCTTCGCGCTCACCGCGCCCTTGCGGGTCACGAGCACGTCCTCGCCGAAGTGGGTCTCGCGGCTCACGTAGTTGTGGTGGCAGTTCACCGCTTCCACGTGCGCCTCGAAGGGCTTCGCGATCACCTTGCGCGCGGCCGCGACCACGCGCTGCATCATCACCTCGCGGTTCGCGCGCGCGAACTTCTGGGCCCAGCCCACCGCGCGCACGTAGTCGCCGAAGTACTTCGCGCCTTCCTCGAAGTAGGCCAGGTCCTGGTCGGGCAGGTTGCGCTGGTGCTGCTCGGCGTCCTTCTTCGCGAGTTCGATGAAGTGCGTGCCGATCGCGTTGCCCACGCCGCGCGAGCCCGAGTGCAGCATGAACCACACCGAACCCGCCTCGTCGAGGCAGACCTCGATGAAGTGGTTGCCCGTGCCCAGCGTTCCCAGGTGCTTGTGGTTGTTGGTGTTCTTCAGGCGCGGATAGTCCTCGCAGATCGCGTCGAACTCGTCCTTCAGTGCGGCCCAGGCCGCGTCGGTCTCGCTCGGCGGCGTTTCCCACGAGCCCTTGTCGCGGCCCATGCGCTTGGGGTTCGAGCCGTGCGGCACGGCCTTCTCGATCGCGGAACGCAGCGGGCCGAGGTTGTCGGGCAGGTCGTTCGCATGCAGCGTGGTCTTGCAGGCCATCATGCCGCAGCCGATGTCCACGCCGACCGCGGCCGGGATGATCGCCTTGAAGGTCGGGATCACCGAGCCCACGGTCGCGCCGATGCCGTAGTGCACGTCGGGCATGGCCGCGATGTGCTTGAACACGATCGGCAGGCGCGCGGCGTTCTCGAGCTGCTGCTGCGCCTCGTCCTCGACGGGCACGCCGCGGGTCCACATCTTCACGGGGACGCCGTTGGCGACTTCGTGCAGCTGGTAGTTCTGTTCTTTCATTTTCTTTCTCTCCGTCTATCGGTTCTTCATCAACGATCTGGTGGACGCGCCATCTCTCAGGAACCGTTCGGCCGCAGCGTCACCAGTCCGTTGAGCACCTGGTCCAGACCGCCGACCACCGAGATCTTGTCGATCCGCTCGGCCACGCGTTCCAGCGTTTCGAGTTCCTTCATCCGCAATGCGACGGGGTTGCCCTCCATCACCTTGGCGGTGTTCAGCAGCGAGCGCGTTGCCGCGGTTTCCTCGCGGCGACGGATCACGTTGGCCTGGGCCGACTTCTCGGCCTCCACCACCTGGGCGAGGATGGTCTTCATCTCGCCGGGCAGGATGATGTCCTTCACGCCTACGCTTTCCAGCGCGATGCCGGTGCCTTCCAGCCGTTCGCGCACCTGCGCCAGCACGGTCTGGTCGATCGCGGCCTTGTTTTCCAACAGGGCATCGAGCGTCTGCTCGCCAACGGCGGCCCGCAGACCGAACTGCAGTTCGCGATACACATGATCTGCGGGCTTGGGCATCTGCGCCATAGCCTGCAGCACATCGGTGAAGCGCCACACCGCCGACATGTTCAGCCGCAGTCCGACCTTGTCGCGGGTCAGGATTTCCTGTCCGCTCACTTCGGCGATCTGCGAGCGCAGGTCCACGCAGGTCACAGCCACCTGGCGATTGAAGCGCCAGAAACCGTGGTTTCCGGGCGGCAGCAAAGCCTGCATCTGCCCTTCGAGCGTCAGCACGCCGGCATGGAACTCGGGCACCTGCACCAGCAGAACGCCTTCGAGCCCCTGCACCGAGCGCGGGCGCAGCGCCACGCTCTGGAGCTTTGCCAGCAGCTCGGCCGGCAGGCGCGCATCGGCGGCCACGTCGAGCACATCGACGCGCTGCTCGCGCAGGCCACGCCAGTACAGCTTTCGCGTCGCAGGCGGCAGGATCTGCACCAGCACGCCGTCTTCATGGCGCAGGCCGACCTGGGTCTCCGCCAGCGACACCTGCACGAACTCGCGTTCGACCAGTTCGGGCTCGCGTCCCAGGAAGTAGTCGGCGAGCTCATGCTCGAACGCCGGCTCGGCGAGCGAAAAGCGCTGCAGCTGAACGGTGTCGAAGCCCGCGAACACACGGTGCTTTCCAGGGCCGAGCAGTCGCTCGAAATCGCCGTTGCGCAGCAGCAGCGCGCGTTCGTTCTTCTTGATCGTGTATTGGTTGAAGCCCAGCATCTTTTTTTCTCCTCTTCGTTCAGTTCGACTGTTCGTTTCGCTTTCGCCGGCCAGTCGCCCATTCATTCGTTCATTCAGTCCAGGCCCTCGAAAGGGCAGGCGGCGGACACTGCGGCAGTCAAGGCCTGACGTGCGGCGGTCGCGCGGTCCGGTCGGTGCCTCCCTCGTCGCATGCGCAACGCCGTCACTCCCCTTTGCCGTCGATGGCCGCACGCAGTTCCTTGCCACGCACGCGGTGTGCAGGCCGCCTGCGCTTGGCACTGTGTCGCGCGCCGCAGGGCCCTGGGAGCTCTGCGCCATCGCTCCGGTGTGCCGGGGCGGGGGCTTTCGCCCCATCAGATGGCGGTGCGAGCACCGCCAGGTTTTTCGCGGGAATCGAACCCACAACGCCGTGTGATTGGCACGGTGCTCAACCATGAGCAGAACTGAAACAAGTTCAGCTGCCAGCCAGTTCAACAGCGGCATACCGCGAGCCCAAGACAGGATCTGGCCTGCGGCACCGGGTCGCTTTCATGCGACACCTGCGAGCGGATGAACTGCATCCGACGGGATGTCTATTGCAGCCGCCGTGCCAGCCCGAGCGAAGCGAAGCAAGAGCGCGTTCGAAAGTCACGCAAACCCTTGATATGAATAGGAAAATTCTTTCTCGCCGTTCGATTCGCGCCTTGCTTCGTCTGCTAGCATTCCAAAAGTTCTTATAAATGGCGCTAGTTTTTTATCCATGAAGCCCATCGTCGTCATCGGCTTCCTCGGCACCCAGCTCGATGCCGGCCAGGGCGCGGGCCGCTGGGAGAAGTGGCGCCCCACGGTCTCGCTCGCGCAGCACGAGGACATGGTGGTGGCGCGCATGGAGCTGCTCTACACGCCGCGGCACGAGGCGCTGGCGAAGGTGGTCGAGGCCGACATCGCGGCGGTCTCGCCCGAGACGCAGGTCAACCTCGTGCCGATGCCGCTGGCCGACCCGTGGGACTTCGGCGAGGTCTACAGCCGGCTCTACGACTGGGCGCGCGCCTACCCCTTCGACACCGAGCGCGAGCAGTACTGGTCGCACATCACGACCGGCACGCACGTGGCGCAGATCTGCATGTTCCTGCTCGCCGAATCGCGCGTGATCCCGGGCGTGCTCGCCCAGACCTCGCCGCCGCGCCGCCAGCGCGCGGGCGACGCCGGGCAGTACGTGCTGATCGACCTCGACCTCTCGCGCTACGACGCGATCGCGCGCCGCTTCGACGCCGAGCAGCGCGACGCGGTCGCGTTCCTCAAGAGCGGCATCGCCACGCGCAACGCGCGCTTCAACGCACTGATCGACGAGATCGAGCGCGTCGCGGTGCGCTCGCGCGCGCCGATCCTGCTCGTGGGACCGACCGGCGCGGGCAAGTCCTTCCTCGCGCGGCGCATGTTCGAGCTCAAGCAGGCGCGGCACCAGATGGCGGGCCCCTTCGTCGAGGTCAACTGCGCCACGCTGCGCGGCGACGGCGCGGCCTCCACGCTGTTCGGCCACCGCAAGGGCGCGTTCACGGGCGCCGCGAGCGAACGCGCGGGGCTGCTGCGCAGCGCGGACCAGGGCGTGCTCTTCCTCGACGAGATCGGCGAGCTCGGCCTCGACGAACAGGCCATGCTGCTCAAGGCCATCGAGGAGAAGCGCTTCTTCCCCGTGGGCGCCGACAAGGAGGTGGCGAGCGACTTCCAGCTCATCGCCGGCACCAACCGCGACCTGCGCAGCGACGTCGCGGCCGGGCGCTTCCGCGAGGACCTGTTCGCGCGCATCAACCTCTGGACCTACGACCTGCCGGGCCTCGCGCAGCGGCCCGAGGACATCGAGCCCAACGTCGATCACCTGCTGGCGCTCCACGCGAGCGAGAACCACCGCGTGGTGCGCTTCAACGCCGAGGCGCGCGCGGCCTACCTGCGCTTCGCGCAGAGCCCCGAGGCGCTGTGGTGCGGCAACTTCCGCGACCTCTCGGCGAGCATCACGCGGCTCGCCACCCTCGCCGACGGCGGGCGGATCCCGGTCGCGCTGGTGGAGGCCGAGATCGCGCGGCTGCGCTGGCTCTGGAACCGCGAGACGCCCACCGGCAGCCACGGCGGCGCCGGCGCCGAGGCGGTCGATCTCGACGCGCTGCTCGGTCGCGAGCGCGCCGCCGCGCTCGACCTCTTCGACCGGCTGCAGCTCGAGGCCGTGGTGCGCGTGTGCCGCCGGGCGCGCAGCCTGTCGGATGCGGGACGGCAGCTGTTCCAGGCCTCGCGCGAACAGCGCAGCGTGGTGAATGATGCGGACAGGCTGCGCAAGTACCTCGGAAAGTTCGAGCTCGACTGGGCGCGCGTTTCCAGGAACTGAAGGCAGCACTATCCTCCGCCGATGGCCATCTCCGCATTCGTCGTCAAAGTCCCCGCCGCCGAGCCCCTGGTCCACGACCTGCGACAGCGCCACGACGCGAGCGCGGTCCTCGGAGTGCCGGCGCACATCACGCTGCTCGTACCGTTCATGGACCCCGCGCAGCTCACATCGGAGGTTCTGGCGCGCGCCCAGCAGGCGTTGCGCCGGCACCAGGCGTTCTCGTTCCTGCTCGGCAAGGTCGGTCGCTTTCCCGAGACGACCTACCTCGCGCCGGAACCCGCAGCCCCGTTCATCGCGATGACGCGGTCGCTCGTCGATGCCTTTCCAGGCTTTCTGCCCTACGGCGGCGAGCACCAGGGCGTGGTGCCTCACCTCACCGTGGCACATGGGCACGCCGAGGCAGCGACAACCGTCGCCGACGCACTGCTTTCACGACTGCTCGCCTCAGGCCCGGTATCGGCCCATTGCGCCGAGGCGGTCCTGCTCGGAAACTCGACGGGGCGCTGGGAGGAGTTGCACGCGTTCCCTCTGGCCGCAGCCCCGGCTCCCGATCGCATTTCCCATTGAATCCATGACAGAGATCTACATCAGTACCGACGTTGAATCCGACGGGCCCATCCCCGGGCCGCATTCGATGCTGAGCTTCGGTTCCGCCGCCTACACGGCCGACAAGCGACTCATTTCGACCTTCAGCGCCAACCTGCACACACTCCCGGGCGCCGAGGCCGATCCAAAGACGGCCGCCTGGTGGAAGACCCAGCCGGAAGCCTGGGCTGCCTGCCGCAGCAACCTGCAGGACCCGGCGCCGGCCATGAAGAACTACGTCGCATGGCTCAAGAGCCTGGGGGCACGACCCGTGTTCGTCGCCTATCCCGCCGGGTTCGACTTCCTGTTCGTGTACTGGTATCTGATGCGCTTCGCAGGCGAGAGTCCCTTCAGCCATTCGGCACTCGACGTGAAGACCTTCGCGATGGCCCTTCTGAAGATCGACTACCGCGAGAGCACCAAGCGCGCGATGCCGCGGCGCTGGTTCGATCCGGGTTTGCCGCACAACCACGTGGCGCTCGACGACGCCATCGAACAGGGTGCGCTGTTTTGCAACATGCTCGCCGAGAGCCGCGCGGCCCGCACGCCGTGACGATCCCGCGCCGCCCGTTCGCCGGCCTCGCGCGCGCGGGCGGTCGGGCGCTGCTCGCGCTGCCGCTGCTGTTGCCGCTCGGCGGCTGCGTGCAATCGATGTTCTATTACCCCGACCGGGTGCGCTACGAGACCCCCGAGGCGCTCGGCCTGCGCCATGTGCCGGTGCGCTTCGCCAGCGCCGACGGCACCGCGCTCTCGGGCTGGTTCATCCCCGCGGCGGACCGCGCCGATCCGAGGCAGGCCAGGGGGACGGTGGTGCACTTCCACGGCAACGCGCAGAACATGTCCTCCCACTGGCGCTTCGTGGCCTGGTTGCCGAAGCAGGACTTCAATGTCTTCGTGTTCGACTACCGCGGCTACGGCGAGTCCGAAGGCAAGCCCGAGCCCAAGGGGGTGTTCGAGGACTCGAACGCCGCGCTCGACCATGTGCGGGCACGGCCCGACGTCGATCCCGGGCGCCTGCTGGTCTTCGGCCAGAGCCTCGGCGGCACCAACGCGATCGCCGTGGTGGGCGCGGGCAACCGCGCGGGCGTGAAGGCGGTGGCGATCGAATCGACCTTCTATTCCTACTCGTCGATCGCGAACGAGAAGCTGCCGGGCGCGGGCCTGCTCGTGGGCGACACCTACGCGGCCTCGAAGCATGTGGCGGCGATCTCGCCGATCCCGCTGCTGCTGATCCACGGCACGGCCGACGCCGTGATCCCGCACGGCCATTCGCGGCGGCTGCTCGCCGACGCGCGCGAGCCCAAGCGCCTGATCGAGGTCGAGGGGGCGCACCATCTCGAGCCGATGACCGGGCGCTTCGGCACCACCTACCAGCGCGCGCTGGCGGATTTCTTCGACGCCGCGCTGCGGCCACGCCAACCATGACCCCCATGAAGCATTTCGACGAGGCCGCCACGCGCGCGCCGCTGGCCTTCGAACGGCTCGTGCCCGCGCTGCGGGATGCCTTCGCGGCCGGCGCGCAGGTGCCGCCGCGGCACGTGCACGGCATCGAGACCGGCGGCGCGGACGGCGGCAAGGGCACGGTGCTGATCATGCCGGCCTGGAGCGATGCGGGCTTTCTGGGCATCAAGACCATCAACATCTTTCCCGGCAACGGCGCGCGCGGGCTGCCGGGCCTGCATGCGACCTACGTGCTCTACGACGCGCGCACCGGCGTGCCGCTCGCGATGATGGACGGCAACGAGCTCACGGCGCGCCGCACCGCGGCGGCCTCGGCGCTCGGCGCCTCCTTCCTGGCGCGCGCCGATGCGCGCCGCCTGCTGGTGCTGGGCACCGGCCGCGTCGCACGACTGCTGCCCGCCGCGCACGCCAGCGTGCGCCCCATCGACGAGGTGCAGGTGTGGAACCACCGGCCCGCGGGCGCCGAAGCGCTGGCCGCGCAATGGCGCGGCGAAGGCATCGCGGCCCGGGCCGTGACCGACCTCGAAGCGGCGGTGCGCTCGGCCGACATCGTGAGCTGCGCCACGCTCGCGACCGCGCCGCTGGTGCGCGGCGAATGGCTCGCGCCGGGCTCGCACCTCGACCTGATCGGCAGCTTCACGCCCGCGATGCGCGAGGCCGACGTGCGCTGCTTCGAGGGTGCCCGCGTGTTCGTCGACACCGACGAGGCGCTGCAGAAGGCCGGCGAACTGCTCGATGCGATGGCGGCCGGCACGCTGCGCATGGATGCGGTGCAGGGCACGCTCGCCGCACTCTGCCGGGGCGAATGCACCGGGCGCGGCGGTGCCGCGGAGCGCACCGTCTTCAAGGCCGTGGGCAGCGCGCTCGAAGACCTGGCCGCCGCCACCCTGGTCTGGAAGTACTCACCCGAGCGCCCGGCCTAAGGCTTAAGGCCTAGGAATCGGGCCCCGCGGCCGCACGCGAGCCATCGGCTGACAGGCATGTACGCCGCGCGGCCGATGGCATGGGTCTTGCGCCATGCCTAAGCTGAAGCCCTCCAACAAGATTCAGAGAGGCCAGGACCATGCTCAACGTCTTTCAGAAAGCCACCATCCTCGGCAAGGCCGGCATCGAGGTGCCGCCCCGTCCGGCCGCCGACCCCGTCGCAGACGATGCGCTCGCCTGCCCGCGGACGCAGGAATGGGCCAAGACCGTGGAGGCGCTGTACGTGAGCTATGTGGCGGCGCGCGCGGCCAAGAGCCTGCGCGACGCCGAGGAATCGCGCCAGGCCGAGATGCTGCGGCGGCTTTCGCTGAGCGCCTGGGCGGCTTGATCCGCATCGCGTTAACAGACCCAATCCATATGAAGGCACACGCTCTTGTTTAATGTGTGCAAAAGTTCTCATAGGCACCCACCCAGCCGGTAACCGGGTTCTGCCCGGCGCCGGATAGCCCAGGAGCGTCGAACGGGCAGCCGGCGAGTCGACGCGTTTCCGTCCCGCCGGCCGGGGGTTGTGCATGTCGTGGGAGTTTGCAGGCGGTGCCGTCGCGGGCGCCGCACCGGCCGTCATTGGCAAGGCCGGATTCAGGGCCCGGATGGGCCGGTGGGGCGTGGGCCTGGCGAGCGCCATCTGTCTGGCCTGGCCTTCGCCGGCCCCGGCGGCGCTCGACGAGATCGGCCGCGCGGCACCGAGCGTGCACCGGCTCAAGTTCTACGTCGATCCCTCGCTGGCTGCCGACATGGGCGCGGCCGAGGCCGGCCGGCGCCTGGCGCAGTACGTGGCCGACATCAACAGCGTGTTCACGCGCGAGACGGTGCGCCGCTTCGTCTTCGATCCGGCCGAGGACCTGCGGCTGCTCGCGCCCGCGGCCGCGCCGCCATGCAGCTTCAACGACCTCGCGGAGCGCGAGATCGTGCTGTGCGTCTCGCCGTCGAAGCGCGGCTACAGCCACGGCGGCCTCGCGATGAGCTGGACCTATCCGCAGAAGGGCGTGGTCTGGAACCTCAACTGGATCGGCCTGCACGACCCGGCGCAACTGTCGCGCGTCTCGACGCCGGCCGCGCCCGAGTCGGTCGAGAAGGACTACCTCGGCCGGCAGCTCAAGACGCTGCTGCACGAGCTCGAGCATGTCTTCGGCGCCGGCTCGGGCGAGTACTACAACGCGAGCCACGTGACCGACACCACCGGCGTTCCGCCGAAGGCGGACCTCGCGCTGTCCGACCCGCGCGACCCGTACTGGTGGCCGCGCCAGCACTGGCGGCACGATCCGCTGCTCGGCAGCGTGTTCGAGGAGCGCTTCCGTCCGCAGGCCAACCGCGCGGCCACGCTGGCGATGACGCGCTTCACCGCGGGCACCAGGGCGATGATCAACACCGACTGGCGGCGATGGCCGCGCTGGGCCGGCTCGAGCTACATGGCGGGCACCGCGCGCACGCAGGTGGCGGTCACCGACCGCCTGAGCGGCACCGCGCTGCCCGGCGCGCAGGTCGCGGTCTGGCGCGATCCGGGCGGGCGCAGGCCGCTCGTGCCGGTCGCGAACGGCATGGCCGATGCGCAGGGCCGCTTCGTCTTCGACTGGGGCTGCGGCCACACCTGCTTCGCGGTGGGCAAGACCACGCTGCTCGTGAAGGCGCAGGCCGCGGGCCGCATGCCCGGCGCGACGTGGTTCACCATCTTCGACGCCTTCGAGCAGAAGGCGGTGCACGGCCGCGCGGATTTCACGATCGACCTGGCGCTGGGCGTGGCCGACGTCGAGCGGCCGGCGATCGCGCTGGCCGCGCCGCCCGCGGCCGTGGTCGGCCAGCCGACGCTGCTCGCGCCCGAGGCGAGCGACAACCTCGGCGTGACGGGGCTGAAGGTGATGGTGGCCGGCAGCAGCCTGCCGGTCTGCACATTCACCGCCGCGCCCTATGTCTGCAGCTGGACGCCCGGCAGGCCGGGCCCGCAGACGATCGAGGTGCTCGCCACCGATGCCGCGGGCAACACGGCCAGCGCGTCGGTGAACGTGCACGTCGCGCCGCCGGCCGGCGAAAGCCTCGCCGCGCGGCGCCCGCCGCTCACTCCACCGTCGCGCCCGAGCTCCTGACGATGCCGCCCCAGAGCGCGCTTTCGCGCGCGATCAGGACCGCGTACTCGGCGGGACCGCCGAGCAGCGGCACCGCGCCCTCGACGTCGAGCCGCGACTGGAACTCGGCGCCGCCCGCGACCTGCAGCATCTGTGCCGCGAGCTCGTCGACGAAGGCGCCCGGCGTGCCGCGCGGCGCGAGGATGCCGTAGGTCAGCGTGCTCTCGAAGCCCGCGAGCTCGCGCAGCCCCGACTCGCCCACGGTCGGCACCTCGGGCAGCGTGGGCAGGCGCTTCGCGCCCGTCACCGCGAGCGCGCGCAGCCGGCCGGCCTTCACGAGCGCGAGCGCGGGCGGGATCACGCTGAACATCATCTGCACCTGGCCGCCGACGAGGTCGGTGAGCGCGGGGTTGGTGCCCTTGTAGGGGATGTGGTTGATCCGGGTGCCGGTGCGCTGGGCGAAGAACTCGCCGGTCAGGTGGCCGCCGGTGCCGCTGCCGCTCGAGCCGTAGTCGATCAGGCCGGGGCGCGCCTTCGCGTCGGCCACGAGGTCGGCGACGCTGCGGATCTTCGAGGCGGCCGGCACCACCAGCACCAGTGCCGACGAAGCGAACATCGCCACCGGCAGCAGGTCCTTGCGGGCATCGAACTTCAGCGCCTTGTAGAGCGCCGGGTTGATCGACACCGTGCCGGTATGGCCGAGCAGCAGCGTGCTGCCGTCGGCGGGGCTGCGCACCACCTGCTCGGTGCCGAGGTTGCCGCCCGCGCCGGGCTTGTTCTCGACCACGATGCCCTGCCGGCGCAGTTCGCCGAGCCCCTTGGCCATCTGGCGCGCGAACACGTCGTTGCCGCCGCCGGGCGCGAACGGCACGACGAGGCGGATCGGCTTCGCCGCGGCGGACGGCTGCGGCTGCGCATGGGCCGGCAGGCCCGCCGCCGCCGCGAGGCCGAGCAGCAGGCCGCGTCGTGCGCGGTCCATCAGACCTTTTCCAGGATCACCGCGATGCCCTGGCCGACGCCGATGCACATGGTGCACAGCGCATAGCGGCCGCCGCCCTTGTGCAGCTGGTTGACCGCGGTGGTGGCCAGGCGCGCGCCGCTGGCGCCGAGCGGATGGCCGAGCGCGATCGCGCCGCCGTTGATGTTGACGCGGGCGTCGTCGTCGGCAAGGCCCAGCAGCCGCAGCACGGCGAGGCCCTGCGCGGCGAAGGCCTCGTTGAGCTCGATCACGTCGATCTGCTCGAGCTTCAGGCCCGTGAGGGCCAGCACCTTCTGCGTCGCGGGGGCGGGACCGATGCCCATCACGCGCGGCGCCACGCCGGCCGTGGCCATGCCCACGATGCGCGCGCGCGGCGTGAGGCCGTGCTTCGCGGCGCTGGCCTCGTCGGCCAGGAGCAGCGCGCAGGCGCCGTCGTTCACGCCGCTGGCGTTGCCCGCGGTCACGGTGCCGTCGGGACGCACCACGCCCTTGAGCTTGGCGAGCGATTCGAGGCTGGTCTCGCGCGGATGCTCGTCTTTATTGACGATGAGCGGATCGCCCTTCTTCTGCGGCACGGTCACGGGCACGATCTCGGCGTCGAAGAAGCCCGACTTCTGCGAGGCCACCGCGCGCAGCTGCGAGGCGAGCGCCATGCGGTCCTGCGCCTCGCGCTCGATCTTGTAGTCGGTCGCGACGTTCTCGGCCGTCTCGGGCATCGAATCGACGCCGTACTGCGCCTTCATGAGCTTGTTGACGAAGCGCCAGCCGATGGTGGTGTCGTAGACCGCGTTGGCGCGGCTGAAGGCGCTCTCGGCCTTGGGCATGACGAAGGGCGCGCGGCTCATGCTCTCGACGCCGCCCGCGATCATCAGGCCCGCCTCGCCGGCGCGGATGGCGCGCGCGGCGCTGCCGACCGCGTCGAGGCCCGAGCCACAGAGCCGGTTGATGGTGGCGCCGGGCACCTCGATCGGCAGGCCCGCGAGCAGGGCCGCCATGCGCGCGACGTTGCGGTTGTCCTCGCCGGCCTGGTTGGCGCAGCCGTAGAGCACGTCGGTCACGGCCTGCCAGTCGACGTTCTTGTTGCGCTCCATCAGCGCCTTGAGCGGCACCGCGCCGAGGTCGTCGGTGCGCACGCTGGAGAGCGATCCGCCGTAGCGGCCGAAGGGGGTGCGAACGGCGTCGCAGATGAAGGCTTGGTTGGTCATGGTGTGATGTCTCGTTGAATGGTTTCTAGGCGGCGATCGGCAGGCCCACGAGCTTTTCGAGCTCGTCGCGGCTCAGGCCCTCGACGGTGTCGATGAGCTTGAGGCCCTGCGGCGTGCATTCGAGCGTGGCGAGGTCGGAGTACACGCGCTTGACGCAGCCGATGCCGGTCAGCGGATAGGTGCATTCCTTCACCAGCTTGCTCGCGCCCTGCTTGGTCAGGAGGTCCATCATGACCCAGGTCTGCTTGGCGCCGATCGCGAGGTCCATCGCGCCGCCGACCGCCGGGATCGCGTCCTTCTCGCCCGTGTGCCAGTTGGCGAGGTCGCCCGTGGCCGAGACCTGGAAGGCGCCGAGCACGCAGATGTCGAGGTGGCCGCCGCGCATCATCGCGAAGCTGTCGGCGTGGTGGAAGAACGAGCCGCCCGGCAGCAGCGTGACGGGCTGCTTGCCGGCGTTGATGAGGTCGTAGTCCTCTTCGCCGGCCTCGGGCGCGGGGCCCATGCCGAGGATGCCGTTCTCGCTCTGCAGGATGACCTCGCGGCCCTTCGGCAGGTGGTTGGCCACCAGCGTGGGCTGGCCGATGCCGAGGTTGACGACGGCGCCGTCGAAGATGTCCTGCGCCACGCGGGCGGCGAGCTGGTCCTTGGTGCGACGGGTGTAGTTGCTCATCATGCTGCCTTCTTGAAGCCGCCGGCCTGGGTGGCGACGCGTTCGATGCGCACCACCTGGTGCACGAAGATGCCGGGGGTGACGATGGTCTCGGGGTCGAGCGTGCCGAGCTCGGCGATGTCGTGCACCGTGGCGACGGTCTTCTTGGCGGCCATCGCCATCACCGGCCCGAAGTTGCGCGCGGCCTTGCGGTAGACCAGGTTGCCCCAGCGGTCGCCGCGCTCGGCCTTGATCAGCGCCACGTCGCCGTGGATCGGGTACTCGAGCACGTACTGCTTGCCGTCGATCTCGCGGGTCTCGCGGTCGCCCGCGAGCTGCGTGCCGTAGCCCGTGGGGCAGAAGAAGGCGCCGATGCCCGCGCCCGCGGCGCGGATGCGCTCGGCGAGGTTGCCCTGCGGCACGAGCTCGAGCTCGATCTTGCCGCTGCGGTAGAGGCCGTCGAACACCTGGCTGTCGGCCTGGCGCGGGAAGCTGCAGATGATCTTGCGCACGCGGCCGGCCTTGAGCAGCGCGGCCAGGCCGGTCTCGCCGTTGCCGGCGTTGTTGTTGACCACCGTGAGGTCCTTGGCGCCCTGCTCGATGAGGCCGTCGATGAGCTCGCCGGGAATGCCGGCGGTGCCGAAGCCGCCGATGAGAACCGTGGCGCCGTCGGGGATGCCCGCGAGGGCATCGGCGACCGAGCGCGCGATCTTGTTGATCATGAAGCCTGTCTCCGGAGTGAGGAAGTACGGGAAGGGGAACGGCCGGTCTGCCGAAGCGGTTGCAGGGTCCCGCAACTTGTTCGCATACAGAACATTTGTTCGTATAATGAATTCTAAGGACGATCGCGCGCCATGGCAACCCACCCCTCCCCCACCGCCGCGCCCGCGCCGGGCGACAGCTACGTGCAGTCGTTCGCGCGCGGGCTGCAGGTGATCCGCTCGTTCAGCGAGCGCGCGCCGCGCCAGACGCTGAGCGAGGTCGCGGCCGCGAGCGGCCTCACGCGCGCGGGCGCGCGGCGCATCCTGCTCACGCTGCAGACGCTGGGCTACGTGGTGAGCGACGGCAAGCTGTTCTCGCTCACGCCGCGCATCCTGGACCTGGGCTTCGCCTACCTCTCGTCGATGCCGATCTGGAACCGCGCCGAGCCGGTGATGGAGGCGCTGGTGCAGGAGGTGCAGGAGTCGTGCTCGGCCGCGGTGCTCGATGCGACCGACATCGTCTACGTGCTGCGCGTGCCCACGCAGAAGATCATGCGCATCAGCCTGGGCGTGGGTTCGCGGCTGCCGGCCTACTGCACCTCGATGGGCCGGCTGCTGCTGGCCGACCTCGACGACGACGAAGTGCGCGCGCGGCTCGAGGCCTCGCCGCGCGAGGCGCTCACCAAGCACACCGTCACCGACGTGGACGCGCTCATGGCCAAGGTGGCGCAGGCGCGGCGCCAGCAATGGTGCCTCGTGAACCAGGAGCTCGAGGAAGGCCTGATCTCCGTTGCCGCGCCGATCGTGAACCGCCAGGGCCGCATGGTGGCCGCGCTCAACATCAGCGGCCAGGCCAACCGCACGAGCGCGAAGGCGATGCAGGAAGGCATGCTGCCCGCGCTGCGCGAGGCGGCGAACAGGATCTCGCGCATGCTCTGACCGGCGGCATTCACGCCTGGGTCACATCGGTTTCCTAGATTGCGCCCTCACTGCCAACAAGAGGGTCGATCATGTCCAGTCGCTTCATCCCGTCCGCCTTGCCGCGCCATCTCGCGATCGCGGCCGTTGCCGCCGCCGTCCTCGCCGCATGCGGCGGCGGCAACGGAAACGGCATCGCCTTTCCGCCGATCGTGCTGCCGCCCGCCCCCTCGCCGGCACCGGCCCCGGCGCCCACCCCGGCTCCGCCGCCGCAGGACCCCGCCGCGGGGCTGCCGCACAAGCTCGGCGGCTGGGCCTCGCTGCCCCACGGCTTCCGCTGGGCCGGCCCGACCACGGGCCAGTTCATCACCAGTTCGCTCGGGGTGACGCCGCCCTTCGTCGACGGCCAGCCGGTGCCGGGCTTCTCGGCGCTGCTGAAGAACGACGACGGCACCTGGACCGCCATGCCCGACAACGGCTACGGCAGCAAGAGCAACTCGGGCGACTTCGTGCTCGGGTTCTACAACGTCACCATCGACTTCCGCACCGCAGCCGACGGCACCAGCGTGCCCGGCACCGTGAAGGTCAACAGCCACGTCGCGTTCAACGACGCCAAGGGCTTCCTGAAGGACGGCAAGGGCGTGGACCTGAAGATCACCGCGGACTTCGCCAACTACCAGACGGTCTCGGGCAACAGCCTCGTCGACAGCGGCAAGCCCGTCGATGCGCGCATCGTCGACGGCCGGCTGCTGACGGGCTTCGACCTCGACGTCGAATCGATCGCGCGCGCGCCGGACGGCACCTGGTTCGTGGGCGAGGAATTCGGGCCCTACATCCTGCACTTCGACAAGGACGGCACGCTGATGGCCGACCCGGTGCCGCATCCCTTCCTGCGCAGTCCGTCGAACCCGCTGGTGATGAACCAGGGCGCCAGCGCGACCTCGCTGTCGAGCCGCGGCTTCGAGAGCCTCGCCTTCAACGGCGACAGGAGCCGCCTCTACGCCGTGCCCGAAGCGGCGCCGTCGCTGGCTTCGCTGCGGCCGCGGGCCGACGACGAGCGCTACCTGAACTTCTTCGAGTTCGATCCGGCCTCGATGCTCTACACCGGCAAGAACCCGGTCTACATGAAGGACGGGCCGGCCAAGGACAACCAGATCGTCATCGGCGACATGACCAACGTCGGCGGCAACAGGTTCGTCCTGATCGAGCGCGACAGCCTCTACGGCGCGAAGGCGGTGGTCAAGCGCCTCTACATGGTCGACCTCGACGTCAGGGACGCCGACGGGGTGCTGAAGAAGACGCTGCTGGTCGACCTGCTGAACATCGCCGACCCGGACGACATCGGCGGCCCGCTCGCGGGCGTCGCGAGCGGCCGGTTCAGCATGCCCTTCGACTCGGTCGAGAGCGTCGAGGTGGTCGACGCCCACACGCTCGCCGTCGCGATCGACACCAACTTCCCGACCGAGGACGGCCGCGTGCCCGGCAGGCCGGACGACACCGAGGTCGTCACGATCCGCTTCGACCAGGCGCTGTTCCAGCGCAGCGCGCCCTGAGCGCGGGGCCGGAACCGGGGGGCCTCAACCCTCCGACTGGATGCCCTTCATGATGATCACGCCGCCCAGGCGCGCCGTGTCGGCACGCATGCGGCGCGCGAGCGTCTCGGGCGAGCCGGGCTGGGCCTGCCAGCCGGTCTTGAGCAGCGCGGCGGCCACCTCGGGTGTGCTGATCACTTCGCTGAGCGCGGCGTTGAGCCGCGTCACCGCGGCCGGCTTCATGCCCGCGGGCGCGGCCAGCGCGGTCCAGATCTCGAGGTCCGCGCCGCGCACGTCGGCGTCGCGCACGGTCGGCATGTCGCCCGCGAGCGGGCTGCGCTCGGGCGAGGTCACGCCAATGGCCTTGAGCTTGCCCGACTTCACGTGCGGCAGCGCGAGGCCCGGCGGCAGCAGCGCGAGCTGGATTTCGTTGGCGAGCAGGCCCGCGATCACCTGCGGGTTGCCGGTGTAGGGCTTGTGCTGCGCGGTGATCGCGGCGCGGCTCTTGATGAGCTCCATGCCCAGGTGACCGACCGTGCCCACGCCGGGCGTGCCGTACTTGCCGCCGCTGCCGAGGTTGCGCACCCACAGCAGGTGATCGGCCGCGGTCTTGCCTTCGGCGTGGCCCGACACCGCGAGCACGAGCGGCGCGGTGCCGATCAGGCCCACGGGCGCGAAGTCCTTCTCGGGGTCGAAGCCGAGCTTCGGGTTGAGCAGCTTCGCGATCGTGAGGTTGCCGTTGATCAGCGCGCCGATCGTGTGGTCGTCGGTGGCCTTGGCCACCTGGTCGGCCACGAGGTTGCCGCTCGCGCCGGGCTTGTTCTCGACCGTGACGGGCTGGCGCAGGATCTTCGACAGCGGCTCGGCGATCGCGCGCGCCGCGAGGTCGGGCGAGGCGCCGGCCGGGAAGCCCACGAGGATGCGCACCGGCTTGGTCGGCCAGGCACCCTCGCCGGACGCCGCCGCGCCAGCCCCCGCGCCGTTGCGCTGGGCCCACGAAGCGGGCGAGAAAAGCGATGCGGCGACTGCTGCCGCGCCGCCCTCGAGCAGGCGGCGTTTGGTGATCTTCAAGATGGCTCCAGAGGGATGAGGGGCTGGGAAGTCGGCGAGGCCGAGCTTACAGAACGTTACAGGAACGTGCCCTATTGCGCAAGTCGGCAGCCCTGCCCATTGGCGAGGCCCGCGCGGCTGTGTCCGGAAGTTACCCGCCCACATACAATCCCTGCCGCATCCCGCCCCATCTCTCCCTACGAGGTCTTGTCCGCAATGCCCAAGAGCCCCCTGCCGCGAGCCCGCTTCGGCTTGTCTCCCGTCGTTCGCGCCCTGCTCCTGGCGGCCGTTTGCGGCATCGCGCTGCCCGCGCTCGCGGCGGCCGAGCACGACGAGGTCGACCGCCTGCTCCAGGCCGGCAAGCTCGACGAGGCGATGACGCGCGCCGAGGCCTTCCTCAAGGACAAGCCGAAGGATCCGCAGATGCGCTTCCTCAAGGGCGTGATCCAGCTCAACGCCGGCAAGCGCAACGAGGCGATCGCGGTCTTCACGCAGCTGACGCAGGATTCGCCCGAGCTGCCCGAGCCTTACAACAACCTCGCGGTCATCTACGCGAGCCAGAACCAGTACGACAAGGCACGCGCCGCGCTCGAAAGCGCGATCCGCACCAACCCGAGCTATGCCACCGCGCAGGAGAACCTCGGCGACGTCTATGCGCGCCTCGCGAGCCAGGCCTACAGCAAGGCGCTGCAGCTGGACCAGAACAACGCCGCGGTGCAGCCCAAGCTCGCGGTGATCCGCACGCTGTTCACCGCGCAGCCGGGCGCCTCGGCCGCCGCGAGCACGAAGGTGGCGGCGGCACCCGCCCCTGCCGCGGCACCGTCGGCACCGGCGCCTGCCCCCGCGCCGGTCGCGAAGGCACCAGCCCCGGCCGCACCGGCCGCGCCGGCGCCTGCGCCCGCGCCCGTGAAGGCCGCCGCCGTGCCCGCCCCG
>CBHTTS010000006.1:0-45078 GCA_966095775.1 uncultured Variovorax sp. | reverse complement strand
GCAGGAGATCATCGACTGGTGCCGCGAGAACATGGCGGTCTACAAGATCCCGCGCAAGGTGCAGTTCGTCGACGCGCTGCCCAAGAGCGGCAGCGGCAAGGTCATGTGGCGGCTGCTGCAGGAGGACGAGAACGCGGCGACCGCCGCGTAACAGCAGGTTCGCGCGCCCGGCGGCGGGCGCTTCGCGACGAGAATCGGCGCTTCCCGTCGTTGCCGCCGTCCCCTCGCCGCCCATGCGCCTGCGCCCGTTCCTGTTCGCCTGCCTGCTGTTCCTGCCCCTGCTGTCGCAGGCCGCCGCCTCCCGCACCTGCCTCGTGGTCGGCATCAGCGACGGCGACACGCTCACGGCGCGCTGCGGACGCATCGGGTCGTACGAGGAGGTGCGGGTGCGCATCGCGGCCATCGACGCGCCCGAATCGGCCCAACCCTACGGCCGGCGCAGCCGGCAGGCGCTGAGCCGGCTGTGCTACTTCGAGCGCGCGGTCATCACCGAGCGCGACACCGACCGCTACGGCCGCACCGTGGCCGACGTCAACTGCGACGGACACGATGTCGCCGCATCGATGGTGGGCGAGGGCTGGGCCTGGGTCTACGACTTCCACGGCAGCGCCGCGCGGCACGGCGGCCGGCTGCAGGACCTGCAGCGCGAGGCGCGCGCGCAGCGCCTGGGCCTCTGGGCCGGCGCACGGCCCACGCCGCCCTGGAAATGGCGCCAGCGCCAGCGCGAGAACGCCTCCGACGGCTTTCCGTTCTGAGCCGGTCAGGACTCGCCGCGGCCCTGCACGTCGGCCACCACGCGCGCGTGGCGCTGGAAGCTCCAGTAGGCGCTGGCCCAGTCCATCATCACGACGATGCGGTTGCGGAAGCCGATCAGGAAGTAGGCGTGCGCGAACAGCCAGAACAGCCAGGCCAGTCGGCCGCTGAAGCGCAGCGGGCCGAAGGGCGTGCCCAGGTCCACCACCGCCGAGTTGCGGCCGATGGTCGCGAGGTTGCCGTAGTCGCGGTAGCGGAAGGGCTGCGTCGGCTGGCCCGCGATGCGCCGCAGGATGTTCGCCGCCGCCGCGCGGCCCATCTGCTTGGCGCCCGGTGACACGCCCGGCACCGGCTTCGGCGGCTTGCCGGGCGCGTGGCTCAGCGCGGCCGCGAGGTCGCCGACCACGCTGATCTCGGGATGGCCCGCGAGGCTCAGGTCGGGTTCGACCTTGACGCGGCCCGCGCGATCGCATTCGGCGCCCGTGGCCTCGGCGAGCATGCGGCCGAGCGGCGAGGCGGCGACGCCCGCGGCCCAGACCACGCAGCGGCTGTCGATGCGGTAGCTGGTGGCCGGCGCGCCGTCGGCGCCGCCGCCCGACTGCACCTCGAGCCCGCCGTCATCGATCGCGGTCACGCGCGCATTGAGGCGCACGTCCACGCCCAGCCGCTCGAGCTGTTCGCGCGCCTTGCGGCTCAGGGTCTCGGGCATCGCCTGCAGCACGCGCGGTCCGCCCTCGATCAGCAGCACCTGCGCGCTGCCCGGATCGATGCGGCGGAACTCGCCCGCGAGCGTGTGCCGCGCGATCTCGGCCAGCGTGCCGGCCATCTCGACGCCCGTGGGCCCGGCGCCGATCACCGCGAAGGTCAGGAGCGCGCGGCGGCGCTCGGGATCGGGCTCGGTCTCCGCGGTCTCGAAGGACAGCAGCACGCGGCGACGGATCTCGAAGGCATCGGCCAGCGTCTTCAGCCCGGGCGCGAGCGGCGCCCATTCGTCGTGGCCGAAGTAGCTGTGCGTGGCGCCGGCCGCGACGATCAGGTGGTCGTAGCCCACACGCGTGCCGTTGGTCAGCTGCACCGCGCGCGCCGCGGGATCGATGGCGCCGACCTCGCCGAGCAGCGTCGTGATGCGCGGCTGCCTGCGGAACAGCGTGCGCACCGGCGCCGCGATCGAGGGCGCCGCGAGCCCGGCGGTCGCCACCTGGTAGAGCAGGGGCTGGAACAGGTGGTGGTTGGTCTTCTCGATCACCGTCACGTCGACGTCGGCGCGCTCGAGCTTGCGCGCCGCTTCCAGTCCGCCGAAGCCGCAGCCGACGATGACGACATGCGGGCGGGCACAGGCGTGGTTCGTTTGCATGCGAACCATGATACGCAGCCGCCGTGCAAGCCGCCGCGTCTTGTGCCAAAGTGCACTTCCGCCGGTCGGGACACCCCGCGAAGACGGAGGCCGCGACCTTGTCCTACGCGCCTTCGTCACTTCGATCGGCTACAACTTCCGGCTGACCCGACTGGAGACACCATGACGCTTTCCCGGCCGATCACCCCAGCGGCCAGCGCACTGCGCGACAAGTTCCGCGAGGTGCGCGCCGCCAGCCTGGCGCTCGCCGCGCCGCTCTCGGCCGAAGACCAGTGCATCCAATCGATGCCCGACGCGAGCCCGACCAAGTGGCATCTCGCGCACACGACCTGGTTCTTCGAGACCGTGCTGCTCCAGCCCCACGCCGAAGGCTACCGGCCCTTCGACACGCGACTGCACTACCTGTTCAACTCCTACTACGAGGCGCTCGGCCCGCGCCATCCGCGGCCGCAGCGCGGGCTGCTCACGCGGCCTTCGCTCGACGAGGTGCATGCCTACCGCCGCCACGTCGACGAGGCCGTGCTCGGCTGGCTCGACCGCGGCATCGACGATCCCGGGCGCTGGGCCACGGTCGAGACCATCCTCACGCTCGGCCTGCACCACGAGCAGCAGCACCAGGAGCTGCTGTTGACCGACATCCTGCACGCGCTCTCGTGCAATCCGCTGCTGCCGGCCTACAGGCCGGCGCCCGGTCCCGCGCTGCGGCTCGCCACCGTGGCGCCGCCGATGCGCTGGATCGAACGGCCCGGCGGCGTGGTGCAGGTCGGCCACGAAGGCCCGCAGCAGGGCTTCGCGTTCGACAACGAGACCCCGCGCCATGCGGCGCTGCTGCAGCCCCATGCGATCGCCGACCGGCTCGTGAACTGCGGCGAGTTCGCGCAGTTCATTGCCGACGGCGGCTACCAGCGGCCCGAGCTCTGGCTCTCCGACGGCTGGGCCGCGGTGCAGTCGCAGGGCTGGCGCCATCCGGCCTACTGGCTCGCGCCCGACGATCCGCGCCTCGGCGGGCTGTCGCAGCACCAGGCGGGCTGGCATGTGTTCGGCCTGCACGGCGTGCGTCCGATGGAGGCCGATGCGCCGGTTTCGCAGCTGAGCTTCTACGAGGCCGCCGCGTACGCCGAATGGGCCGGTGCGCGCCTGCCGACCGAGTTCGAGTGGGAGGCGGCCTTCGACGCCCCAGGCATCGCGCAGATGACGGGCCACGTCTGGCAGTGGACGCGCTCCTCCTACGATCCCTATCCCGGGTTCCGGCCCATGCCCGGCATCGCGGCCGAGTACAACGGCAAGTTCATGGTGGGCCAGCTCGTGCTGCGCGGCGGCAGCCTGGCCACGCCGGCAGGGCACACGCGGCCCAGCTACCGCAATTTCTTTCCGCCGGCCGCGCGCTGGCAATTCACCGGGCTGCGGCTCGCGAAGGACGTCTGAAGCATCATGCCCCATCCCACGACCTCGCCCTCCCGTGCGGTCGCCGCGGCCGCGGCGGCCGCCATGAAGCAGCTGCGCGAACCCGTGCCGCGCGACGTCGCCGGCGCACCGCTGTCCGAGTTCGGCCGCGAGATGCTCGCCGGCCTGGCGCGCCGCCCGCGCAGCATTTCGCCGAAGTTCTTCTACGACGCCGCGGGCTCGAAGCTGTTCGACCGCATCTGCGAACTGCCCGAGTACTACCCGACGCGCACCGAGCTGCGCATCCTCGGCGAATGCGCGCGCGAGATCGCCGAGCAGGTCGGCCCGGGCGCCGAGATCGTGGAGTTCGGCGCCGGCTCGCTGACCAAGGTGCGGCTGCTGCTCGACGCGCTCGAGTCGCCGCGGCGCTACCTGCCGATCGACATCTCGGGCGAGCACCTCGAGGCGGCCGCCGCGCGCCTGCGCGCCGACTATCCCGCGCTCGTGGTGCAGCCGATCGCGGCCGACTACACGATGCCGCTCGTGCTGCCGGCGCCGCTGCCCGGCGCGGGCAAGCGCGTGGGCTTCTTCCCGGGCTCCACCATCGGCAACTTCGAGCCCGACGAGGCGCTGGCCTTCCTGCAGCTCGCCGCGCGGATGCTGCGCGGCGGGGGGCTCCTGATCGGCGTCGACCTCGTCAAGGACCCGGCGCGGCTGCACGCCGCCTACAACGACGCGGCCGGCGTGACCGCGGCCTTCAACCTCAACCTGCTGCGGCGCGCGAACGCGGAGCTCGATGCCGATTTCGACATCGACGGCTTCGCGCACGCGGCCTTCTACAACGCACCGCGGCAGCGCATCGAGATGCACCTCGTGAGCCGGGCCGCGCAGACCGTGTCGGTCAACGGCGAGCGCTTCGGCTTCGAGGAGGGCGAGACCATCCACACCGAGTACTCGCACAAGTTCACGGTCGAGGGATTGCGCGCGCTCGCGGCGAAGGCCGGGTTCCGGCCCGGGCAGGTGTGGGTGGATCCGGAGCGGCTCTTCAGCGTGCACTGGCTGCAGGCCTGATCCCGCTTTCCGGCGAGGGGGCACAATAGCCCTTCCCCCGTGCCGAGCGGCGGCGCCGAAGCGCCCGAGCGGCACTCCGCCCGTTGGAGAGCAACACCATGAAAGCAACCTGGAACGGCGTCACCATCGCCGAGAGCGACGACACCGTGCTCGTCGAAGGCAATCACTACTTCCCCATGAGCGCGCTCAACCGCGCGTACGTGACCTTCAGCAACCACAAGACCACCTGCCCATGGAAGGGCACGGCGAGCTACTACTCGCTGCTCGTCAACGGCGAGCTCAACGCCGACGCCGCCTGGTACTACGCCGATCCCAAGCCCGAGGCCGAGCAGGTCCGCGATCGGGTCGCGTTCTGGAAGGATGTGAAAGTCACCGCATCGTGAACACCACCGCTTTCGCGCCGCCGTTCATCGCGCCCGCCGCGCTGCCCGGCGCCTTGCGCGACCAGGGCTACGCGGTGCTCGGGCCGCAGGGCGTGAGCGAATGGCTCGGCCTGCCGATCACCGAGCTCGAGGCGCTGCATGCCGACTGGAACGACCTGCCGCCCGACGAATACCTCAAGGACGGCGGGCGCTACCGCACGCGGCGCCATGCCTGCTTCACGGTCGACGGCGACGCGATCGAGCAGGTGCCGCACCGCGCGCACTGGCAGCCGGTCGAGTACAACGCGCTGCACGGCGGCATGCAGCGCTGGTTCGCGCCGATGCACGCGGCCACCATCGTGCGCCCCGTCTGGCAGCGGCTGCTGCAGCGCCTCGCGGAGGCCGCGAGCAGCATGCGCGGCGAGGCGGTGCGGCCCTGGTACGTCGAGGCGCACCAGTTCCGCATCGACACCGCGGGCGGCATCGGCCGGCCCACGCCCGAGGGCGCGCACCGCGACGGCGTGGACCTGGTGGCGGTGGCGCTCGTGGGGCGCAGCGGCATCAAGGGCGGCGAGACGCGCGTCTTCGAGGCCGACGGCCGGCGCGGCGAACGGTTTACCATGACCGAGCCGTGGACGCTGCTGCTGCTCGACGATGCACGCGTGATCCACGAGTCCACGCCGATCCAGCCGCTCGAGGAAGGCGGCGCGGGCTGGCGCGATACGCTCGTCGTGACCTGCCGCGCTGAGGGTTTCCAGGGGGATTGACCCCGCTGGCCCGAGTCCTACAGTCACCCTCCCGCACTGCGGTTAAATTCATGGGACGGCTCGATCGCGGGCCGCGCCTGCCTGTATGCGAACGAAAGTGAGGTCCGCCAATGTTCAATCACATCCTGGTTCCGATCGACGGCTCCGAAACTTCCATGCTCGCCGTCAGCAAGGCCAGCGGCCTGGCATTGGCCTTCGGAAGCCGCATCACGCTGATCCACGTGATCGACAACTACCCCTTCATCGGCGTCGGCGCGGACTATGCGCTCGGCCAGAACGAATACCTCGCGGCCGCCACGGCCAGTGCCAATGCGGCGCTCGCGCGCGGCGTGGCCGCGCTCGCGGCCGAGGGCCTGCACAGCGACCAGCGCGTGATCGACGGCCACGTGGTGCATGAAGGCATCGTCGACACCGCGATCGCGATCGCGGCCGACCTGATCGTGATGGGCTCGCACGGCCGCAGCGGCATCGAGAAGCTGCTGCTCGGCAGCGTGACGCAGCGCGTGCTGCAGGACGCGCCGATGCCCGTGCTCGTGGTCAAGGGCGGGCTGTAGGTACCCCGCCGCCCGCCAGGTCCTCGAACGAGAACGGCGGCGCACTCGAAAAGCGCATCGGCTCGCCGGTCGCGGGATGCACGAAGCCGAGCTCGCTCGCGTGCAGCAGCAGGCGCGGGGCGCGCGTGCGGACCCGTTCGTCGCCGTAGAGCGCATCGCCGAGGATCGGATGGCCGATCGACAGCAGGTGCACGCGCAACTGGTGCGAGCGCCCCGTGAGCGGCGCGAGCAGCACCCGCGTGGCGGCCGCGTCGCCGTCGCCCCATGACGCCAGCGCGCGCCAGCGCGTGAGGCTGGGCTTGCCCGCGGCGTCGACCTTCTGCAGCGGGCGCCGCGGCCAGTCGGCCATGAGCGGCGCGTCGATCACCGACCAGTCCTCGCGCGCCGGCAGCGTGCCGTCGACGATCGCCTGGTAGCGCTTGTCGACCTGCCGCGCCGCGAAGGCGTCGCCGAGCGCGCGCTGCATCGCGAGGCTGCGCGCCATCAGCACCAGGCCGCTCGTGGCCATGTCGAGCCGGTGCACGACCAGCGCATCGGGCCAGCGCCGGAGCGCGCGGGCGCTCAGGCAGTCCTGCTTGTCCTCGCCGCGGCCGGGCACGCAGAGCAGGCCCGCGGGCTTGTCGAACACCAGCAGGTGGGCGTCCTCGTGGAGGACGGCGATCGCATCGTTGTCGGGCATGGGAGCGCGAGTGTAGAGAGTCCGCGCCCGAGCGCGGCCCACCGGGGCTCGGCTATCCTCGAACGGATGTCCGGTCCCGCCACGATCTCCGCCTCCGTTCCCCTGCCTCCGAGCTTTGCCGACCTGCGCCGCGAGCGGCCGTTCATGCAGCTGTGGGTGGCGCGGCTCTTCGGCACCGCGGCCTCGCAGATGCTGCTGGTGGCGATCGGCTGGCACATGTACGAGCTCACCGGCAGCGCCTGGGACCTCGGGCTCGTCGGCCTCTACCAGTTCGTGCCCGCGCTGCTGCTGGCGCTGCTCGCCGGCCACGTGGTCGACCGCCACCACCGCGGCCGCATCGTCGCCGCCTGCTTCGCGGTGCAGGGGCTGGTCGCGCTGGTGCTGCTGCTCGCGGTGTGGCGCCATGGCGATACGCGCGCGCTGCTCCTGGGCCTGTCGCTGGTGCTCGGGGCGGTGCGCGCCTTCCAGATGCCGGCGCAGCAGGCGCTGACGCCGCTGCTGGTGCCGCCGCCGCTGCTCGCGCGCGCGATGGCCTTCAGCTCCGCGGGCATGCAGGGCGCGATCATCGGCGGACCGGCGCTCGGCGGCCTGCTGTTCGTGGCCGGCATGGGGGCGGTCTACGGCGCGAGCGTGCTGTGCTTCGCGGCCGCCTGCGCGCTGGTGCTGCGGCTGCGCTACAGCTACACGCCGGCCGCGCGCGAGCCGGTCACGCTGTCGACGGTGTTCGCGGGCGTGGACTTCATCTGGAAGCGCAAGCCCGTGCTCGGCGCGGTCTCGCTCGACCTGTTCGCGGTGCTGCTCGGCGGCGCGGTGGCGCTGCTGCCGATCTATGCCAAGGACATCCTGCACACCGGCCCCTGGGGGCTCGGCCTGCTGCGCAGCGCGCCCGCGGTCGGTGCGCTCGTGATGTCGATCGCGCTCACGCGCCGGCCGATCGAGCGCCATGTCGGCCGCACGCTGCTGCTCGCGGTCGGCCTGTTCGGAGTCTGCATGGTGGTGTTCGGCCTCTCGCGCAGCTTCCTCGTCTCGCTGGTCGCGCTCGCGGTCTCGGGCGGCGCCGACATGGTCAACGTGGTGATCCGCCAGACGCTGGTGCAGCTCGAGACGCCCGATGCGATGCGCGGCCGCGTGAGCGCGGTCAATTCGATCTTCATCGGCGCGAGCAACCAGCTCGGCGAGTTCGAGTCGGGCGCCACCGCGGCGCTGCTCGGGCCCGTGGGCTCGGTGGTCGTGGGCGGCGTGGGCACCATGCTGGTGGCGCTCGGCTGGTTCCGGCTGTTCCCCTCGCTCGCGCAGCGCGACCGGCTCGTGGTCGCGCAGCAGCAGTCGCCGGCGCGCTAGGGCTCAGAACAGCGAGCGGGCGCCCGGCACCTCGAGCGTCAGGTCGCCCAGCGCCTCGGCCACGCAGGGCAGGATCCAGCCCTCGGCCTTCTCCTCGGCGCTCAGCCCGGGCCATTCGATGATGTGCCGCGTCTCGCCCGCGAGCCGCCGGCAGATGCAGGTGCGACAGGTGCCGTTGCGGCACGAGCTCGGCAGCTCGAGGCCGGCGGCCTCGGCGGCCTTCAGCAGCGTGGCGCCGGCCTCGGCCTCGAAGTCCAGGCCCGAGGGCTCGAGCCGTACCTTCACCGGCCGGCTCCGTTGTGCGAGCGTTGCGGCCCCCCGGCCATACGACGTCCTTCCGATGCCGCATGCGGCCTTTGGTTGTGCAGCGGGCAGTGTAGCGGTGCGGCGACAATACGCGGTTCCATTTGATTCCCACGCATTCATGTCAGATTACGAAGTCCGCCCCGCCACGATGCGCGATGCCAAGGCCGTCGCCGAAGTCCACGCCCTGGCCGCCAAGGCCGCCTACGAAGGCATCCTGCCCGAGGAGGAGCTGCGCGCCCTCGCGCCCGCCACCCGGGAGGCCAAGTGGCGCGAGGCCATCGAATTCGGCGAGCCGCAGGTGCAGGTGGCGGTGCAGGGCGGCCAGATCGTCGGCTTCGTCGGCTTCGACCGCTCGCGCGACCCCAAGACGCCGTCCACCACGGGCGAGATCTGGGCCCTCTACGTGCGCCCCGAGCACTGGGGCAAGGGCGTCGGCGTCGCGCTCTGGGACGCCGCGCGCGAAGGCCTCGAGGACGAGGGCTGCACCACGGTCACCGTCTGGGTGCCGATCCGCAACGACCGCGCGATGCGCTTCCACGAGCTCGCGGGCTTCAAGCGCGAGATGAAGACCGCCAAGACCACCGCCATGGGCGCGGTGCGCATCGAGGAGATCCGGCTCAAGCGCAGCGTCGCCTGAGCCGGCGCCGGCCGCGTGCGGTTATTTGCCGGCGCGGTCATCGCTTGCGGATAAGCTCGCCGCTTCCTTCACCCCCCACCAATCCAGACCGCCATGGCCTCCAGCCTGCTCCTGCTGCTCGACGATATCGCCACCGTCCTCGACGACGTCTCGGTCCTGACCAAGGTCGCCGCCAAGAAGACCGCCGGCGTGCTCGGCGACGACCTCGCGCTCAATGCGCAGCAGGTCTCCGGCGTCAAGGCCGACCGCGAGCTGCCCGTGGTCTGGGCGGTGTGCAAGGGCTCGTTCATCAACAAGGCCATCCTCGTGCCCGCGGCCCTCGCCATCGGCACCTGGCTGCCGTGGCTGGTGACGCCGCTCCTGATGATCGGCGGCGCCTTCCTCTGCTTCGAGGGCTGCGAGAAGCTGGCCCACAAGTTCCTGCACAAGGAGGAGCATGCGGCCGACACCGCGCGCCACGAGAAGGCCATGGCCGACGAAGCGGTCGACGTGGTGGCGGTCGAGAAGGACAAGATCAAGGGCGCGGTGCGCACCGACTTCATCCTCTCGGCCGAGATCATCGCGATCACGCTCGGCACGGTGCAGGGCCAGTCCTTCACCACCCAGCTCAGCGTGCTCGTGGGCATCGCGCTGCTCATGACCGTGGGCGTCTACGGCCTCGTGGCCGGCATCGTGAAGCTCGACGACGCGGGCCTGCACCTGAGCCGAAGCGGCAGCGCCGCCGCGCGCGGCCTGGGCCGCGGCATCCTGGCCGCGGCGCCCTGGCTCATGAAGGGGCTGTCGATCGCGGGCACCGCGGCCATGTTCCTCGTCGGCGGCGGCATCCTGGTGCACGGCGTGCCCGCGCTCGGCCACGCCGTCGAGGCCTGGGCCCATGCCGCGGGCGGCGTGTTCGGCACGCTGGGCTCGATGGCGGCGAACGCGGGCGTGGGGCTCGTGGCCGGCGCGGTGGTGCTCGCGGTGGTCGAGCTCGTCAAGAAGCTGCGCCGCTGAGCGGCCGGCGCCTCAGCGCCGCGCGTTCTTCGCGCGCTGCACCAGGTCGACCACGACCAGCGCCACCCCGAGCACGACCGCGAACCAGCCGACCAGGTAGGCGCCCGCCACCATCTCGAGCCAGGGCGATCCCTGCAGGAAGCGCGGGCCGAGCAGCACGGCGGCGCCGATCACGATGCAGAGGATGCCGCGTTCGAGGGTGCGGAGAGGTCGTGTGGATCGCGCCATGGCGTTTCGTTCGCTGCAGAGTGGAATAGATCACGATTGTCTCGCGCCACACAGCCCGGCGACTTCACGAAGGTGAAGAATGCGGAGTCCTACTCCTGCTTCTGCCATGGACATCGCAGCCCCTGTCGTTCGCGTCGCCACGTGCGACGACCTTTCCTCGGTACAGGCCTTGTATGCCGAACTCCGGCCCGACGATCCGGTGCTCCTGCCGGAGCAGGCCCGGTCCCTCTGGCACCAGATCGTCGAGGACCCGCACGTGCATGTCGTCGTGGCGGAGATCGGCGGCAGGCTCGCTGCAACCTGCATGCTGGCCACTGTCCCCAATCTCGCGAGCGGCGGGCGGCGCATCGGCATCATCGAGCACGTGATCACCGCGGCAGCGTTTCGCCGCCGCGGACTTGCCGGGCGCGTGCTGCGGCATGCCCTGGCGATGGCGTGGGCGCAGCGGTGTTGCAAGGTGCTGCTGTTGTCAGGCATGCAGCGCCCGGAGGCGCATGCGCTTTATGAATCGGTCGGGTTCCGAGGCGACGTGGAGCGCGGATTCGTTGCGAAGCCCCCACCGGGCACAATGCGCTGATTCGATCCCGTGAAGCCCGTCATGACCATCGAACTCCCCAAGGACACCCGCCAGCAAGCCATCCAGTCCATCGAGCGCTATTTCCGCGAGAACATGGAAGAGCCGATCGGCAACATCGCCGCCGGGGCGCTGCTGGGCTACTTCCTCGAGGAGATCGGCCCGCTGGTCTACAACAAGGCGGTGGCCGACGTGCAGGAGCGGCTGCAGGCGCGGGTGTCGGAGGTGGACCTCGAAGTGCACGAGGACGAATTCCAGTACTGGCGCAAGTTCGATCGGCAGAAAAAGAACCGCTGAGGCAGGCCGCCGCGGCGAAGATGCGTCCAAACGTTGCAGAATCCGGACTCATGCAACACCACCGCCCGTCCGCCCGTCCCGCGCGTTCCCCATCTTCCCTGTCATGGCACCGCCGCGCGCTTGCGGCGCTGCCGCTGGTGCTCGCGGCCTCGCTCGCCGCGGCGCAGCAGGGCCCCTCGGCCTTTCCGCTCGAGGCGGTCGGCTACCTCAACGAGGAGCTGCCGCGCATGGAGGCGGCCGTCGCCGCGAAGGACCGCGGCTTCTTCCACGGCGCGATGGCGCGCACGGTGGAGTTCTCGGAGCGCTGGGGCTTCAAGGCGCAGGCGAACCCCGAACTGGCGGCCTATCCGATGTGCACCGCGGCGGTGATGGACTACGCGGTGGTCGGGATGTGCCGGCTCACGCCCGGTGACGACGCCTGCGAGCCGGGGCTGGCCTCGCGCCTCGAGGCGAACGTGCAGCGCTGCCGCGAAGTGGCGGCCGCGAAGAAGTAAGGCGGGGCCGCCCATGGACTACACCCGCTACCGGACGCTGTCGATCGGCCGCCGCGGCGCGAACGGCGCGGTGCTCGACATCCAGATGCGCGCGGCCAACGGCAAGCTGCCGACGGCGGGCCACGACGGCCATCGCGAGCTGGCCGAGATCTGGCGCGACGTGGCGGCCGACGACAGCGTGCGCTGCGCGGTGCTGCGCGGCGATGGGCTCGGCTTCTCGGGCGGCGGCGACCTCGCGATGGTGCAGGACATGACCGTCGACGACGCGGTGCGCCAGCGCGTGTGGAAGGAAGCGCGCGACCTGGTCTACAACATCGTCAACTGCGACAAGCCGATCGTGAGCGCGATGCACGGCCCGGCCGTGGGCGCGGGGCTGGTGGCGGGCCTGCTGGCCGACATCTCGATCGCCGCGAAGAACGCGAAGATCGTCGACGGCCACACGCGACTGGGTGTGGCGGCGGGCGACCATGCGGCCATCGTCTGGCCGCTCTTGTGCGGCATGGCCAAGGCCAAGTACCACCTGCTGCTGTGCGAGCCCGTGAGCGGCGAGGAGGCCGAGCGCATCGGCCTGGTGTCGCTCGCGGTGGACGAAGCCGACCTGCTCGCACGCGCCTGCGAGGTGGCCGACCGGCTCGCGGCCGGCAGCCAGAGCGCGATCCGCTTCACCAAGTACGCGCTCAACAACTGGCTGCGCCAGGCGGGGCCGACCTTCGACGCCTCGCTCGCGCTCGAATTCATGGGCTTCGCGGGCGCGGACGTGCGCGAAGGCGTGGCTTCGCTGCGCGAGAAGCGCGCCCCGAGCTTCGGCTGAGCGCTCAGGCCTTGCGCAGTCCCTGCAGCGTCTGCAGCAGCACCACGCGCGTCTGGCCGAGCACCATGCCCTTCCACTCGTCGTTGTCGCAGTAGAACGCGTCGCGCAGCCGGCGGCGGATCTCGCGCTTCTGCGCCTCGGGCGCCTCGGGGTGCCGGCGCAGCCAGGTGTCGGCGCGCAGGCGCGTGAGCACCTCCTGGTCGGGCAGGGTGCCGAACTCCAGTCCCATGGGCGCGATGCGCGCGCCGGGGCATTCGTCGTAGGCGATCGAGACCACCGGGCCCGAGACGTCGGCCGAGGCCGAGTCGCCGGCGAACGGCGCGAACACGTCGGCGCCCCACCAGGCCTGCGCGAGCGCGAGGTCCTCGGGCGTGTTGCGGCCCGGGTAGATCTTCTCGCCGTGGCCGTAGGGGCCGAGGCCGGTGTGGATGTCGATCCAGCCGATGTGGGTCGCGCCGGCGCCGTAGCTGCGCAGGATGCCGCGCATGGTGCGGTTGCTCCACGAGGGCGCGGTGCCGCCGTAGAAGAGGCCGTCGGGCGAGGCGTACTGGCCCCTGGTCACGGCCTCGCGGAAGGCGCGCATGCCGTGCCGCGCGATGTAGGCGGCCATCGCGGCCTCGTCGGCCGGCGTGGGCGGCCAGGTCGCGGGCAGCACCAGCGGCTCGACCTCGGCATAGGCCGCGTTCACCGGCAGCGGTGCGCCGAAGTCGATGTGGTTGCGGTTGAGGTCGATGTTGTCCTCGTTGGTGCGGTGCAGGTGCGAGAAGCCGTGCGGGTTGACCGCATGCACGAGCAGCAGCGCGACGCCGGCCTGCTCGAAGCGGGCCAGCAGCTCGGCGTCGTGCAGCGTCGCGACCTGCGCGCCCGAGCCGCAGAAGCCCTCGGGGCCGTGCGTGCCCGAGCTCACGAGCAGCAGCTTCCTCGCGTCCCTGGCGCCGAGCAGCGCCAGGTCGGTGGCGAGCTCCTCGCCGAGCGCGCCGCGGTGCGCGGGATGCACGAAGCTCTCGATCGCCGCGCCGCGCGCAGCGGCCGCGTCGAGGAACTTCGCGCGGGCTTCGGCGAAGGTGCCGGAGAAATGGCGGACGCTGCCGCCGGCGGATGTCTGCATGGAGTGCTCCTGTGGGGAAAAGTGTCCGGTCAGCGCGCCGGCGCGTGCGCGCCCGCGGCGTCGATGTCGCGGCCCGTGTGGTCGCGCAGCCAGAGCAGGCCCAGCAGCGAGACCACGGTCATCGCCACCAGGTACCAGGCCGGCGCGAGCTTGCTGCCGGTGGCGTTGAGCAGCCAGGTGCTGATGAACGGCGCGAAGCCGCCGAACAGCGCCACGCCGACGCTGTAGACCAGCGACATGCCGCTCGCGCGCACCGCCTTCGGGAACATCTCTGGCAGCATCGTGATGCCGGGGACCGTCTGCACCACGAGGCCCACGCTCAGCAGCCCGAGCACGGTGAACAGCACGGCCGGCGTGGGCGAGGCGTTGAGCCAGAGGAACGCGGGGTAGATCACGATCGCCATCGCGATGCGGCTCCAGAGGATCAGCGGCTTGCGGCCGACCACGTCCGAGAGCCGTCCGACGAGCGGCGCGAGCACGAACGAGAGCAGGCCCGTGAGCCCGGCGCCGAACAGCGCCACCGAGGGCGCGAGGCCGAGCTCGCGCACCGCGTAGGTCGCCATGTAGAAGGTCACGACGTAGGCCGCGGTGGTGCCGCCGACCAGCAGCAGGATCGCGGCCAGCACCGTGCGGCCGTGCTGCGTGCAGACCACCTTGAGGCTGCTCTCGCGCGGCGCGCGGGCCGCCTCGGGCGCGACGTGCAGCGACTCCTCGAGATGGCGCCGGATGTACATGCCCACGGGCGCGATCAGCATGCCGAGCACGAAGGGCACGCGCCAGCCCCAGCGCTGCATCGCCTCGGGCGTGAGCGCGAGCGTCAGGCCGCCCACCACCACCGCGCCCATCAGCACGCCCAGGCCCTGGCTCGCGAACTGCCAGCTCGCCATGTAGCCGCGGTTGGCCGGCGTGGCGTGCTCGACCAGCAGCGTGGTGGAGGCGCCGACCTCGCCGCCGGCCGAGAAGCCCTGCAGCAGCCGCGCCACCACGATCACGATCGGCGCCGCCACGCCGATCGCGGCGTAGGTCGGCGTGAAGGCGATCAGCGCGCAGCCGAGCGCCATCAGGAAGATCGTGAGCGTCATCGCCTTCTTGCGGCCCGCGCGGTCGGCATAGGCGCCGATCACGATGCCGCCGAGCGGCCGCATGATGAAGCCGACGCCGAAGCTCGCCACCGTCGCCAGCAGCTGGCCGTACGCGCTGAAGGTCGGGAAGAAGAGCTTGCCGATCACGAGCGCGAGGAAGCCGTACACCGTGAAGTCGAAGAACTCCAGCCCGTTGCCGATGGTGGTGGCGACGATGGTCTGGCGCCGGCTGGCGGCGATGGGCGGCGTGCTGCGGGGAATGCTCATGTCTCTTCCGGGGGATGCGGTGCGGATGTTGGAATGGTGTGGAAGGCCTGCGGGCCGCGGCGGATGCTAGAGAGTCGCAGCGGTCATGAAAAGACAATAATTGGGCGATAGCGATAACTTTTGGTTTTCATGAAGCCCAACCAGCTGCACGCCTTCGTGGCCGTGGTCGAGCAGATGAGCATCCGCGCGGCGGCGCGCGTGCTCGGCGTGTCGCAGCCGGCCGTGACCAAGATCGTGCGCGAGCTCGAGCGCGAGGTCGGCGCGCCGCTGGTGGAGCGCAGCGTCAAGGGCGTGCGGCTCACGGCCTACGGCGAGGCCTTCGCGCCGCGCGCGCGGCTGCTGCTGGCCGACATGCGCCGCGCGCGCGACGAGATCGCGCAGATCCGCGACGGGCTCACGGGCAGGGTCTCGCTCGCGGTCAGCACCTCGTTCGCGCTCACGGTGCTGCCGCCCGCGTTCAAGGACTTCCATGCGCGCATGCCCGCGGTCGACGTGCAGTTCAGCGAGGCGGTGCTGCCAGAGATGCTCGCGCGGCTGCGCGAAGGCGCGCTCGACTTCGCGGTCGCGCACGTGGTGCCGGGCCGGCTCGATCCGCAGTTCGAGGCGCTCGCGCTCTATCCGGTTCAATTGGTCGTGGGCCTGCGCCAGCGCCACCCGCTGCGCGCGAGCCGCTCGCTGCGCGACCTGCTGGGGGCCGAGTGGATCCTGCCCGGCGACGACCATTTCGACGGCCGCGACGCGGTCTCGACCCTGCTGCCGCCGGGCCTGCCCGCGCCCGCGCGCGTGATCCAGGGCCATTCGGTCACGGTGGCGCTGTCGCTGGTGGGCCAGATGGACCTGGTCGGCCTGTTCGTCGAGCCGCTGGCGGCGCTGAGCTTCCAGCGCCACGGCATCCGCCGGCTCGAGATCGCCGAGACGCTGCCGGCGCTCAGCGTCTGCGTGCTGCGCCGCCGCGGGCAGGTGCTGACGCCGGCCGCGCAGCACTTCGTCGAATGCATCCAGCGCGCCGCCGAGTCGGGCGGCGCGGGCCTCAGCGGCCGCGCCAGGCCGGCGGCCGCCCCGCGGTGAAGGCTGCCACGCCCTCGGCGAAATCCGCGCTGCCGTAGCAGCGCCGCACCAGGTCGTCGGTGTCGGGCGGCTGGTGCACCGTGCCGCGCCGCAGCGCCTCCTTCGCGGCCGCCTGCGTGAGCGGCGCGAGCGCGGCGAGGCGCGCGCACAGGGCGTCCACGGCGGGCTCCAGCGCATCGGGCGCGCAGACCTGCTCGAGAAAGCCGCAGGCCAGCGCCTCGGCGGCGGTCAGCGTCTGTGCGAGCAGCAGCATGCACCGCACCGGCTGCAGGCCCCAGGCCGCGCGCAGCCGCGCGAAGTTGAGCGCCGACAGCGTGTTGCCGAGGGTGCGCGCGATCGGCACGCCGAAGCGCGCGGCCGGCGTCGCGAGGCGGAAGTCGCAGGCGGTCGCGATCGCGAGGCCGCCGCCCACGGCCCAGCCTTCGACCACCGCCACGGTCGGCATCGGCAGCGCCTCGATCAGGCCGATGCCCGCATCGATGCGCCGCTCGTAGGCCACGCCGTCGTCGCCGCCCTCGAAGTCGCGGAACTGCGCGATGTCCGTGCCCGCGACGAAGGCCTGGCCGCCGGCGCCGCGCAGCACCGCCACGCGCACCTCGCCGGCGCGCGCGGCCAGCGCCTCGCAATGCGCGCCGAGCTGCTCGTACATGGCCCAGGTCATGGCGTTGCGCGCGGCGGGCCGGTCGAACACCAGCGTGGCGACGCCGTTCGCCACCGCGAGGCTGACGGTGCCCTCGCTCATGTCCCGAAGGCCCCGGCCGCGGCCAGCGCGCGCTGCGCCGCATCGTCGATGCCGAGCTCGGCCAGCACCTCGGCCGTGTGCTGCCCGAGCAGCGGGGGAGGCCGGCGCACCTGTTGCGGCGTGCCGCCCATCTTCACCGCGAAGCCGATGTTCGGCACCTTGCCCTCGACGGGATGGTCGATCTCGATGCGCATGCGGCGATGCCGGCCGTGCTCGCTCTCGAAGGCCTCGGGGTAGCCGAGGATCGGCCCGGCCGGGATGCCGACGGCGAGCAGCCGCTCGATCCAGTGCTCGCAGCCGGCCTGGGCGAAGCTGCGCTCCAGGCTCTCGACCAGCGCGTGGCGGTTGGCCAGGCGCAGCGACACGGTCGCGAAGCGCTCGTCGTCCAGCAGGTCGGGCCGCTCGAGCGTGCGGCACAGCGTCTGCCAGAGCTTCTGGTTGGTCGCGCCCATCACGAAGTGGCCGTCGGCCGCCTTCATCGCCTGGTAGGGCGCGCTCATGCGGTTGGCCGTGCCGAGCTGCTCGGGCTCGCGGCCCGTGCCCCAGTACTCGCTCATGTCCCAGATCGAGAAGGCGAGCGCCGAATCGAACAGCGAGGCATCGACGTACTGCCCGCGGCCGGTCGCCTTGGCGCCGATGTAGGCCGACAGCATGCCGTAGGTCGCGAACAGCGCGCAGCCGATGTCGGCCACCGGCACGCCCGCCTTGGCCGGCGGGCCGCCCGGATGGCCGGTCACGCGCATGATGCCCGACATGGCCTGCGCCATCAGGTCGAACCCCGGGCGGCCCGCCCACGGCCCGCTTTGGCCGAAGCCCGAGATGCTGACGTAGACCAGCCGCGGGTTGATCGCGGCCAGCGTCTCGTAGCCCGCGCCGAGCCGCTGCATCACGCCGGGGCGGTAGTTCTCGACCAGGATGTCGGCCTGTTCGACCAGCTTGTAGAGCACCTCGCGCCCGCTCTCGGACTTCAGGTCGAGCGCGATGCTGCGCTTGTTGCGGTTCATGTTGAGGAAGCCCATGCTGTCCGAGCCCTTGAGCTTGAAGCCCATGGCGCCGCGCGTCTGGTCGCCGCCCTGCGGCGGCTCGATCTTGATGACGTCGGCGCCGAGGTCGGCCAGCAGCATGCAGGCATAGGGGCCGGCCATGACCTGGCTGACGTCGAGCACGCGCATGCCGGCGAGCGGCAGCGGCCTGGAAGCGGAGGAGGGGGTGTCGCTCATCGGTGAAGTCTTCGGTGGAACGGAAAGAAGAGAGAAAGAAAGCAAAAAGGACAGCGGCCTCAGGCATCGGCGCGCACGCCGGCCTCCTTGACGATGCGCGCCCACTTGGCGTGCTCCGAGGCGATGAAGGCGCCGAACTTCGCGGGGCTGCCGCCCGCGTCCTCGGCGCCGAACTCCTCGAGCCGCTGCACGATGTCGGGCATCGCGAGCACGTGGTTGATGTCCTCGCCCATGCGCTGCACCAGCGGCGCGGGCAGGCCGCGCGGGCCCACGAGGCCGTACCACGAGGCCGCGTCCAGGCCCGGGAAGCCCGACTCCGCGAGCGTGGGCACGGTCGGATGGCTGCGCGCCCGCGCGAGCCGGGTCTGCGCGATCGCGATCACCTTGCCCTGCTTCACGAAGGGCGTGGCCGCGGTCATGGTGTCGAAGGCATAGTCGATCTGGCCGCCGAGCAGGTCGACGACCAGGGCGCTCGATCCCTTGTAGGGCACGTGCACCGCGTCGACCTTGGCCTGCAGCTTGAACATCTCGAAGGCCAGGTGCTGCGCCGAGCCGATGCCCGAGGAGCCGAACGAGACGCGGCCCGGCCGCTCGCGGCACAGCGCCACGATCTCGGGCAGGGTGCGTGCCTTCTGCGCGGGCGCGCAGGTCAGCATGTTGGGCGTGACGCCGACCAGCGCGAGCGGGGTGAAGTCGCGCCGCGGGTCGTACTTCACGCCCGAAAGCAGCGCGGGCGCGATCGCATGGCTGTTGACGTGGGCCATCAGCAGCACCGTGCCGTCGGCGGGCTGCTTGCTCACGTAGTCGGCCGCGATCACGCCGGTGGCGCCGGGCTTGTTCTCCACCACCACCGAGGTGTTCCAGAGCGCGCCGAGCTTCTGGCCGATGACGCGCGCCAGCACGTCGGTGCCGCCGCCGGGCGCGAAGCCCACGACGATCCGGACCGGACCCGCGGGGGCGGGCGCCTCGTTCGATGCGCGCACCAGCCCGGGCGCGGCGAGCGCGGCCGCGGCCGCGAGGGTGAAGCTTCTGCGTTGCATGGCGTGTCTCCGTCTTTCTGGGGTTCGACGGATGGTGCGCAAGGCCCGCACCGGGCGCCATCGCTATTTGGGCGAAGCAGGATTCGCGTTTCGCGTATCCGCGGCCGGCGGCTGCGCGAGCACGCGCGCCACGCTCTCGGCCGCGCGCGACAGCGCGCCGGGCGCGCGGTGGCACAGCACGAACTGCCGCCGCGCCCAGTCGCCGCGGATCGCGATGCGCGCGAAGCGGCTGCCGCCGGCCACGTGGCGCGCGATCGCCGCGGGCATCACGCCGATGCCGAGGTTCTGCGCCACCAGCGCCGCGATGCTGTCGAAGCCGCCGACGCGCATGCGCATGCGCAGCAGCCGGCCCGCCTCGTCGGCGAGGCGCTCGAGCATGATCGAGATCGCCGAGCCCTCGTTGAGCGCGATCAGGTCGCAGGCCAGGATGTCCTCGAGCTGCAGCTCGCGCCGGCCTGCGAGCGCATGGCCGCGCGCCGTGACCGCCACCAGCTCGTCGCCGCGGTAGGGCAGCGTCGGCAGGTCGATGGCGCCAAGGCTCGCCTCGTAGATGCCGATGTCGACCGTGCCGCGCCGCAGCGCCTGCTGCACCACCTGGCTGTTCATCTCCTGCAGGTCGATGCGCACGCCCGGGCAGGCCTCTGCGCAGCGCTCGATGTCGAGCGGCATGAACTGGATCACCGCCGACTTCGGCGCGGCCACGCGCACCACGCCCTGCTCGCCGCCGAGGTAGGAGGCCGCGTCGTCCTGCATGCGCAGCACCGTGTGCGTGATGCTGCGCGCGTGCGCGAGCATCGCGCGGCCGGCGTCGGTCAGCACCATGCCGTGCGGCCGGCGCTCGAACAGCGCGACGCCGAACTGCGCCTCGAGCTCCAGGATGCGGCGCGAGGCCGCGGCCGGCGCCATGTGCAGCCGCTCGGCGCCGCGCGTGACGCCCCCGAGCTCGGCGGTGGCGATGAACAGCTGGACCGTCGTGAGGTCGAAGTGCAGCCGCGTGCTCATGGCGGGAAGGCCACGGGCGCGGCGCCCGGCTGCCACGGTGCGTACTTCCACATCGCGCGCTCGAACGCCGCCGACGCGGTCCATGCGCCGAGCCAGTCGCGCAGCCGCGGCCAGGGCCGCCCGGCGAACCAGCCGGGGTCGACCATCGCGAACTGCCGCACGAAGGGCATGACCGCCGCATCGGCCAGCGACGCCTGCGCACCGAACAGCTGGGCCGATGCCGCGAGCCTGGCTTCGAGCCGCAGCAGGAAGCGCGCGCCCTGTTCGCGCGCGCCCGCGGCCGCCGCCGCGCCGCCGAAGCGCTCCGGGTACTTGTAGCGGTCGAGCTGCGGCTTGAAGTCCTCGTCGCAGGCGGCCGCGAGCGCGAGCATCTCGTCGAGCGTGCCCCGCTCGGGCGCGAGCCAGCGCTGCGGATCGTCGCGGCCGAGCGCCCACAGCATGATCTCCAGGCTTTGCGCGAGCACCGTGCCGTCGTCGCGCACCAGCACCGGCACCGTGCCCTTGGGCGAGGCGGCCAGCATCTCGGCCGGCTTGTTCTTCAGCACCACCTCGCGCAGCTCGCAGCGCTGGCCGCTCGACAGCAGCGCGAGCCGCGCGCGCATCGCATACGGGCAGCGGCGGAAGCTGTAGAGGACGGGCAGGGCGGCGGGCGGCATCGGGCGTCCGAGTCTAAGACGGCGCCGGCGCCCCTACGTCCTGCAGTCGCCGCAGGTCCCGTGCAGCGTGAGCGCGGTGCGGTGCGCGTCGATGCCGTGCTTGCGCAGTTCGCGGCCCAGTCGGCTCATCACCCTGGGCAGCTCGGGATCGGCCGGCAGCGCGAGCACCTTGTGGCAATGGTTGCATTCGAAGACATGGCCCGGGGCCGCCGCGCGGCGCGAGAAGCGGCCGATGCGGTCCGCGCCGACGCGCCGCTCGCACAGGCCGGCCTCGACCAGGCGGTCGAGCACGCGGTAGATGGTCACGCGGTCGGGGCGCTCGCCCGCGGCGGCGGTGTAGGCCGCGACCACGTCGTCGTGCGCGAGCGGCCGCGCGGCCTGCTCGAGCAGCGCCAGCACCGTCTGCGCCGCGCGCGTGGCGCGCAGTCCGGCGCCGCGCAGCAGGGCCTCGCCGTCGAACGGCGCCGGGGCGGCGGAGGAGGGCTTGGAGGACGGGCGCATGGGGTTTCGAGGCAACCGCCATTGTGTTGCATTCCGCCCGGGCGCGCCCCGGTGCGGCCGAATGCGCTAAGGTCCGGCTTTTGCCGAATACTTTCCGCCGACCGCCATGTCCCGCCCGCCGATCGAAATCGAAACCGCCCCCCACCCCACCGCCGCCGTGATCGTGATGCACGGCCTCGGCGCCGACGGCAACGATTTCGTGCCGATCGCCAACGAGCTCGATCTGTCGGCCGTGGGGCCGGTGCGCTTCGTGTTCCCCCATGCGCCCGTGATCCCGGTCACGATCAACGGCGGCTACCAGATGCCGGCCTGGTACGACATCGCGGCCGCCGATCTCGTGGCGCGCGAGGACGAGGCCGGCCTGCGCCGCTCGCAGGCCGCGATCGAGACGCTGATCGCCCACGAGAAGGCGCGCGGCATCGCGGCGGGCCGCATCGTGGTCGCCGGCTTCTCGCAGGGTTGCGCGATGGCGCTGATGACCGGGCTGCGCCACACCGAGCGGCTCGCCGGCATCGTCGGGCTCTCAGGCTACCTGCCGCTCGCGGCCACCACCGCGGCCGAACGGCATGCGGCCAACCACGAGACGCCGGTGTTCCTCGCCCACGGCCGGCAGGACCCGGTGGTGCCGCTCGCGCGCGCCCAGCAGTCGCGCGACGCGCTCGCCGCGCTCGGTCATGCGGTCGAATGGCACGAGTACGCGATGGCGCATTCGGTCTGCATGGAGGAGATCGCCGACCTCAACCGCTTCCTGCTGCGCGTGCTGGCCCCCTAGGAGCGCGGCATGGCGAGCTATCGAATTCGTAGCGGATTCAGGGATTCCCTGCACGAGCAGGGCCGGCGCCGCCGTGCTACCTTCCAGCCCCTCGAAGATTGACGGGTCATAACAATATGAGCAGCAGATTGCAGGAGCGGCTGGGCGCGCTCCCCGCCGCGCGGTTGAAGGGGATGCGCCGAGGCATCGAGAAGGAGAGCCTGCGCGCGCTGCCCGACGGCAAGCTCGCGCTCACGCCGCATCCGGCCGCGCTCGGCTCGGCCCTGACCCATCCGCACATCACGACCGACTTCAGCGAGTCGCAGCTCGAGCTCATCACCGGCGTGCATGCCGACGTGGACGCGGCGCTCGAGGAGCTGACGCGCATCCACCAGTTCACCTACCGCGTGCTCGACGGCCTCGGCGACGAGCGCCTCTGGGTCTCGAGCATGCCCTGCGGCCTGCCCACCGACGAGACGATCCCGATCGGACGCTACGGCTCCTCGAACGTGGGTCGCGCCAAGAGCGTCTACCGCATGGGCCTGAGCCACCGCTACGGGCGGCGCATGCAGACCATCTCGGGCATCCACTACAACTGGTCGCTGCCGGAAGTGACGAGCGACGAGTACTTCGCGCTGATCCGCAACTTCCGCCGCCACGCCTTCCTGCTGCTGTACCTGTTCGGGGCCTCGCCCGCGCTGTGCTCGAGCTTCGTCGCGGGCCGGCCGCACGAGCTGCAGCCGCTCGGCGACGGCAGCATGTTCATGCCGCACGGCACCTCGCTGCGCATGGGCCGGCTCGGCTACCAGAGCGACGCGCAGGCCTCGCTCGCGGTGAGCTACAACAGCCTCGAGGGCTACGGCGCCTCGCTGCAGGACGCGCTCACGCGGCCCTGGCCGGCCTACGAGGCGATCGGCATCCGCAACCTCGGCGGCGACTACAACCAGCTGGCCACCAGCCTGCTGCAGATCGAGAACGAGTTCTACGGCACCATCCGCCCCAAGCGCGTGATCAACCCCGGCGAGCGCCCGCTGCATGCGCTGCGCGAGCGCGGGGTCGAGTACGTCGAGGTGCGGCTGATGGACCTCGACCCCTTCGAGCCCGTGGGCATCAGCGCGCAGACCATGCGCTTCCTCGACGTGTTCCTGCTGCATTGCCTGCTCGGCGACAGCCCCGAGGACACGCCGCAGGAGATCGCCGAGCTCGCGCACAACCAGCACCTGACGGCCGCGCGCGGGCGCGAGCCGGGCCTGCGCCTGCTGCGCGGCGGGCGCGAGGTGGCGCTGGCCGACTGGGGCGCGGAACTGGCCGAGCAATGCCTGCCGATCGCCGAGGCGCTCGACGCGGCGCACGGCGGCAGCCGGCACCTGGAGGCGGTGCGCGCCGCGCTCGCCGCGCTGCAGGCGCCCGAGAGCCTGCCCTCGGCGCGCGTGCTGGCCGCGGTGGAGTCGCAGCACGGCAACTCCTTCATCGGCTTCGTGCGCGCGCGCTCGGAGCAGACGCGCGCCGCGCTGCTCGCGCTGCCGTTCTCGGCCGCGCAGCAGGCCGAATTCGAGCGCATGACCGAGGCCTCGATCCAGGAGCAGAAGCGCATCGAGGCCGCCGACACCATGCCGTTCGAGATCTACCGCGAGCAGTACGTCTCGCCCGCGCGCCTGGGCATCGGCCGCGGGCGCATGGCGATGGCCGTCTGAGCGCGGCCTGTCCTCCGCGTCTCACCGGCCCCCCGCCGCCATGACGACAGGCGCGGTGGTCAAAGGCCTACAGGCATTGGCCGGCATGACCCACCGCGCGCGCCCACGGGCTGGCGACCATTCACCCCATGCATCCCGCCAGTTTTCTCCTCTCCCCACAGGGCCGGCGGTCGGCCGCGCCGGAGGCCTCGGCATGAGCTTCAAGGCCTACCTCGTCGAGGACAGTGCCCTGATCCGCGAGAACCTCGTGGGGTTCCTGCACGACGTGGCCGACGCCGACGTGGTGGCCTGCGCGAGCACGGAGGAGGAGGCGGTGCACTGGCTCGACGAGCACCGCGACGACTGGGACCTGACGATCGTGGACCTGTTCCTCGAGCGCGGCAACGGCCTCGGCGTGGTCCGGGCCTGCCGCAACCGCCGGGCGCGCCAGAAGGTGGTGGTGCTGAGCAACTACGCCACCTCCGACATGCGGCGGCGCTCGGCCCAGCTCGGCGCGGACGCCTTCTTCGACAAGTCGGCCGAACTCGACCAGCTCGTGGCCTATTGCGAGCAGCTGCGTCGCGCGCGCGACTGAGGCCGCGCGGACGCCGCGGCGCCGCCCGGGCTTTCTGGGGTAAAACGCCACGCGGCCGGCGCGCGGCGCGGCCGTCTTCCTCTTTCCCCCAGACCAGCAGCGAGAGCAATCCATGAGCGACAGCAGCAGCAATACCATCGACTTCAAGGGCCGCGTGGCCATCGTCACCGGCGCGGGCGGCGGCCTGGGCCGCCAGCATGCGCTGGCGCTCGCGGCGCGCGGCGCGCGGGTGGTGGTCAACGACCTCGGCGGCGCGACCGACGGCTCGGGCGCCTCGGCGAGCGCCGCGCAGGCCGTGGTCGAGGAGATCCGCGCCGCCGGCGGCGAAGCGATCGCCAACGGCGCCTCGGTGACCGACGCCGCGGCGGTGCAGGCCATGGTGCAGCAGGCCGTCGATGCCTGGGGCCGGGTCGACATCCTGGTCAACAACGCCGGCATCCTGCGCGACAAGAGCTTCGCCAAGATGGACCTCGCCGACTTCCGGCTCGTGGTCGACGTGCACCTGATGGGCGCGGTGAACTGCACCAAGGCCGTCTGGGCGCTGATGAACGCGCAGAAGTACGGCCGCATCGTCATGACCACTTCGTCTTCGGGCCTGTACGGCAACTTCGGCCAGAGCAACTACGGCGCGGCCAAGCTCGCGCTCGTGGGCCTGATGCAGACGCTCAGCATCGAGGGCGCGAAGAACGACGTGCGCGTGAACTGCCTCGCGCCGACCGCGGCTACACGCATGACCGAGGGCCTGATGCCGCAGGAGGTGCTCGACGCGCTGAAACCCGAGGCGGTGGTGCCGGCGATGCTGGTGCTGGCCTCCGAGGGCGCGCCGAACCGCACCATCCTCTGTGCCGGCGCCGGCACCTTCGAGGCCGCGCACATCACGCTGACGCAGGGCGCCTGGCTCGGCATCGGGCCCGACACGCCCGAGCAGCTCGCCGCGCGGCTCGCCGAGGTCACCGCGCGCGAGGGCGAGACCGTGCCCGAGAGCGGCGCGGCGCAGGGCACCAACGAGGTCGGCAAGGCGATGAAGGCGAAGGCCGCGCGCGGCTGAAGGCGAGGCGAGGCCGGACGGCGCGCGCCGCGGCGCGCAGGGCGCTTGACCTCGAGTGCACTCGAGCATTTCCAATGGGCGGACCGGAATCCCCGGGTCATCCGACGAGGTACAAGAGCCATGAACACCACGACGCAGAACAAGGCGCTGGTCGCGCACATCCATGCCGAGCTCGACAGGGGCAACGGCCAGGCCTTCATCGACAGCCTGGCCGACGACGCCTGCTGGACGCTCGAAGGCACGACCCCCTGGTCGCGCACCTTCGCGGGCAAGACGGCGATCCGCGAGGAACTCATCAAGCCGCTGTTCGCGCAGTTCGCGGGGCCCTACAGGAGCCGCACCGAGCGCATCATCGCCGAGGACGACCGCGTGGTGGTGCTGTTCAGCGGCGACGTGCCGACCCGGGCGGGCCAGCGCTACAACAACCGCTACTGTTACGTCTATCGACTCGAAGGAGGCAAGGTGAAGGAACTGACCGAGTACTTCGACACCGCGCTCGTGCAGCGTGCGCTCGAGGCGCCGCCCTGGGCCGCGCAGGCGGGCCATGCCGGCTGAGCGCGGCGCGGCGTTCCACATCGGCGAACTCGCCGCGCGCACCGGGCGCACGGTGCATGCGATCCGCTGGTACGAGGCGCAGGGGCTCGTGCCCGGCGTGGCGCGCGACGCCGGCGGCCGCCGGCTCTACGGCGAGCTGCACGTCGGCTGGCTCGACCTGATGGACCGGCTGCGCCGCACCGGCATGTCGATCGCGCAGATGCGCGACTACACCGCGCTCGCGCTGCAGGGTCGCGCGACGCTCGCCGCGCGGCGCGCGGCGCGAGATGCTCGATGCACACCGCGCACGCGTGCACGAGACGATCGAGGAATGGCGCCAGGCGCTCACGCTCGTCGACCGCAAGATCGACTTCTACGACGCCTGGATCAGGACCGGCCAGCGGCCGCCGCTGGTGCCGGTCGAGACTCCGCCCCGGCCCGCGCGCCGGGCGCGCGCGCCGCGCGCGGCGCAGTGAGCGACGGCCGCGCTATTCGGCGATGAAGCCCGTGTCCTTGCGGATCGACTCGCGGTCGCGGTGGCCGTGCAGCCGGCCCAGCGTGTGGTCGAGCAGCCGCTTGAGCTTGTCGGAGGCGCCGCGGAAGGCTTCGTCGAGCCCGGCCGCGTGCTGCGTCACGACCAGCGGCTGGTGCCCCGCGAGGCGCGCTTCCATCACGCAGCACTTGTCGGCCGCGCCCGCCTTGTCGTGGTTCTCGTCGCTCAGATGCACCTCCACGCGCGTCACGTCGTCGACGAAACGGCCGAGCTGCTGCTTGAGCTCGGCGTCGGCCCAGCGCTCGAGCGCCTCCTTGTTGTCCACGCCGTTGCTCGTGTTCACCTGAATCTGCATGCCATGTCTCCCTGTCGAATGGATTGCAAGCCTCCAATGTGCCGCATCCCGGGATGGCGGCGCGTAGGCGTGTGCCCCAAGCTGCCGCGAGCCTCTTCTCCGTTCAGCTCTGGATGTAGGTCGTGAGCTGGGCGATGGTCTCCTCGTGGTCGGCGATGATGTCGTCCATCAGGTCCTGGATCGAGATCATGCCCACCACCGTGTCGCCGTCGACCACCGGCAGGTGGCGGAACTTGCGCTGGCTCATGAGCGCCATGCAGGCGCGGGTGCGGGTCTGCGGGGTCACGGTCATCACGTCGGGCGTCATGATCTCGGAGACCTTCATTTCCTTGGAATTCTTGCCCTGCAGCGCGACCTTGCGGGTGTAGTCGCGCTCGGAAAGGAAGCCCACGAGCTTCTCGCCGTCCATCACCATCAATGCGCCGACCTCGAAGCGCGCCAGCGTCGCGAGCGCATCGAAGACGGTGGTGTCGGGCGAGGTGCGCCAGGCGGCGGAATCGTGGCGCTTGAGCAGTTCGGAGACGGGTTTCATCGCTGGGCTCCATCAAAAGTTCTAGCTTCGACCGACGCGCGCAGCGCCGCCCTCTCGAACAAATGATAGGCGCGGAATCGCCCGCCGCGATGTAAAAAACTTCTTCGGGCGGCGCGCTGCGCGCAGTGCGGCTATGGCGCCGCGGCGAGCACGCGCGCGAGCGAGACCGGGTCGCCGATCACGGACTTGACGAGGCCCTTGTCGTCGAAGTTGACCTGGTATTCGGACCAGCTGTCGCGCCAGTAGCGCCAGGTCGGGGCATCGAGCGCGGGGTTCTCGCTCGCGATCGGGTAGCCGATCGCCATCAGCACCTGCTCCCGCGTCATGCCCGGCATCAGCTTGCCGGCCGCGATCGCCTCGCGCACCGGGGCGGCGAAGGCCGCCATCTTCTGCTTCGGGTCCTCGGCCACCACGTAGCGCTGCGCGAACTCGATTAGCGTGATGTTGCGGCTGTAGTCGTTGTTGATGCGCTGGGGCTTGCCGCCGAGCTCGAGCTTGAAGAAGCGGAAGTCGTAGGCCGTGATGCGCGCCGGCGTGCCCACGGGCACGATGCGCGTGCCCTGCTCGTCGTAGTTGATGTCGCTGATGACGCTGCCGTAGCTGCGCATGTTGCAGCACAGGTAGCCGTCGACCATCGGGCCCGCGGGCGGGGTGGGGCGCTGGGCATGGACGACGGGCGCGGAAACGGCGGTGGCCGCCAGCAGGGCGGCGGCAAGGCGCTTGAGCATGGATTTCCCTCTGTGGTTGTGCGGGCGGCGGTGCGCAGCCCGTGCGGATTCTAGGGGTCGCAGCTATGAAAAGCGTAGCGCCGCGCCGCCGGGTCCGTGGTCGGTTCACAATGCATCCCCCTCAGCGAGAAAGAAAGTACGGTTGTCGATGACGATCCAGTGGTTCCCCGGTCACATGCACCTGACCCAGAAGGCCATCACCGAGCGCGTGAAGGAGATCGACGTGGTCATCGAGCTGCTCGATGCACGGCTGCCCGGCTCGAGCGCCAACCCGATGCTGGCCGCGCTCACGGCCGGCCGCCCCGCGCTCAAGGTGCTCAACAAGCAGGACCTCGCCGACCCGGGGCGCACCACGCGCTGGCTTGCGCACTACAACGCGCTGCCGGCCACGCGGGCGATCGCGCTCGATGCGAGCCAGACCGCGCCCGCGCAGGCGCTGGTGCGCGCCTGCCACGAGCTCGCGCCGCAGCGCGGCGGCCTCGCCAAGCCGATGCGGGTGCTGATCTGCGGCATCCCCAACGTCGGCAAGTCCACGCTCATCAACACCCTCGCGGGCGGCCGCCGGGCCAAGACGGGCGACGAGGCCGGCATCACGAAGCTGGAACAGCGCATCACGCTGGCCGACGACTTCTACCTCTACGACACGCCCGGCATGCTGTGGCCGCGCATCATCGTGCCGAAGAGCGGCTACAACCTCGCCGCGAGCGGGGCCGTGGGCCGCAACGCCTTCGACGAGGAGGAGGTCGCGCTCGAGCTGCTCGGCTACCTGAAGTCGAACTACGCCGACGGCGTCGCCGCGCGCTTCAAGCTCGAGCAGGACGCCGCGGCGATCGCCGCGATGAAGGACGAGGAACTGCTCGAGGCCATCGGCCGCAAGCGCGGCGCGCTGCTCGGCAAGGGCCGCGTCAACCTGCAGAAGGCCGCCGAGATCGTGATGCACGAGTTCCGCGCGGGCAACCTCGGGCGCATCACGCTCGAGACGCCCGAGGAGTTCGCGGCCTGGCTGGCCGAGGGACAGCGCCTCGATGCGGAGCGCGCGGCGAAGAAGGCGGCGCGCTCGCGCAAGGGCAAGGCAAAGCCGGAAGCGGGGGCGGACGCTGAGGCGGAACCCGGGCCCGACGTATGACCGACCGGGGGCAGGACGCCTCGCCCGCGATGCGCGCCGCCGCGCCGGGCCTCAGCGCATTTGCAGCCGCGCCTCCTTCGGATAGCTGATCGTGTAGTCGGCCGCGACGCGCACGCTGCGGCCCGCGTCGAGCTCGAAGCGCCACATCGCGAGGCCGGGCTGCCGGTTCCAGGCCAGCTCGGCGGGCTGCGGCGAGAACTGCGTCGCCACGCGCACCTGCTCGTCGACCGAGACCGGCGCGGCCTCGAGCACCTGCACCGCGATCGGCGTGCGATGGCGGTTCTCGATCACGTAGGCGCGCTGCACCTTGCGCTCGGCGCGGGTGCCGGCGAAGCCGCCGGTGCCCTGGCTGTCGGTCTCGGGCTCGGCCTGCACGCGCACCAGCTCGTCGCGGCCGAACGAGAGCGTGAGCTTCGCGTCCGTGGGGGCGTTCCATCGGCCGCTGCCGACGAAGCTGCCGTCGCGGTACAGCTGCAGCGGGCCGGCCGGCCACACGCCCGCGGGCTGCGGCAGCTCGGCCACCAGGAAGGCGCTCGGATCGAGGCGCGGGCTGGTGCGCACGGCGAGCGCCGCGCTGTCTTCGTGATGGCCGAGCGCGAGCGTGACGCGCTGGCCGTTGGAAGGCACGTCGATGCGCTGCGCGGGCGCGAATTCGGTCGCGAAGCTGTGGTCGAACACGTTGACGTCGAACAGCGGCTCGGCGAGCCTGCTGCGCTCGGCGACGGGGGCCGGCGCGGCCGGCGCCGCGAGCATCGGCGCCATGGCGTCGGCGCTCCGCGCCTGCGGCCGCGGCGGCGGCTCGATGCCGATGCGCCAGGCACCCGGCGTGCGGCCTGCGGTCTCGCGCCGCGGCTGGCCGGTGGAGAGCACCAGCTTCACGCCCTGCCAGTCCTCGCCGGTGGCCTGCGCCACCAGCGCCAGGCGCTCGATGCGGACCTTGCGCGTCTCGGTGTCGAGCAGCGCGCGGTAGCTCGGCGTCCAGCCCGGGCCGTGGACCTGGTAGCTGAGCTTCACCTCGGCGTCGGCCTCGGCGGCGAGCGCCACGGTCACGGCCATCACCTGACCGCCCTGGCCCTGGGCGCGCTTGCGTTCGGCCAGCAGCGGATCGAGCTCGCGGTCGATGTCGGCCTGCCGGCGCTGGAGCTGGTGCTGCTTCTGTAGCGCGTCCTGGCCGGTGCGACGCATCGCCTCGGCCATGGCGGCGAGCTGGCGCGCATCGAGCGGCGCGCGTGCGCCCGGGCCCGGCTCGCCGCCGCCCGAGAGGCCGCGCAGGTAGCCGGTCACCATGCCGAGGGCGTCGCTCTCGGCCTGCAGCGCGGCCTTCTGGTCCTCGAGCGCGCGGATGCGGCCGTCGAGGGGGCTGGTCGCGCAGCGCGCCGAGCGTTCGCGCGGCTCGGCGAGCACCGAGGTCTCGCCCACGCGCACCGCGGCGCCGGCCGAGACCTGCAGGCTCTGCACGTCGAGTCCGGCGGGCAGGCAGGCGAAGGTCACGGCGCGGCTGCCGGCGGCGACGCGCGCCACGCGTTCGACCGTGGCGCTGCCCGGAAAGACCTTGACCTGCGTGATGCGCGAGGCGTCGGCGCCGGACAGGGCCTGCGCATGGGCGGCGGCGCCGAGCCCTGCGCAGGCGGCCGCGAGGGCGGCGGCGCGCAGGACGCGGAAGGCGGCGCGGGAGGGAGCGCGCGCGACGGAGCGGGAAAGGGGAGCCATGGTGGTCATCGGAGCCTCGTTGGTGGTTCGTTCCCCCACTGCTACGGCCGACGCAGCCGAACGGGGTTGGGCCGCCCGAAAAAAAAGCGCGCTGTCGCGCAGGCAACGCCGCCCGCCGCGCGCGTCGCGGGCGCGACGGCGGGCGGCAGGCCGGCTCCGTAGAGTGGCCGCGAAGGAGACGCGACCATGCTCGACACCATCCAGGCCATCAATGCGACCGCGGCGTTCAACCGCTGGGCCGGCTTCGAAGTCACGCGCGCGGAGGCCGGCGAGGCCGAACTGCGCATGGATTGGCGCGCCGCCGACATGGGGCAGTACGCCGGGTTCCTGCATGCCGGACTGATCGGCGCGATGCTCGACACCGCCTGCGGCTTCGCGGCCGCGACGGTGGCGGGGCGCGTGCTGGCCTCGCACTTCGCGGTCAACTGCCTGTCGCCCGCGATCGGCAGCGCCTTCGTCGCGCGCGGCAGGGTGCTGCGGGCCGGGCGCAAGCAGGTGTTCGCCGCGGCCGAGCTCTACGGCGAGGCCGAGGACGGCGGCCTCAAGCTCGTGGCGACGGGGAACGCCATCCTGGTGCCGGTGGATGAGCCGCCGGCCCCGAAGCCGGCGCCCGCCGGCGCTTGAGCCCGAACAGCGGCCGCAGCCAGTTCGAGCGGCGGATCAGTCCGTCGGTCAGCAGCCAGCAGCCCGCGAGGGTCAGCGCCAGCAGCAGCGCGGGCTCGGCGACCGGCCCCAGCCCGAGCGGCGCCAGCAGCGCGATGCCCGCGACGATCAGCGTCTGGTGCAGCACGTACCACGGGTAGACCGATTCGTTGGCCCAGCGCAGCCAGGGCCAGGGCCGGTTCAGGTGGCGGTGGCCGAAGCCCAGGATCGCGGCCACCGCGAGCCAGAGATAGAGCATGCGCAGCACCTCGGCCGCCGCGCCCGCCGGCCGGCCGCCCAGCCGCAGCGCGACGTAGCCGCCGATCGCCGCCGCGGCCAGCCCCAGCGCGACGCGGCGCAGGCGCGCCAGCTCGCGCCAGAGGCCCGCGTCCAGGCTCATCCAGAAGCCGTAGAGGAACACGGTGAAGTAGACGGCGTGCTGGTAGGCGTCGTGGATCAGGTCGTTCGTGGGCGGGAAGTGCGGCGCGAGCAGCAGCCGCCAGGCCACGAGCGGCAGCGCCGGCCAGAGCAGCAGCCGCCAGCCGCGCAGCGCGCCGAAGCGCCCGCGCAGCCAGCCGCCGGCGCGCGAGCGCCACAGCGGCAGCGTGAGCGCGACGACCGCGGTGTAGGCGAACAGGTACGGCAGGTACCAGAGGTGGTTCCAGGTGATGCCGAAGGCCGCGCCCGCGAAGGCCTGCGGCGGCCAGGGCGCGCGCATCGACAGGTAGCGCAGCAGGAAGGCGCCGAAGCCGGGCGCGACCAGCCCGTTGGCCACGCCCTCCGCGTAGGCCTGGTAGGGCACCACCACCGCCATGCCGAAGGCGAGCGGCAGCAGGAGCCGCGCGCCGCGGCTGCGCAGCAGCGCCCCGCTGCCCTGGTGCCGGCAGAGGAAGCCGAGCGACACGCCGGAAATCAGGAACACCAGGTCCATGCGCCACAGGTTGAGCACCCGCATCGGCCATTGCAGCCATTCGGCCGCATGCGGGCTCTTGAGGTGCCAGGGCCAGTCGGCCACGTAGTACATGGCGACGTGGTAGACGATCACGAACAGGAAGGCGAGCGCGCGCAGCGCATCGATGTCGTGGCGGCGGGCGGTGGGGATGGCGGCGGGTTGCATGGCGGGTTCGGACGGAAACAGCGGCCATCGTGGCGCGTCGACCCGTCGGCCGGCACCGCGCGGGGACGACATGCCGCGCCTTTGTGACGAGCGGCGGCCCCGCGGGGACGAAATTCCCCGGCCGGCCCCGCCGGCCGCGAGAATCCGGGCCATGGCAGAACCCGCCAGGAACCTGTACGAGCGCTACCAGCCGATCCGCCGCCGGGTGGAGATCGGCTTCTGGATCGCCTTCATGGCGCTGCAGGCCCTGTTCAACACCGCCGTGGCGCTGGTCGATGCGCGCGAGCGCGCGGTGCCGCGGGCCGGCTGGGAAATCGTGACCTGGGAGGTCTCGAGCCACCTGGTGCTGCTCGCGCTGGTGCCGGCGGTGGTCGCGCTGCAGCGCCGGCTCGCGCCGCTCGCGCGCACCCGGCTGCCGCTGTGGCTGGCCGGCCACCTGGCCGGCAGCGTGGCGTTCAGCCTGGTGCACGTGGCCGCCATGTTCGCGCTGCGCGCGCTGGTCTATGCGGCCGTCGGCGAGCGCTACGACCCCGCCGGCTGGACCGGGCGTTGGGGCTACGAATACCTCAAGGACGTGCGCGCCTACCTGGCGATGGTGTTCGGCATCTGGGTCTACGGCGTGTTCATGCTGCGCCTGCAGGGCGAGGCGCGGGTGCTCGATGCGCCCGAGGCCGCGCCTTCGGCCGGGCCCGCAACGGCGCCGGCACCGGCCGCGCCGCACGCGCGGCCCGAGCGCTTCCTGGTGCGCAAGCTGCGGCGCGAATTCCTCATCGCGGCCGACGACATCGACTGGCTGCAGGCCCAGGGCAACTACGTCGGCCTGCACGTCAACGGCCACGACTACCTGCTGCGTGCCACGCTGACCGACTTTCTCGCGCAGCTCGATCCCGCGCGCTTCGTGCGCGTGCACCGCAGCCATGCGGTGAACCTGGGCCGCATCCGCGAGATCGAGCCGCTCGACGGCGGCGAGGCGCGGCTGCACATGCACGACGGTTCCACCGTGCCCTGCAGCCGGCGCCACCGCGAGGCGCTGCGCACCGCAGCGGGCTGAGCCGCCGCGGACCGCGCCACGGCGGTGCGCGCCGCACCATCTGCGCGCCATCAGGCACCATTTTTGCTTGTTTGCGGCGCCGCTGCGACCAATCCGGGTGCGGTGCACCAAATCAATCCAAAAATCGCAACAAGCTCCAATGGACGCACTCAAACAGGGCGCAGACGCGCTGTTCATCCTCCTCGGCGCGATCATGGTCCTGGCCATGCATGCCGGCTTCGCCTTCCTGGAACTGGGCACCGTGCGCAAGAAGAACCAGGTCAATGCGCTGGTGAAGATCCTGGTCGACTTCTCGGTCTCGACCATCGTCTACTTCCTCGTCGGCTACGGCGTCGCCTACGGCACGCACTTCTTCGTCGGCGCGGGCGAGCTCGCGGCGAAGAGCGGCTTCGAGCTCGTGAAGTTCTTCTTCCTGCTGACCTTCGCGGCCGCCATCCCCGCCATCATCTCGGGCGGCATCGCCGAGCGCGCCAAGTTCTGGCCGCAGCTGATCGCCACCGCGGTTATCGTCGGCCTGGTCTATCCGTTCTTCGAGGGCATCGCCTGGAACAAGCACTTCGGCATCCAGGCCTGGATCGCCTCGGTCACGGGCGACGAGTTCCATGACTTCGCGGGCTCGGTGGTGGTGCATGCCGTCGGCGGCTGGCTCGCGCTGCCCGCGGTGCTGCTGCTCGGCGCGCGCCGCAACCGCTACCGCGGCGACGGCTCGCTCGCCGCGCATCCGCCGTCGAACATCCCGTTCCTCGCGCTCGGCGCCTGGGTGCTCTGCGTGGGCTGGTTCGGCTTCAACGTGATGAGCGCGCAGACCATCGACAAGATCTCGGGCCTGGTGGCGGTCAATTCGCTGATGGCGATGGTGGGCGGCACGCTGGTCGCGCTGGCGATGGGCCGCAACGACCCGGGCTTCGTCTACAACGGCCCGCTCGCGGGCCTGGTGGCCGTGTGCGCCGGTTCCGACCTGATGCATCCGCTCGGCGCGCTGGTGGTCGGCGGCGTGGCGGGCGCGATCTTCGTCTTCATGTTCACGCTCACGCAGAACAAGTGGAAGATCGACGACGTGCTCGGCGTCTGGCCGCTGCACGGCCTGTGCGGCACCTGGGGCGGCATCGCCGCCGGCCTCTTCGGCACCCAGGCGCTCGGCGGCCTCGGCGGCGTGAACCTCGGCGCGCAGCTGATCGGCACCGCGCTCGGCGTGGTGTGGGCGCTGGTCGGCGGCGCGGCCGTCTACGGCGTGCTCAAGGCCACGGTGGGGCTGCGGCTGTCGCAGGAGGAGGAGTTCGATGGCGCCGACCTGTCGATCCACCACATCTCGGCAACGCCGGAGCGCGAAGTCAACTGGTGAGGCCGCGCGGGGCGCGCCCGCGCTTCAGCAGGTCTGGAAGCGCGGGCACGCCGGCACGGCGCGGATCGCGACCACGGTGTTCTCGCCGTCGATCCGGCGCGCGACGAACTCGACCGGCGAGCCGTCCGCGATGCCGGCCACCAGCTCGCGGTCGGCGAGCCGGAAGGTCTGCGTGCTGAACGGCAGCTTGGCGCGCGGCACCAGCGTCAGGCGCACATAGGGCTTGCCGGCCTCCTCGTGCACGGCGACGAAGCGGGCGCGCGTGTAGACCTGCGGCCGTGCCTCGCCGCGCGCCTCGCCCGCGGGCGCGGCCACGCCCTCGGCCATGGCGGCCGCGGCGAGTGCGAAGACGAGGCAGGCGATGGTCAGATGGCGGGGGGAGGGCGGCAGGATCGGCATGGTGGGCATATTCTGGAGCGCCGGACCTTTGGCGTCGCCAAAGCCGGGCAGGTCGCTGCATGGCGCTGCCTTGCCAGCGACGAGCCGGCGAGCTGTAGCAAACTCGCGCAGTCGCCCAGCCCCACCAGCCTTCATCCCATGACCTCATCCCCACCCGCCTTCGAAGTCCTCCCGCGCGACCTGTCCGCCTACCGCGAGGGCAACATCGGCATCGACTACGTGCACCGCTTCGAATCGGGCAGGCCCGGTCCGCACGTGCTGATCAACGCGCTCACGCACGGCAACGAGATCTGCGGCATGACGGCCGCCACGCACCTGCTCGACCAGGGCGTGCGGCCGAAGATCGGCACGCTGACGGTGAGCTTCGCGAACATCGACGCCTACGAGTCGTTCCAGGAGGCCTCGCCCTACGACAGCCGCCAGATCGTGCACAACCTCAACCGGATCTGGTCGCCCGAGTGGCTCGACGGCACGGAGGACAGCCCCGAGCTGCGCCGCGCGCGCCTGCTGCGGCCGGTGGTGGACGCGGCCGACCACATCCTCGACATCCATTCGACGAGCCAGGACGTGGTGCCGTTCTGGGTCTACCCGGCCTTCGAGCGCAATGCCGCCGTGGCGATGGCGATCGGCCGGCCGCCGGTGCACCTGGTGATGCCCGAGGGCCTGGGTTCGGGCACGCCGCTCATCCAGTACGGCCGCCACGGCGGGCCGGTGGGCGAGGGCGTGGCGCTGGTGGTCGAGTGCGGCCAGCACTTCCTGCGCTCGGCCTCTGACCTGGCCACGCGGGTGAGCTACGACTTCCTCGCGCACTTCGGCCTGGTCGACCGCGACCCGGCCGCGCCCGCGCCGGCGCCGCAGCGGCGCTTCGAGCTGCTGCAGACGCACGTGATCCGCAGCGAGGACTTCGCCTTCGTGCGCCCGCTGGTCGGCTTCGAGACCTTCGCCAAGGGCGAGCTGATCGCGACCAACGGACCCGACGAGATCCGCGCGCCGGTCGACGACTGCACGGTGTTCATGCCCGCGCAGCGCGTGATCGTGGGGCGCGAGGCGGTCTATCTCACGAAGCCGATCTGAGCCCGGCGCGGCGCAGGGCCGTTCAACAGATCAGCAGATGCCGCGGCGCCGACACGGTGCTGTAGTCGGCATGCCAGTAGTACGGATCGTCGCAGCGGCTGAACACCGCCTGCGCGTTCGCGTGGCCCTCGCCGAAGCGGTCGCGCAGCGTGACGTGCACCGAGCCCGCGTCGGGCCAGTCGGCACCGGCATCGACCACCCGGTTGCCCGCCGCGACCTCGGCCGCCACGATCGCGCGCAGGGCCGGATGCAGCCGGGTGTTGAGCAGGTCGAGGATGGCGGCGCGCGCCGCGGGCTGGATGGTGGTCGCGAGGCAGTCGGAGGAGAGGGCGGGCAAGGAACTCATCGCATCGAGCGCCCGGACTGTCGTGCAGATCAACCTGCCGTCTGCAGCAGCGCGGCGATCTGGGCGCGAAGGGGCTGAAGATCGCTTTGGATAGTCTGCCAGACGATGGCGTGATCCACCGTGAAGTAGCCATGAGACAGCGCGTTGCGCATTTCATAGGCGACTCGCCAGGGAATGTCGGCGTGGGCAGCCGCGAATGCCGCGTCATGCCTGACGACGTTGTTGCAGGCCTCGCCGATCACTTCGAGATTGCGCAGCACGGCGTCCTGCGTCTTGCGGTCCGCGAGGTAGCTATCGCGGGTGAAGCCGGCCGTGTACGCCTCGATGTTCCCGATGGCTTCGAGGATGTGGGCAAGGTAGTCGGTCACGCGCCGCGGGTCCCGGCGTGTCATAGCTGCACGGCCTCGCGCAGCACCTGGTCGCGAAACTTGGGCGGCAGCCCGTCCGGGGTGAGCACGTCGACGTCGACGCCCAGCAGGCTCCTGACTTCATGGCGGATGGCGCCGATGTCCATCATCGTGGTCTGGGCTGTCGGTTCCACCAGCAGATCGAGATCGCTGTCCGGCCCGTCGTCACCGCGCAAGGCCGATCCGAACACGCGCACGCTGCGCATGTGGTGGCGCAGTGCGATCTCGCGGATGCGAGCGCGATGCAACGACAGGGCTTCGGACGGACGCATGGGGCGCAGTGTAGTGCGCTGCCGTCAACCCGCAATGAACAACGCCGGATCCACCATCGCCCGGTTCAGCATCACCGACCAGTGCAGGTGCGGCCCGGTCACGCGGCCGGTGGCGCCCACCGCGGCGAGCTGTTCGCCGGTCTTGAGCGGGTCGCCGGGCTTCACGTCGATGCGGCTCAGGTGGCAGTACATCGTGAGCAGGCCGCCGCCGTGGTCGAGCCAGACGGTGCCGCCGTTGAAGAAGTAGTCGCCGGTGTCGATCACGCGGCCGGGCAGGGGGGCGAGCACGGGCGTGCCGGTGGCGGCGGCGATGTCCATGCCGCTGTGCGGATTGCGCGCCTGGCCGTTGAACACGCGGCGCAGGCCGAAGGAGCTCGAGCGCCGGCCGGGCACGGGCACGCGCATGCGCAGCGCGGCGTCGGGGCGCAGCTCGGTGCGCGTGGCGGTCACGGTGGCGAGGTGGTCGCGCTCGCGTTCGTAGCGGGCCTGGTCCTCGGCCGAGAGGTCGACCGTGCGCGGCGCGACGTTGAGGCGCTGCTCGCGGTACTGCTTGGGCTCGATCGTGTAGGCGATCTGGCGCGGCGCCGCGTCGGGCGCGGACCGCACCGAGATGCTCGCTTCGCCGGGTTCGGCGGAAAGCGGGATGCCGACGATCGCGGTCCATTCGATGGCGTCGCCGAGCACCAGCACGGGCTGGCTCGGGTCGCTGCCGCCGAGGCTCGCGAGCGGGCGCGCGGCCGCCGGGCCGAGCGACAGCCGCGCGATGCCGCCGGGCACCTGCGAGGCGCGCGGCCAGAACTGCGGCGGCGGCGCGGCTTCGGCGGGCCTGGCTTTCTTCGCGCTCGCGGGCAGCGCGATCAGCGCGGCGCCGCCGAGCAGCAGCTCGCGGCGGCGGCGGTCCAGGGGCGGGTGGCGGCCGCTCATTTGCTCCAGCTGTCCCGCATGCCGGCCGCGCGGTTGAACACGCGCCGGCCCGCCGCCGCGGCCTTGGCGTCGAGCACGAAATAGCCGTGGCGCTCGAACTGGAACGCGGCCTCGGGCTTCGCCTCGGCGAGCGAGGGCTCGACGTAGGCCTGGCAGACCTCGAGGCTTTCGCGGTTCAGCTCGTCGAGCAGTTCGCCGCCGCCCGGATGGGCTTCGGAGAACAGCCGCTCGTAGAGCCGCACCTCGGCCTGCACGGCGTCGGCCGCGGCGACCCAGGTGATGTTGCCCTTGACCTTGATCGCGTCGGCGCCGGGCGTGCCGCTCTTGGTGTCGGGCACCAGCCTGGCCTGCACCTCGACCAGCCGGCCGTCGGCATCGCGCGTGCCGCCGGTGCATTCGATGACGTGGCCGTACTTGAGCCGCACCTTGTTGCCCGGGAACAGGCGGAAGAAGCCCTTGGGCTGAACGTCCTCGTAGTCGGTGCGCTCGATCCAGACCTCGCGGCCGAGCTTGAAGCTGCGCTTGCCCATCTCGGCATGGTGCGGATGCACGGGCGCCGAGCAGTCGTCGAGCACCTCGTCGCCGCCCATGAGCTCGCCCCAGTTGGTGATCACGAGCTTGACCGGGTCGAGCACGGCCATGGCGCGCGGGACGACGGGGTCGAGGGTGTCGCGCAGCGCGGCTTCGAGGCTCGCGTAGTCGATCCAGCCGCCCGACTTCGTGGTGCCGCTGCGTTCGCAGAACAGCCGCAGCGCCTCGGGCGTGTAGCCGCGGCGGCGCAGGCCCGCGAGCGTCGGCATGCGCGGATCGTCCCAGCCGTCGACGTGCTTCTCCTCGACCAGCTGGCGCAGCTTGCGCTTGCTCGTGAGCACGTGCGTGACGTTGAGGCGCGCGAATTCGTACTGGCGCGGATGCGGGCTCGCGATCAGGCCGCCTTCGGCGAGGCGGTCGAGCAGCCAGTCGTAGAAGGGCCGCTGGTCCTCGAACTCGAGCGTGCAGATCGAATGCGTGATCTGCTCGAGCGCGTCCTCGATCGGATGGGCGTAGGTGTACATCGGGTAGATGCACCACTTGTCGCCGGTGTTGTGGTGCGTGGCCCGGCGGATGCGGTAGAGCGCCGGGTCGCGCATGTTGATGTTGGGGCTCGCCATGTCGATCTTCGCGCGCAGCGTGGCGGCGCCGTCGGCGAGCTTGCCGTCGCGCATCTCGCGGAAGCGCGCGAGGTTCTCCTCGGGCGTGCGGTTGCGGAACGGGCTGTCGGTGCCGGGCGTGTTGAAGTCGCCGCGGTTGGCGCGCACCTGCTCGGCGCTCTGCTCGTCGACGTAGGCGAGGCCGGCGCCGATCAGGTATTCGGCCGCGCGGTACATGAAGTCGAAATAGTCGCTCGCGAAGTACTCGTGCGGCTGCAGCGTGCCGGGCGCGCTGGGCCGGTCGGCGAGGTGGGTCTCGTAGCCCAGCCACTGGACCGCGTCGCGGATCGAGTCGACGTATTCCTGCTCTTCCTTCTCGGGGTTGGTGTCGTCGAAGCGCAGGTGGCACACGCCGCCGTACTCCCGGGCCAGCTCGAAGTTGAGCCAGATGCTCTTGGCATGGCCGATGTGCAGGTAGCCGTTGGGCTCGGGCGGAAAGCGCAGGCGCACCTTGGCGGGGTCGGCCATGCCCTGGGCGTGGTGGGCGGCGTCACCGGGCGAGCCGCCCCACTTGCGGCCAGAATAGGCACCCTGCGCAAGGTCGTTCTCGATCACGTGGCGCAGGAAATTGCTCGGGGCAGCGGCGTGTTTCGCGCTGTCTTTGTCGGTCGGGGAGGTCATCGCGGCATTCTAGATGGGCCCCTCCGCCGGTTACTTTTGGCAACGTTCTTCACATTGCGGCGGGCAACCGGTTTGCATTTGGCGCGTTCAATACGTACATGGGCGGCAACGCCCCAACAAGGAGTTCAAGACATGAGCCTCACACGTTCAACCTTCTTCAAATGGGCCGCCGCAGGCGTGGTGGCGGCCGGCGCATTGTTCGGCGCCACTTCGGCCAGCGCCCGTGGCGACGTGAGCTGGTCGATCGGCGTGGGCGTTCCCGGCGTGGCCGTGGGCGTAGGCAGCCCGGCCTACTACCCGGCCCCGGTCTACACGGCGCCCGCGCCCGTGTACTACGCACCGCCGCCGCCCGTGTACTACCGCCCGCCGCCGGTCTACTACCGTCCGGCCCCGGTGTACTACGCACCGCCGCCGGCCTATTACTACGGCCCGCGCGGCTACTACCGCCACCATCGCCACTGGCGCTGAGCGGCGGTCACCGGCCAGCCGGTGTCAGCCGAAAGCAACGAAGACCGGCCCTCGCGGGGCCGGTTTTTTTTGCCCGCGGCTTTTCACATCGCGCGAAACAGGTGGGCGTAGAGCCGGCTGACCGGGATCTTTCCGGGCCGGCCGCGCAGGTCGAGGTGCAGCCGGCCGGCCTCGTCGCGGTGGACCGCCTCGACCGCGTCGCTGCGCACGACGACCGCCCGGTGCACCTGCCAGAAGACCTGCGGGTCGAGCTGCGGCAGCAGCTGCTTGAGCGGCGTGCGGATCAGGTACTCGTGCCCGGCCGTGAGCACGCGGATGTACTTGTCGGCGGCTTCGAAGCAGAGCACCTCGTCGATCGGCACCATCCGCACGGTGGCGCCGCCGGCTTCGCTCGCGGCGATCATGCGCAGCGGGGCGGCGGCAGGCTGCGGCGCCACGCCGGCCTGGCCGGCCGCGGCAAGCAGCCGGCGCCATTGGGCGAGCGTCTCGTCGAGCGCCTCGGACTCGGTCGGCGCGGCGGGGCGCCGGGCTTCCAGCGCCTGCCGCAGCCGCTGCACCGTCTTCTGCAGCCGAGCGGGCTGCACCGGCTTGAGCACGTAGTCGACCGCCTGGGTCTCGAAGGCGCGCGCGGCGTACTCGTCGTAGGCGGTCACGAACACCAGCTGCGGCAGCGGCGCCTCCGCGGCGGGCCAGCTGTCGGCCAGCTCGGCGGCGGCGCCCAGGCCGTCGAGCCCGGGCATGCGGATGTCGAGAAACAGCACCTGCGGCAGCAGCCGCAGCGCCTCGCGCACGGCGCTGCGGCCGTCGCCCGCGACGGCGACGACCTGCAGCTCCGGCCAGGCCGCCGCGAGTTCGGCCTGCAGGGCGCGGGCGAGCAGCGGCTCGTCTTCTGCGATGAGGGCGGTGGGGTTCATGCGGGGGACCGGAGGGGAATGCCGAGCGTGACGAGGGTACCGCCCCCGGAGGCGGCGGCGATCCGGAGCCGGCCTTCCTCGCCGTAGGTGGCGGCGAGCCGCTCGCGCACCTGGTCGAGCCCGAAGCCGCCGCCGTCCTTCGGGGACGCGGGCCCGGCGGCCGCGTCGACGCCGACGCCGGTGTCCGCGACCTCGATCACGAGCTGCCCGTCCTGCCGGCGCGCACGCACCGTGATCTCGCCGCCCTCGACCCGCGGCTCGAGACCGTGGCGGATGCTGTTCTCCACCAGCGGCTGCAGCAGCAGCGGCGGCACGGGCGCCTCGCGCAGCGCGTCGGGCAGCTCGAGCGTGTAGCGCAGGCGCTCGCCCATGCGCACCGACATCAGCTCGAGGTAGTCGCCGAGCCGCTCGAACTCGGCCGAAAGCGGATGCGAGGGCGCGCGCGAGCCGCCCAGCGTCATGCGCAGGTAGCTGTTGAGGCGGTCGAGCATGGCCACGGCGCGCGCCGGGTCGGTGGTGATCAGCACGCGCAGGTTGGCGAGCGTGTTGAACAGCATGTGCGGTTCGAGCTGGGTCTCGAGCAGCTTGAGCCGCGCCTCGGCCGCGTTGCGGCGCGCGAGCTCGAGCTGGTCCTGCATGTGCCGGCTCTTGCCGAGGCTGTAGAACAGGTACGACATGCCCGCGGTGGTCGCGAGCGTCACGGTGATGGTGGCGACCGTGCGCGCCTGCCCGAGCTTGTAGAAGGTGAGGATCGGCCGGCCGCTGAAGGCATCGCCGATGGCCTGGCCGGCGAAGAAGCCGATCGTCACGCTGACCGCCACCAGCACCACGCCGCGCGCGCCGCGCGGCCAGCGCACCGCATCGTCGCCGCTCAGCAGCAGCCGGCCCACGTCGATCAGGGACCAGCTGATCAGGCCGATCGAGAGCGAATAGACCAGCTGATTGGCCCAGGTGGCGTCCGGCGAGTGCATCGTGAGCACCATGACCAGCGCGACGACGCAGCAGCAGGCCGCGGTGATCAGGCCGTGCCGCAGCAGGTCGCGCAGGTTGTGGGCGCTGAAGCGCGAACCCGCGGCGGGCGCCCTGGAGGAAGACGTCAAGAACCGCTCTCCTGCAAGGCGCGGCGCTCGCGCGCGACGAGCCGGTCGTACAGGCCGCCGCCGGGCGCGGCGAACCAGACCACCGCGCCATGGATCAGCAGGCCCAGGCCCCATCCGAGGAGCGGATACACCGCCCAGGTGTGGCCGCGCGAGGCCGAGAGCGCGACCAGGCCGAGGTTCACCGCCACGTAGACGAAGGCGTGGAGGTACCAGCCCATCTTGGCGCCGGCGCGGCGGCGGGCGGTGCGTTCGAGGTCGGAAGCGGAAGCATCGAGGTGGCGGTTGGCGGGGTTCATGACGGTCTCCGAAGTTTGAGGGAAAGGTCGATGAAGCGGCGGCGATCTTAGGCCGAGCGCGCTTCGGGGGCGACGGCGGCGCTGCGTGCGGCAAGTCGCCAGAGGCGCACGGCGCGCGCCGCGAAGATGCCGCTGAAGGCGCCGTAGAGCATCGGGATGCCGACCGCGAAGCCGGCCTGCCGTGGCAGGCCGGGGTGCATCGCGAGCGCCACGCCCACGGCGTATTTGGTGAAGAACACGCCCATCATCAGCGCCAGCGGCACCGCGCTGCCGGGCAGGTCGAAGCTGCGCGCGGCCGCGTCGTAGCGCACGCCCGCGGGCAGCGGTCCCTGGCGCACGACCAGCGCCATCGCCGCCGCGGCTGCCGCGGCCCAGCCGAGCAGGGCGCCGGCCGAATCGCCGAAGGCCGAGATCACGCCCGCGAGCGACAGCGCCGTCATCGCGGCCGACAGGGCCATGACCCGGCCCAGGCCGGCGCGGCCGGGCCGCAGTTGGCGGGCGCCGAGCCAGAGCAGCAGCGCGAAGACGGCGAAGACCCACTTGGGGGTGTGAACGAGGATCTGCAGCAGCATGGGGTTCTCCGGGGCAGGAAGGAAGCGATGGCGCGACTGTGCCGCCGGCCCCGGCGCGCGGCCACCGGCCTGCGACGAAATGCGTCACGGCGGCGCAAAACGGCGGCCAGCGGGCGCGAAATGCGGCGTTCTTGGCAGCTTTACCGCTGCTTTACGCTTCGTAAGACAGGGGCGCTACGATGCAGCGCTCCACTAGCGGCTGTTCTCGCGCACTCCACACCCCATGGAATCTCCGAACCCCGAGCCTTCTTCCGGCGATTCGCCCGCTGCCCCATCGGCACATCCCGTTTCATCTCCCCCGCCCCGGCCGCCCTCGCGCCGCAGACGCTGGCTCGGCAGCCTGCTCGCGCTGCTCCTGCTGGCGGCGCTGGCCGCGTTCGCCTGGTACCTGATCAACCGCAAGGACCACGCCGCGGGCGGGCCGGGCTTCGGCGGCGCCATCGTCACGGTCGGCCATGCGGCGGCGCGCGAGACCGAGCTGCCCGTGACCATCGACGCGCTGGGCACCGTCACGCCGCTCGCGACCAGCACCCTCAAGGCCCAGGTCGGCGGCGTGCTGACCGAGGTGCTGTTCACCGAGGGCCAGACCGTCGCGAAGAACCAGCTGCTCGCGCGCATCGATCCGCGGCCCTACGAGCAGGCGCTGATGCAGGCGCGCGGCACGCGCCAGCGCGACGAGGCCCAGCTCGAGGCCGCGCGCGTCACGCTCGCGCGCTACCGCACGCTGCTCGGGCAGGACTCGATCGCGCGCCAGGAGGTCGACACCCAGGCTGCGCTGGTGCGGCAGCTCGAAGGCACGGTCACCACCGACCTGGCGGCCGAGGCCGCGGCCAGGCTCAACCTCGACTACACCCGCATCACCGCGCCCGTGGCGGGCCGCATCGGCCTGCGCGCGGTGGACCCGGGCAACACCATCACGGCCAACGCGACCACCGGCATCGCGGTCATCACGCAGATGAACCCGATCGACGTGCAGTTCTCGGTGCCGCAGGACCGCGTGCCCGACATCCAGGCCCAGCTCGCGCGCGGCGAGCCGCTGGCCGTGACCGCCTTCGACCGCACGCGCGCGGCCATGCTCGACACCGGCACCTTCTCGACGCTCGACAACGTGGTCGACACCTCCACCGGCACCGTCAAGGCCAAGGCCCGCTTCGGCAACGCCCAGACCACGCTGTTCCCGAACCAGTTCGTCAACGTGCAGCTGCTGCTGCGCAAGCTGCGCGCGGTGGTGGTGCCCGTCACGGCGGTGCGCACCGGGCCCAACGGCGACTACGTCTACGTGATCAACGAGGACCGCACGGTCTCGATGCGCCCGGTCAAGCGCGGCGAGGCCAACACCGAGGTGGTGGCGATCACCTCGGGCCTGCGCGCGGGGGAGAACGTGGTCACCGAGGGCGGCGACCGCATCAAGGACGGCGCGACGGTGCAGCTGCAGGGCGACCGGCCCGCGGCCGGACCGCGCGGCGGCGCCTCCGGCGCGCACGGCGCGGCCTCGGGCCCGCGCGGCG